>JAIFKX010000261.1 GCA_020049335.1 Paludibacter sp. | reverse complement strand
TTGATAAACATTTGAAAACCTGCCTAATTAAAATTGGCGAAACTTTACATTCCGGCAACTTATCCACACAGCATTTTTTACATCCATTACCGGAGACCGACCCTGAATTGTTATCCAACAGTTATATTTTTCATTTACTGAAAGTATGTGTGGCTAAAGCCTATCTTGAAGTGCAATTAGCGCTTTCGGACGTAATTAATAACCCACTTACCGAAACAATGCTTTACTCGGCTATGGTGGGCGAGTTGCCACCAATAAAGTGCTTTTTGAAACATATACCTACTGAGAAATTGCAAAAATCGTCGAAAGCTAAGGTTACAACTCTAACTGAGGAAAGGATCACAGAACCACTTGTAAGCACGCAGTCCGAAACCGGACAAGCCACAGCATCTGTTGGTACAATATTTTATACCGTGAAGGATTTAATTGACATGAAGATTGGTAGTGACCGCACCATTCGCCGCCTGTTAGAGAAAAAAGAACTGATAGGCATAAAGCAAAAAAAAGGGTGGCTGGTCGAAGATACCGAATATCAACGCTATTTTAATAACTTAAAAACCAAACAACATAACAAAACGAAACCATGACACCAAAACCATTAACTTTAAACGTGTTGAAATTTGAACACGTAGATAAAAAAATTACAGTTTATCTGACAAAAGCACCATCAATTAACGCCATTAAGTTTTCGGAAGAAGAAGCTAAACAACTAAAATCGGAATATGATTTGCCGGAAGATTGGTCTGCTGTGTATGCCTTGATAAAACCCGACACAACTACAGTTTTTGCCGCAACCAAAGCCGTTTCTCCTGCTTTTTGTCAGGAGGGTGAATTTTGTTGGTCTATCTCGTTTCTGAAAAAGTACTACACGCTTCGGCTTAGCAATTATTTTAAATCGTTGGGGTTGCCCTGTCGAACTAATTTTGTGTCGGATACCGAAGTGTGGGTCAAAGCACAATCGCCCTATCCCAATTGCTCAGGTTACAAAGCTTATACTGTACGGATTCAGTTCAATTACGAAGAGCAATCCTTTGAGATGGTTGTTATAGTCGGTGAGTTGCATTCGGTTTATAATCAACCTTTGTCGAATGCTGTTTTTGCCGAAACGAATACTGATTTATTTGGGTGGGTGCTTTTCGAATCGGAGATACAGCATCATAAATTCATGAGCGAACGGGCACGCCGAAATATGAATCGGGTATTTCCTTGTCTTCATCCTGCACTACGGGCGAGATTAAATTTTAGTGTACCTGCTCCCGATAAGAGCAATCGGTATTTGAAGCATTTTGATGAAATGGAGCGGTTTAAAAGTATGTTTTTAGAAACAGAAGGTTTAGCAGCAATTCTATCGCTCAAAGGGGATTGGAAAGTGGCAACACCCCAAGTATTTGATACAAAAGCATTAAAAACACTTCAGTTTGGCGAAGGTAAACATGCGCAACCAAAATATGGAATGCCACAGTTAGGCCCAAAGGAACTTATCACAGACGAAATTGTATTCCTATTTATAGGTCATGAGGATGATAAACCATTGGCGCTGACTATCGACGATTATTTCAGAGGGAATTACCCAACCGAATTCAAAGGTATTTCGGAGTATTTAAAAATGCACTACCAAACCGAACCACATCTCAGTATTTGGTTCAAGGACAAAGAAAATCCAATATCGGAAATTGAGGCTGCCATTAAACAGCGTAAAGCACAACAAGTGATTGTTTCATCGAAACGGTATGTAGCCATTTATCTATCGCCTCACGCTAAAACCAGCTCCTCCCAACAAAAACGTAAGATTTATTTTGATTTAAAAGAGTTGTTACTCACCCATAGTATTATTGCTCAGACAATTGATGTTGCAAAGGCTTGGGGATATAAGCGCCAATCATTAAATGTTACTGAAGAAAGCAATGGAGGTAAAAAAACGTTTCGAAAAGCATTGGTAAAGGAAAAGTTTTATTATAGTCTGGCCAATATTGCAGTAGCTGTTTATGCTAAATTAGGTGCTACTCCCTGGTGTTTTGAGGCGCAAGAGTCCAAAGAGTTAGTAATTGGTATAAGCGCTTACACAAGTAGAGAGTTGGGCAAAAAGTATATTGGCAGTGCTTTTAGTTTTACCAACGAAGGACAATTTGGAGGTTTCGAATGTTTCAGTCAGCATCAAATAACCGAATTGGCAGGTTCGATAAAGTTAGCTGTGAAAAAATTCTACAATTCAAATGAAGCTATTAACCGCTTGGTTATTCACTTTTACAAAAGATTGAGTTATAGAGACCTGAAGCCCATTCAGAATGTATTAGCTGAATTGAAGCTGGAGATTCCGGTTGTAGTGGTTTCTATCAACAAAGGATTTTCGGATGATTTGGTAGGTTTCGACTTATCTGCCACTCACAAAATGCCTATTTCGGGCAACTATTTGGCCATAAATAATAAGCAATACTTACTATATAATAACCAATTGACTGATTCAACAACGGATAAAATTGATGAGCGCGAAGGTTTTCCATTTCCGTTGAAAATAAGTGTACAAAAGTATCTACCCAATTCGAAAATAGCGGAAGTTATGTCCGAAGTAGAGTTAATCCCGGTTTTTGAGCAGGTTTGTCGATTTAGCCTTTTGTATTGGAAATCCGTTTCACGTCAGTGGCTACCTGTTACGCTGCGTTATCCCGAAATGTTGGCACAAATAGCACCGCATTTTAAATACAAGGATTGGGGTGAGCTGGGAAGTGATAGTTTGTGGTTTTTGTAATTGTCTTGACGACAGACAACAGACGACAGACGACAGACGACAGACAACAGACGACGGATTTGGTGATGTGTTGGATAGCTATAGGGATTGGTGAGGATTAAGCTGCAAGTTTTTGAAAATCATTTCGATATATCGAAATTAAAATCCGTTTTCTTATGCCGTTTCACGGCATCTTCAATCCGCTTTATCAGCGTAAATCCGCGTACCATTTCTTTGTTTTCTTAAATTAGGAATACGACATTATTTGAATACAATTGCTTAATAATAAGTAGCTTGAGCAATCAGGCTGCTTTTTTTTGTGTCCGATTGGGTGGAAACTAAGCGGTCAATAGCGGTCAATGCGGACAATATCAGGAGAAAATTACGACAGCAAAAAGTTTGGCACGGTCAATTGCGGTCAATGCGGACAAGAAAGCCTACTGGCAAAATAGTTGTAAAAATAGAGAGCGTAGGGCGCTACAGATTTAATGAAAACTCAGCTACTTTATGATCAAAAGTAATTGAGTTAAAGTTAAAGAACGATTTGAAAGAACAATGATTGATCACCATTATTCAGGTAGAATCAGATTGCAAAAAAACTTTTATTAATCCCTATAAAAATAAACAAAATGGGAAAATTGAATATGGGAATCCTTGGTGGATTCTCGGGAACCGTTGGAACAGTCATCGGTATCTGCAAAAAAAACGGCGATGATATTATTATTGCTAAGTCGAAAAAAAAGCGCACTTCGAACACTGAAGGCCAGGTAAATCAACGCACAAAGTTCGGACTTGTAACCGGATTTATGCAACCCCTGAATCCGGTAGTGAAGTACGGGTGTAGAATGGTGGCAGGAAACACAATGACACCTTACAACTATGCCTGTAAAAATGCGTTGGATAAAGCTTTAACGGGTGTTGCACCTGATATAGAGCTGGATTACAGCAAAGTATTGATTAGTGATGGACAACTCAGTCAGCCCACGGGTGCAACAGCTCAATTGGTTGAAGATGTTGTTAATTTCAAATGGAACGACAACAGTGATTCCAGTTCAGGTATTGCAACTGATAAAGCGGTGATGGTGGTTTACAATGTGGATAATTACGAAGTAAGTTATTCCATAGGTAAGGTAACCAGAGATTCAGGTAGCGGGTCATTACCAATTCCGAACAGTGCTGTAGGTGATTATTTGCTGTTTTACATTTTCTTTCAATCAGCAAACGATCAGTTCCATGTTTCGACCAGCCAGTATCTGGGTACAGCCGCGGTAACTGCATAGTTGCTGTTAATTTAAAAATAAAGCTTCCGAATAAATTTTTCGGGGGCTTTATTATTGAAAGTTGTAGGTTTAAAATAATTTGAGTTAAAGCGTTGAGGTTTGTATTTTAAAAAATCATAGCCATTTATTTATAAATAATTAGTCGTAATTTCTTAACTTTGTAGGTTGTTTTAGAGTAATTTCATTGATTTAGTATTCTTTTCTTCCACTTTGAATGAAAATAGAAAGCAATTGGACTAAAATTGAAATTTCCGAAAGCTTATTATGACTAAATTTGTACAAGAAATAGAACGACAATGAAAAAATCTAATCACTCCTTTTTATTGCTGCTGATAATATTCAGTTTTCAATTAAATAATCTTTCAGCTTCGCAAAAAACAATCAAAAGTAAATTTACTTCTGGCGTTTACCTTGCACTTATACAAGCCGAGAAAAACCGTGTGATTCTGCTTGCCAATCAGTTTTTGAAGGAAAAACCAATTACAGTTACCGCATCGCAATGCGTGCGCAGCGCTGGCAGAAAACACGATTATTATTCCGAAGCAACCTACTGGTGGCCAAATCCGGAAAATCCCGACGGACCATATATCAGAAAGGATGGCTTGAATAATCCCGAAAATTTCGACAACCATCTCAAAGCTATTGGTCGGTTTTCTTGGATAGTGGGAACAGAAACTTCGGCATATTTGCTCACGGGCAAAAAGCAATACGCGCAACATGCCGTAAAGCATCTGAAAGCGTGGTTTGTGGATTCTGCATCACGAATGAATCCACATTTGCTTTATGCTCAAGCTATTAAAGGCGTAAATACTGGTCGTGGAATAGGTATAATTGATGCTATTTCGTTGATTGAAGTCGTAAAATCGGTGGAGATTTTGCAGCAATCACCTTATCTAAGCACCTCGGATGCAGCTACGATTAAACAGTGGTTCGCATCATTTTTAAACTGGCTAAATACACATCCCTACGGCATCGACGAAATGAACGCTAAAAACAATCATGGAACATGGTGGCACGCACAAGTGGCTGCGTACGCAAGTTTTACAGGCGATAGAAATAGTTTAGAAAAATGCCGTCAGTTTTATGTCAAAGAGTTGCTAACCAATCAAATGGCTATAGATGGAAGTTTCCCGTTAGAAACCGCCCGCACTAAACCTTATGCCTATTCGCTTTTCAATTTGGATGGAGCTGCAACTTTGGCTTGGATTGTAAGTGGTTGGGATTTCGGATTGGCAGATGGACGTGGAATGCGGAAAGCAGTCGGTTTTATAAAACCATACATTTTGGACAAAAGCAGTTGGCCTTTTCCGAAAGATGTGTTGTATTGGGACGAGCCGCTGGGCAGAAGACCATTTATGTTTTTCGAAGCCATTCATAAAAATAGTAATGATTGGTTAGAAATTTGGAAAAAAGCTTCGGCCGATTTTCCGAGTGAGGAAAGCAAACGCAACATGCCGCTGAAAAATGCTATTCTTTGGATGGGAATGCAAAGCCCAATGAAACTAAAAACGGAAAAACCTAAAACCGACAAACCCATAACTGAAAAATGGTTGCAAAATGCCATTAGTCGCTCTGAAGCACAATTGCTATTGGCAGCCGAAACCTACAAAGATAAAAAACTATCGCCTCGCACTTTTCAAGACGGCACAGTACGATTTGTGGGTATAAAAGACTGGTGCAGTGGGTTTTTCCCGGGCTCACTTTGGTATTTGTACGAACTTACCGGAAATCCAAAACTAAAAATGGAAGCGCAACGCTATACCGAATTATTGGAAGAGGCAAAAAAACGGAAAAATACACACGATTTGGGTTTTATTCTCGGTTGCAGTTACGGAAATGGCTATCGGATAACAGGAAATGAGGCTTATAAAAAAGTAATGATTGAAGGTGCAAACTCTTTAATGACACGGTTTTACCCGCATGTGGGCTTAATGAAATCGTGGGACAAACGGAATCGTTGGAATTATCCGGTTATTATCGACAACATGATGAATTTGGAATTTTTGTACAAAATGGGAAAACTCACCAACAACCAAAACATGCAAAATGCCTGTATTTCACATGCCGATTTAACGCTTAAAAATCATTTTCGTGTTGATAACAGTTGTGTGCATGTGGTAAACTACGACAGCATTACAGGCAAAATTGTGGAGAAAGTTACGCATCAGGGCTTTAACAATAATTCGTCGTGGGCTCGCGGACAAGCATGGGCGCTGTATGGCTACACCATGATGTATCGCGAAACGGGAAAAAGTATTTATTTGGAACAGGCTCAAAAGGTAGCTGCTTTTATATTAAATCATCCTCGATTGCCAAAAGACCTAATTCCGTATTGGGATTTTGATGCGCCCAACATTCCCAATGAACCACGCGATGCTTCGGCAGCGGCAATTTTTGCTTCGGCACTGATTGAATTAAGCACTTTTACCAACGAAAAAAATAATTACCTAACATCAGCCGAAATTATTTTAAAAAACTTATCTTTAGACAATTATTTAGCGAAAATAGGGGAAAATGGTTTGTTTATTCTGAAACATTCCACCGGAAACTGGCCTGCAAAAGATGAAATTGATACGCCAATTAGTTATGCTGACTATTATTATTTAGAAGCGCTGAAGAGAATGAAGAATTATCAATTAGGAATTAAGAATTAGGAATTACAAATTAAGAATTAAAATGAAGAAACACAAATCGACTTACAACTTGCTGAATTTGAGCTTGCTGAGCTTAGTTTCGGTTTCGGGTTTTTCGCAAACCTCAACTAAAAATGGAGTAAAACCCAATATCCTTTTTATTGCAGTAGATGATTTAAAGCCACTTATAGCAGCTTATGGCGATAAAATTGCTATTACTCCCGGCTTGGACAGATTGGCAAAAGAGGGATTTGCATTTCAGAATTGCTTTGTGCAACAAGCCATAAGTGGCGCCACGCGAGCTAGTTGCCTTACAGGTATGCGACCTGACAAAACGAAAGTTTGGGATTTGGTAACCGATTTTCGTCAGGTAAATTCAAATGCTGTAAGTATGCCAGAATATTTTGTAAAAAATGGATACGAATCGGCTGCTACCGGAAAAATTTATCATGTAGGAAGTGCTGGACCCGGACATGATGCGCCATCATGGTCAATGCCTTATGTTACAGCAAAAGCTCCGACTTATGTAAATTCTAACCCCGAAAAAGGCAAAAAAGGACCTGCTATTGAATGCGCTGATGTGCCCGACAATACCTATCAGGATGGCGTTTGTGCCGAAGAAGGTATAAAATTGATGAATCAACTAAAAGAAAAAGGCAAACCATTTTTCCTCGCTGTTGGATTTGTAAAACCCCATTTACCTTTTGTAGCACCTAAAAAATATTGGGATTTATACAAACGTGACCAATTTCAAATTGCACCATTTCAGAAAAAAGCTGCTGGAAGCCCCGATATGGCATATCATTCTTCGGGCGAATTGAAAAGTTACACCGACATTCCGCAGTTCAACAGTTATTCGGAGCAAGAATTGGAACATTTATCGGTTGATAAGCAAAAAGAATTAATTCACGGATACTATGCGGCCATGTCGTATATGGATGCACAATTGCAAAAAGTGTTGAACGAACTTGACCGACTTGGACTTGCCGAAAATACAATTGTTGTACTTTGGGGCGATCATGGCTGGCATTTGGGCGACCATGGGCTATGGAATAAACACACTGATTTTGAACAAGCTACACATGCAACCATGTTAATGCGGGGACCAAAAGGCATGTTGCAAAATGTAAAACCAACTACTCAGTGCGAATTTGTGGATATTTTTCCAACTTTGTGTGATTTATCAGGAGTTCCGACACCAAAATATTTGGATGGTATCAGTTTGGTTCCTGCCATGAAAAATCCAACTACTGAATTGAGAGAATACGCCATGAGTCAGTATCCACGGGGGAAATCAATGGGCTATTCTATTCGTACCAAACGATTTCGCTATACAGCGTGGCTTGGCGAGTCTTATTCGTCCGAAAAACCATTCGCCGAAGCAAAAGTTGAAGCCACCGAACTGTATGATTATGAAAAAGACCCCTTGGAAACAAAAAGTATGATTGGCGACAAAACTTACACAAAAGAAGAAGCCATGATGAAACAATTATTCGTAGAGGCAATGGAGCGCGAACACAAACAATTTGTAAATTACTCAAAATTAGCAAACTGGCAAACACCAATAAGCACTACGCCGGAGAAAAAGGGGAGAAAAGAAATTAAGAATTAAAAATTAGGAGTTTAGAATTAAGAGTTAATGTCGTTATATTAAGCCCGAAGGGCTTGAATTTAATTAGCCACAGGTGAAACCTGTGGATTAAGAGTAAATATCACAAAAAAACCTGAAGGGGTTTAATTATAAACACTTTTCAATGTCAATATTAAAAAAACTATTTTTACTTGTAGTAATAGCAAATACTTTGTTGGTATCTGCTCAGCAGCAATATATTACCGAAAAGAATATTCATTATTACTCGGATTCGATTAATAAAACGGACGAATATATAAATTCGCAATGTGTTTTGGACATTTATTATCCAAAAGATGTCAAGAATTTTTCCACAATTGTTTGGTTTCACGGTGGTGGCTTGACTGGTGGTGAAAAACAAATTCCCAAGGCATTGAAGGATAAAGGTTTTGCTGTGATTGGAGTTGAGTACCGATTGTCGCCCAAAGCCAAAGCGCCTGCCTATATCGAAGATGCCGCAGCGGCTGTTGCTTGGACATTTAAAAATATAGCCAAATATGGCGGAAATACGAAACTTATTTTCCTTTCGGGACATTCGGCTGGTGGTTATTTAGACTTAATGATTACGCTCGATAAATCGTATTTGAGCAAATACAACATTGATGCCGACAATATTGCTGCCATTGTACCATTTAGTGGTCAGGCAATTACACACTTTACCATACGCAAAGAGCAAGGCATAAAAAGTACACAACCTACCATCGACAAGTATGCTCCGCTCTATTTTGTACGAGCAGATGCGCCTCCCGTGTTGCTAATTACCGGCGACCGCGAAATGGAATTGTTGGGGCGTTACGAAGAAAATGCTTATTTGTGTAGAATGATGAAATTAGCTGGACATAAAAAAACGAGGCTGTACGAATTGCAAGGATTTAACCATGGTGCAATGGTAGAGCCCGCTTATCCTTTGTTAATAAACGAAGTAAATAGTATTTCGAAAGAAATTTATCCTCAACAAAAAACCGATTAAGTAATTTTTATTCCACTTACTTAGTTCTGATGATTATTCTTTTTTAGAAGCATTGAAATGAAATTGTGATTTTATTTATAACTCATATAAAGCATAGATATAACTCATCGAAGTTATTTCCAAATACCTGAAATAACTCCCTGCTATTGGCCTTTGGTGTAGAATTTGAAACGGTTGGCGTCGTTAGTGACGGCGAAGCTGTGAAATGGGTTGGGTGTGGAAACATAAAGGTGGGCTAAAGAGTAAATTATGAGAAATATCTATAAATATAAGACATTATTTAGTGTTATGAGCGTATTTGTGTAATAAATGTGAGAAAATATCTCATAAAAATTGAATATCCAAAAGAAAAAGCATACCTTTGTGGTGGATAAGAATAAAAAACAAAACCTTTAAAAAACAAGGAGTATGCTGATAGAATTTACAGTAGGAAATTTTCTTTCGTTTAATGCAAAACGAACATTGAGTTTTAAAGCAGCAGCAATCTCAGATTTAGACCAAACTTTTGACGTAGGAAGATACAAGCTCTTGCCTTCGGCAGTGGTGTATGGAGCTAATTCCAGTGGCAAAAGCAATTTGCTAAAGGCATTGGCAGCCATGCGAAATGTATTACTGCAATCGGTAAAACTGAACGATGGAGAACCATTAGAATACTTACCATTTTTATTGGCCGAAAATTCAGCCACAGAGCCCACCTATTTTGAAATTGAGTTTTTGATAGATGATAAAAAAATACGTTACGGTTACGAATACAATCAAACGCTCATCGTGAGCGAATGGCTGTACGAATCGACAGTTAAAGCCGAAAAACCACTGTTTGTACGCACCGAAGAAGGGATAGGAGTAGCAGCAAACTTTAAAGAAGGTCAGGGCAAAGAAGAAGCCACAAACGACAACCGGCTTTTTGTATCGCTGGTGGCACAGCTCGGTGGAGAAACCTGTAAAAAAATTATAGCCTGGTTTCAGGGTTGTAATCTTATATCAGGGTTGTCGAATCATGGCTATAACAGTTTTACAATGAAAATGTTACAGCACAAATTGGAGGGTTTCGATTTGGCAGTCGGGTTGTTTCGGAAGTTGCAACTTGGATTCGAAGATATATTTGTAAGTGATGGAAATGCAAGTTCGAATGTTTTGCACGAAAGTTTAGCCATATACAAACGAAAAGAACTGCCCGAAGACATGGTTGAGGATAAACAAATGACATTAAAAACAACACATTATAAATACGACAAAGAGGGAAACAGAATAGACAAGGTGTCGTTCGATAAAAACAATAATGAGTCGGAAGGAACAAAGAAAATAATAGACCTAACCGGGCCTGTTTTTGATACGTTGATACATGGCAAGGTGCTGATAGTTGATGAATTAGATGCAAAACTTCACCCTTTATTAACCCGTGAAATAGTTAGTCTGTTTAATAATAAAGACACCAACCCCAAACATGCGCAATTGCTTTTTGCTACACACGATACCAATTTACTCAGCGCTGATTTGTTCCGCAGAGATCAGGTTTGGTTTACCGAAAAGGACGAAGTAGAACAAACCGATTTGTACAATTTGGTGGAATTTAAGTTGCCCGATGGCAGCAAAGTACGCAACGATAGCAACTTGGAGCGAAATTATATTCGTGGTCGATATGGTGCAATACCTTATATCACAACCATATAAACTGAACTGCTATGGCAAAAAAGATGACGCTGGAAACAGCATTGCAGAAAGGGAAATTTGCGAAGTTTGATTCACAAAGTAAAGAAGGCACTCGTGAGTTGCGTGCTTTCTTTTTGATTGTTTGCGAAGGAGCAAAAACCGAACCCAACTATTTTAAATCGTTTCCCAAAATGGCTGGCAATCTGGTTTTCGATCTGACATTTGATGGCGGAGGAATTTCCACTACCAAAGTATTGGAAAAGGCATTGGAAATTAGAAATAAATCTTCACAGAAATTTGATCGGATTTGGATTGTATTTGATAAAGATAGTTTTCCTGAAGGGCATTTCAATAAAGCCATTTTAGATGCAGAAAAAGAGGGATTGAAAACTGCCTGGAGTAACGAAGCTTTTGAACTTTGGTACCTGTTGCATTTTGTTTTCCGCAATACGGCAATGAGCAGAGATGATTTTCAGAAAGCAATTCAAAATCAGATAAATACTCAGATAAAACTTAAAACAGGTAAGATTGGTAGTTTTCGGTATAAAAAGAATGATACCGAGATGTATAAAACACTTCTGGAGTTTGGTAACGAAACAAATGCAATGAACTGGGCCGAGAAACTGGAGAAAACATTTGCAGGTCAACAGTTTGCCAAATATAATCCTTGTACCACTGTATATAAATTAGTACAAGAATTAAGAGGACAATCGACAAGTCTGAAAAAAGAAATTGAAGAAAAATACACAAAAGGAGAATAGTATTGTTGATAACTTTCTGTTTATCTTATTTATGTTCAATAAATAATCACAATTTTTTTGTAATCGAGATTAAAAAATGGCAATATAAATACATGCCAGTGAGCCGTTTACGTGGTTCAAATTCAATTTTTGCCATAAGCTTTTGATGTGCCAAGCTATCAAATATGCAATTTATTTCTCAATTCCCTTTGTTTGATGCTTTTGTGCGTGGCAATCTGTTGCCTTTTAGCGTTGATAAAAATGGGTCGTTGCCCATTCCGAATAGTGCTACTGGTGATACATAGCTGCTGGTATTTAGAATGAGCTTTCGAAAGATTTTCCGAGGCTTTTTAATTTATTTTGTATTCATTTCTACCTATTTGATTGAAAACAGCAAGTAATTGGTTTAAAATTGAAACTTCCAATTATTAAATAAGTCTAACTTTGTGTTTTTATAATCGGGTAAAATACTTACACATGAATTGTTCGTTCAAATTTAGATTAGTTTTCATAGCAGTTGTTGTTGCTGTTTTTGCATTTCACACAAAACTACCAGCTCAGGCTGTACTTACTGCCGATGGCCCTGGTAATACCTACGAGCTGATAAACAGTGTTTTAGCACCTTCGGGTGGCGATGTGGTGGAAAATCCGGAATGTGTGCATCCCGAGTTTGGGCGGCATATTGCCGAAGTGTGGGATGCCGATTTGGGGCAATATGTGTTCGAATTTTATATCCATACGGCTATTGATAACGACCGCTGTATTAACTTCGACCGGCAGCGCGTTGAAATTAAAACATACGATGCTTCGCCGCCCGAATTATTGGGAAATTATGGCGATAAAGTAGTTTATAAATGGCGCTTTAAAGTGCCAGTTGGGTTTCAACCTTCGCCAAATTTCACACACATTCATCAAATAAAAGGTGTCGGTGGCGACGATGGCGATCCGATTTTCACACTTACTCCACGCTACAAATCTACAGGCAATCAGATGGAATTGATTCACAACAATACCACTCGGGTAGCAACTTTAAACCTGTCGCTTTTTGAAGGAAACTGGGTGGAAGCCACCGAAACTATCAAAATTGACAGCTTGCACGGTTCTTATTCCATGCAAATTTCCAATGTGAGCACCGGAAATGTCATTCTAAATTATTCGAACAACGATTTAATGACTATTCGTTCAACCAATACTTTTATCCGTCCCAAATGGGGTATTTACCGAAGCTTGTTAGAACCCAACTATCTGCGCGACGAAACCCTACGTTTCAATAACTTCTCGATTTTCGAATACCAAAAACAAACCATAACATTCGACCCGCTACCTATAAAAGCCATCGACGATGCCGATTTTTCGCCCGGAGCGGTTGCCAGTTCGGGATTAACGGTAAGTTATACCAGTTCAAACATCAATGTGGCAACCATTGTGAACAATCAAATTCACATTGTGGGTTTGGGTTCTACGGTAATTACAGCTACACAAACTGGTAATGCTGTTTACTCCGAAGCACCGCCCGTGCAGCAAACGTTGGTTGTTCCCAATTTGAATTATAGCATTAATGCTACCGAAGATTCCTATATTTATGGCAACACACCAACTACTAATTATGGAACTACCACAAGCCTTCAAATTAAAGAAAATGGAAATGTAATTTACGCCCGAAAAAGCTATCTGAAGTTCGATTTAAGTGGATTGGCATTTGCAAATTTAGGCACAGCCAAAGTCCGACTTTACTGCAATTCGCTTACTGCTACTACCAATATTACCCTTGCTTCGTGTGCTGCAAGTTGGACTGAAACAGGTATTACCTACAACAATGCCCCACCTGCACTCACAAATCTTTCGAACGTAACAGTTTCTACCATAAACAACTACTACACTTTCGATGTTACTAACTATATACAATCTTGCTTGGCAAATGGAATTTCAACAGCCTCGTTTGTGGCGTACGACAATGCTTCGGCAAACACTACCGTTAGGTTCAATAGTCGCGAAGCCACAGCAAACCCACCCGAAATGACACTTGCCGGTCTTTCAACAACAACGGTTAATATTTCGAACAACTTGAACAGTATTTCATGTTTTTACAGCGATAAAACTAAAAATTTAAGTTGTAATTGGACTTCAGACGAAAATACCGATCTTAGCCTGCAAATTTTCAACACACAAGGGCAGTTACTAAAAAGCACTTCGAAAACTTCGCCGTCAACCAGAATTAAAACACTTACTTTTGATTTAAGCGATATACAATCAGGTATTTATATTTGTCGGGTCGATGCTAATTACGGGAATAGAAGTTTTAAAATTAGGGTAAAATGAAGCTTGTTTACACGTGAAAAATGATTTTCCTTCTGTTTTTGCAATTGGGTTTTCATTTGCTTTAACCCATTTTGGAGCATAATTTTCCCAAAATGGTCGAGTTCGGTCTATTTTGTAGTGCCCTTTAGAAGATAATTTTGTAAAGTCTATAATTGCATAAGAAACATTGAAAGTAGCTCCAGAACACTGAAAATGATTTCGGTTTGCACCCCATTTTTCATCAATTATATCAGGCAACTCAGTCAACTTTACATTTGGGATTATTTGCTAACTATGTGGTAAACTTGGTTAGATACAAATTGCATAAAATGGGTTAAAGTTTTGTAGAAGTGAGGCATATCTAAAATATAATACTATCTTTGCTCTAAATTAAAAAAAATAATATCACAATGAGTAAAGGAATAGTAAAATTCTTCAATGAAGCTAAAGGGTTTGGATTCATCAGCGAAGACGGTTCAAAAAAAGAACATTTTGTACACATTTCAGGTTTAATAGACAAGATTGCCGAAGGTGATACTGTTGAATTTGAGTTACAAGAGGGCAAAAAAGGACTAAATGCAGTAAATGTAAAAGTTATATAATATATACTATTTCACATTATAGTGCTCATAAAGAGGCTGTTTCTATTTTTGAAACAGCTTTTTTTATTTTTACTTTCTATCAATCAATCACTTTCAAAAATAAATTAGAATCACTATCTTTGTGTTTCAATTTTGAATAACAATGGCAGAACATAACGAATTAGGCGAATATGGCGAGGAACGTGCTCGCGATTTTTTGATTGAGAATGGATACAAAATTCGCGAAACAAAATGGCGCACAGGTAGCCTCGAAGTGGATATTATTGCCGAAAAGGACGATACTTTGGTAATTGTAGAAGTAAAAACACGCTCTGGCGCTTTTGCCGATAATCCCGAACAATACATTGATAATCGAAAAATCAAAAACATTGTGAATGCTACCGAGCGCTATATTATGCGCTACAACTGGAATGGCGACACTCGTTTTGATGTCATTTCAGTGGTTGTTCACGGACAAAAATGCGACATTGACCATATCGAAGATGCCTTTTTACCTCCACGATAGTTTTTCAAAATAATTGTTTTTTCTTTTATATTTCCTGCTTGAGGATAATTTTGAATTCCGAACCACTATTTTCGTTGGTCGTAAATGAAATTTCGCCCCCAGCAGTTTCCACAATATTTTTTGTAATAGAAAGCCCAAGTCCCATGCCGGTAGTTTTTGTAGTGAAATTAGGCATGAAAACTTTGTTCCGCATATCGGTTGGTATTCCACTCCCATTGTCGGCAATCGTAATTAATACTTGATTATTTTCGGTGTTTAAGCTAACAAGAATATTGCCTTTTCGGTCGGTTGGAATGGCTTGAATAGCGTTCTTTAATAGATTATTGAATACTTGCAGCATTTGTTCGGGGTCGGCAAGCACAAATACATTTTCAGTTAGCCCCGTGTACCTAATGATTACATCTTCGTTGTTCGCGCTGAAAAGTTGCATGGTCGAATAGAGCTTTGTTGCAATATCAATCCGTTCGAAACGAGCTTCGGGCATACGAGCAAAGTTAGAAAATGTGCCTGCAATGCGCGATAAGTTATCAATCTGCTCTACCAATGTTACAGTCGATTTTGCAAAATAATCATCAAATCGTTCATCGTTCATTTTTTTTGTGCGTTGCAATTGCTGAATAGTTAACTTCATGGGCGTGAGCGGATTATTTATTTCGTGCGCTATTTGCCTTGCCATAGTACGCCAAGCCGACTCACGTTCGGTTTGGGCTAATAAGCGTGCACTTTGTTCTAGTTTCTCGATGGTTTTATTGTACTGCTTTACCAGCTGACCAATTTCATCGTTTTCGTTGTAATCAATTTTTTCGTTTTTTTGCCCAAAACGCATTTTTTTCAGCTTACTTTCTATCATCTCAAGCGGTGCCGAAAGCTGTTTTCCAATAATAAAGCTCAGCAAAACCGATAGCAAAGCAATAATAAGGTAAATGTGCACAATGACAGCTAAAAATTCTTCAATCTCACTTCGAATCTCTTCGGTACTCACATACAGCGGAATAGCAATGTAGCCAATTTGCAGAAAATCGCCATTGTACAAATCGGTATAACCTGTCAAAAAGCGCAGCTCACCAATATATTCTTCCTGATTCAAGGTCGGATTATTGCCAAAAAATGGTTCGGGAGCTATCTGCCTTCCAATCAACTTTTTGTTGTAAATCAATGGCTGCGAACTACCAACCAACCGACCAAAATTGTCATATACATTAATGTCTGTTTGGTAAATATACGAAAGTTCCTGAAGGTCGAAATTCAAACCTTGTGCATTTACGGTCGAAATGTCCTCGGTCCAATAATATTTTTCCTGAAGTGCATTTTGAATATAACTTTTCTTTTTGTTAATTTCGGCAATTTGCTGTTCCTTGTATTTTGAAGTTATAAACCTTACCGACACATAAAAAATACCAACAAAACTAACTAAAAGCAGTAACACAAAAGCAATTTGATACTTGGAGCTTAATCTGGAAAAAACTGCAATCGTTTTGCGTTTACGATATACTAACCAAACAAACACAAACCCAATAATTAGGTTAAAAAGCAGAATATAAGCAAAATAGATGAAGTAATTCGGAAAATAATATTGATTTAATTCCGTAATAACAACACCATTATCTTTGTTGGGTTGGTATATGTAATAGGTTTTTTGAGAAGTAGTAAATTTATAAAACAAATTTTCTCTTTTAGGTAAAAAAGAACTCGTTTCCGGAAATTTATAGTTTTCGGAACTGTAAACAAGTGCCCCTTTGTGATAGCGTGCAACTGCAATTTTCAAGCGCGATTGAATGTCCGATTCGGCAGAAATAAGAAATTTAGGGAAGCTATAACTTTTAAAGTTTTTACGCGGAGTAAGTGTCAGAAACAATGTAAGCTCCTCACCTTTAGGTGTAATCAATAGAAAGTCGCCCATATAACTAAGGTCGTAGCGCAAAGAAGTGAGCGCACAGAAACTTGTTTTTCCAACCGGAATTCCGTTGTTTGCTAGTAAGTTTTTGTTCTGCCCGTAAAGTGCTGAGTTTTGTCCGACAACTGCCAGTTGAATATTGTATTTGTTCCAATAACCCCGTAGGTAATTATCAGATAAATAGTCACTTAGTCGGTCAATTGAATCTACATTTTGAACTAACTTACCGAGCTGCGAGTCGTTCGAAATTTGACTGTAAAGTTCGTCAAGCAAAATTTCAGTTACTTTGTCATTTTCTAAATTTCCATTTATAAAAATATTTTCTGCAAGCACTTTGTATTTGCTTTCTGTTTTCTTTTTAGTGAGCATAGCCGTGTTTTCGACCAGAAAAAGGGTAAAAAACAAAATCCACAGCGCACTCAATACATAATAATTCTTTTTCCGCGAAATAAAATAAGGAATATAAAAACCGACATACATAAAAAGCAGAAAAAGTAGGATTCTGCTTGTATCGGCTGAATCGGTAATAAAAACAGCCATTGCAAAAACGAGTAGAATTATGACATCAGTCAGAATCATGGCTCGTAGCCCAATTGCTTTGAGGCTGTAATTATGACTTTTGAAAAACAGGAGAGCAAAAGCAACTCCCCAAATTACCATTAAAAAATGCAACCAAACCACTCCTTTCTCCAAATCGTGGAGCGAAAGGATTTGAATTGGCATACCCGAATGGAGAACCAATCCTTTGAGAATGAAAAATATAAGAATAAAAAACAACGCAACAACGAATTGCATTGACAAAGATTTAAGCTTTTTGCGATTGAAATTAATGCTTACATGCATAAAAAAAACATAAATAACTACAATAACAAAAGCAGTAAGGATAGTAAGATGAATAATGGAAGCCAATAGAAAGCCCGACGAATAATCGAATGCCGACGAAAGTACCTCGTAGTAAAGTAAATGTGGAAATTTAAAGTATAAACTGGCAACAACAACACCTGACAATAGAACTAATGCAATTAAAAAACGACTAAAAGTCAATGTTTTTATATTGAAAAAAGTCTTTATTCTGGCCAATAATATCAATATACTGATTAAACATATAAATTGAAAAATAAAGCCGGCTATTCCATAATTTTGATTTAATACACTTTGGGAAGGAACTTTGAATGAAAATAAATAATTGCCAAAAGCATCGTCGAATGCCCACTTATCTGTTTTTTTTCCGCTCTCAATATCAATGTGTTGATCTATCTTAAACCCTTTAGCATAGTTATTTATAAGCTGATTATTTACAATTGGATAGTTGTTTTTTATTCGAATAACACTTATTAAAATGCCCTGTTTCGTTTTGGTAAAATTACTGATACAATGGGCGTTAGATGAAATAAAATATTCCCACACCCCTTCATTTTTTAATGGCAAGTTGGCAATATCTGTATAATTATCCGACCAGTAAATGAGTTCGTTGTTCTCATTTAAAAGATAATAACTAATATCGTTTTTTGCAAATTTGATAGTAAAAATGGAGTCGATAGGTTGTGTATTTAGTCTGTTGCCTATCTTTTTCAGGTTTTGCTCTGCTTCAGTTTGTTTTTCTACTAATTTATTTCTAAATGCTTCGAC
>JAIFKX010000165.1 GCA_020049335.1 Paludibacter sp. | reverse complement strand
AAACCGCATGTCGAATTGTCGTTGTTTCGAGTATTGCAAGAGGCATTGATGAATACTGCTAGACATTCCAAAGCAAGCAAAGTAACAGTCGATATTAAACACGACAATAGATATGTTACTATGAGTATTTTCGATAACGGGATAGGTTTTAATCTCGAATCAAATAAAAAGGGAAATACGTATGGGATGATAGGTATGAAAGAACGTGTTTCAATTCTTAATGGAGAACTCAAAATTGAAAGTGGACCCGGATTTGGAACTTTAATTACCGTTGAAATTCCATTGAATAATTAAGTAGTCAATTTTTTTACTCAAATTTTAAATCTCACTTAATTCTAACCAACGCATAGTTTTATCTTCGATAAGTTCGTTGATTTCACTATGTTTTTTGGATGCACTTATTATTTCGTCGGTAGATAAAACACCCGAGGCAAGTTGATTTTCAATATCGGCTTTTTCTTTTTCCAATGCTGGTATCTCCAATTCCAACGCTTCAAACTCTTTCTGCTCTTTGTAGCTAAGTTTGCGTTTTGAGTCTGTTTTTTCAGACGTTGCTTGCCTCGTCTCTACACTCGTACGTTGTCTGTCGTCCGTTGTCTGTTCTCCAATTTCATTTCTCTGTCGTCCGTTGTCTGTCGTCTTTGTTCTTGGCTCTTGGCTCTTTCCTTTTAGCTCCCCTTTAGCGGTTAGGGGCAACTCTTCCTCAATCTCCATCCATTCCCTGTAATCGGTATAGTTGCCCGGAAAATCTTTTAGCTCAGCATTACCATTAAAAACCAACAAATGATCCACCACTTTATCCATAAAGTAGCGGTCGTGGCTTACTACAATCACACATCCTTTGAACGATTGTAAGTATTCTTCGAGAATGTTTAATGTTACAATATCGAGGTCATTAGTTGGCTCATCTAATACCAAAAAATTTGGATTTCGCATCAGAACTGTACAAAGATGCAAGCGACGTTTTTCGCCTCCACTCAATTTGTATACGTAGTTGTATTGCGTTTCGGGCGTAAACAAAAAGTGTTGTAAAAATTGCGAAGCCGACATCCGCTTTCCATTTCCAAGTTGCACTTCTTCGGCTATATCGCGCACTACATCAATCACTTTCATTTGTTCGTCGAACGCCAATCCATCCTGACTATAATAGCCAAAAACCACCGTTTCCCCTATATCAAACGAGCCACTATCGGGTTTTACTTCGCCCAGAAGCATTTTGAGGTAAGTGGATTTTCCAGTTCCATTTTTGCCCACAATGCCCATTTTTTCGTAACGAGCAAAGTTGTAATAATAATTGTCTAAAATTTTTAAGTCGTTGTATGATTTCGAAATGTATTTAGCTTCGAAAATTTTCGACCCCAGATAACTGGCTTTTACGTCCAGTTGCACTTTATCGTTGTTGCGGCGCTGTTTGGCACGCTCCTCAATATCGGCAAAACGTTCGATGCGCGATTTTGCTTTGGTGGCACGTGCTTGTGGCTGACGGCGCATCCATTCCAATTCTGTTTTATAAATATTGACAGTTCGTTCGGTTTCGGCATTGAAGTTTTCGATACGTTCTTGCCTTTTTTCCAGATAGTAAGTGTAGTTTCCGTTGTATTGATATAAACCTTGATGGTCGATTTCGATAATATTGGTACAAACTCGATCTAAAAAGTAACGGTCGTGCGTTACCATAAGCAGCGACATCGACGAACGTTTTAGAAATTCTTCCAACCATTCAATCATTTCGAGATCAAGGTGGTTGGTAGGCTCATCCAAAATAAGTAAATCGGGTTCACTAATCAGCACATTTGCCAAAGCAACTCGTTTGAGCTGTCCGCCCGAAAGTTCGCCAATTTGTTGCTCGAAATTGGTTATTTTGAGTTTACCAAGAATTTGTTTTATGCGCGTTTCGTAATCCCACGCTTTATGCAAATCCATGCGGCTGATAATGTCGTCCAACTGATTATGATCTTCGCTCATCATACAATGCTCGTAATCGGCAATCGTTCGAACTGCCTCATTATCAGTTTGAAGACAGGCAGCAATTACCGAAAGTTTTTTTGGAAAATCAGGACTTTGTTCCAAATAGCCTACTCGTAAATCGCGTCGAAACGAAATTGTTCCTGAGTCGTAATCTTCTTTACCCGAAAGAATATTCAGTAAAGTTGTTTTTCCAGTACCATTTTTGGCAATTAGCGCTACCCGCTGATTGTCGGATATGCCAAACGAAATGTCTTCGAAAAGCAATAAATCGCCAAACGATTTGGTGAGATGTTCTATTTGTAAATAACTTATCATTGGTAATTTGTTGATTCGTTAATCTGTTTATTGGTTAATTAGTTTAATATAAAGATTTTTGCACGCATCTTCCAGTAAATCAATAACATGCTCGAAGCCTTGTTCGCCGCCGTAATAGGGGTCGGGAATGTGGGTTGCTTTATATTTAGTACAGTAATCGGTTATGCGAACAATTTTATTTTTCTCGTCTACCGAATTTGCAAAATCGCACAAATCATCGTAATTGGCATCGTCCATCACCACTATCATGTCAAAAGTTTCGAGGTCGATACGCGTTATTTTACGCGAGCGACTTTCGAGCAAATATCCTCGTCGAGCGGCGTGCATACGCATTCGGCTATCTGGCAATTCACCAGCATGAAAGCCAATAGTGCCTGCCGAATCAATCAAAAAATCGCTTTCTCGATGCTCCTGCTTCAGTATTTGCAAAAAAACACCTTCGGCCATTGGCGACCTGCAGATATTTCCCATACAAACGAAAAGGATGGATTTTGGAGTCATTTATTTTGATGTGATGATGTTTATTTAAATCTGCCCCAAGCCCCTAAAGGGGATGTGAATTAGTTCCGAATGGTCTTTTTTTAAGCCCCTTTAGGGGCTTGGGGCAGATTTTCAAATACTTAGATAGACAATATCTGCAATACTCCCAACAAATTTTCGTCTACTGGTTTATCGTCTTTTATTGCTTTTGTGAAAGGAACGTGAACAATTTCGTTGTTTACAATGCCAATCATAATGCTGCGTTGTTCGTCGAGCAGAGCATCTATTGCAGCTACACCCATTCGGCTGGCAATAATTCTATCGTAAGCCGACGGCGAACCGCCACGCTGTATGTGTCCCAGGATGGTTACACGCACATCATATTCGGGATGTTCTTTGTGCATACGTTCGGCCAAGCCATTTGCACCGCCAGTAATTTCGCTTTCGGCAACGAGCACAATGCTACTGTTTTTCGATTTGCGAAAACCGTTTTTAATCAACAGTTCCAATTGGTCAACTTTTGTTTCGCGTTCGGGAATAATGGCTGCTTCGGCTCCTGAGGCAATTGCGCTATTCAGTGCCAAGAAACCGGCATCGCGACCCATTACTTCGATAAAAAACAAGCGTTCGTGCGACGAAGCGGTGTCGCGAATTTTATCTACTGCTTCCACAATTGTATTCATAGCCGTATCGTAGCCAATGGTAGCATCCGTGCCATACAAATCGTTGTCGATAGTTCCGGGCAAACCAATAATTGGAACATTAAACTCTTGTGCAAAAATGCGAGCACCCGTAAAAGTGCCATCGCCACCAATAACCACAAGCGCATCAATTTCTTCGCGTTTCATATTTTCGAAAGCCTGCTTACGTCCTTCGGGTGTGCGAAACTCCTGACAACGAGCACTTTTGAGAATAGTGCCTCCCTGCTGAATAATGTTACTTACATTTTGCGTTTGAAACTCTACAATTTCACCTGTAATTAAACCTTTGTAGCCTCTGTAAATTGCTTTTACTCGTATGCCGTTAAAAATAGCTGCACGTGTTACCGAGCGAATGGCTGCATTCATTCCTGGTGAGTCGCCTCCTGAAGTAAGCAACCCAATACATTTAATTCCGTATTCCATATTCGTATAATTTATTTTTTTAACTAATACCCAATATTAATTGACTTTCGGGACCCATATTGAACAGCAAATCGATGCAGCTTAAATTGGGGCAAAACCCGAACTTTTGTTCAAATACCTGATAATAAGGCTTTGAATAGTGAAGTGATTCTTTCTTAGGATGTATTAGATTGCGGTAATCGGTTTTGTTTTCGTATTGAGATAAATAGCTATCAGTAATTATAATGTCTTTCTCAATTTCAAACAATTCCATCATTTTCTGTTGAATTTCGAAATTGAAATCCCACAAGTATTTCCATTTTTTTTCGTAAAAAGGTCGTAAATCGTCGCTGTAAAATTCGAAAAATGCACTCGAATTGTAAGCCGATTCAATAGCGCGCCAATGATTTGTTTGCCAATCGGAATGTTCCGAAATCAGAATGTCCCGAATCTGCATTTTTCCCGTTTTTTCAACTGGAATACTTAAATCGAGTATGCCGTTGGCCGTAAGTATTTTACAACGATTTCGATAACTCTGCTTTTCGTAATATTCTTTTTGTTCTAAAATAATTTCCGAAGCATTATTTAGCAAAAAATAATATTCAACCGGAGCTAAATAGGCTGTTGATAATATAGCGCCAAAGCCCCCTTTAGGGGGTTGGGGGTCATCTTTCAGCATTTTTAAAGAAACGATTGAAGCGGATTTTTCCATCAAACCAACCTTTATCTTTATTTAGCGACAACCAAACCAATACCGGACGACCAACCACATGATCTTCGGGTACAAAACCCCAATAGCGCGAATCGGCAGATTTGTGACGGTTATCGCCCATCATCCAATAGTAATCCATTTTAAATTGATAACCCGTTGTTTCTGTGCCGTTAATATAAAATTTACCATTTTTTACTTCCAACGAATTGTTTTCGTAAACACGAATTATACGTTCGTAAATAGGTAAATTATAGGCGTTTAATTTTAAAATTTCTCCTTTTTTAGGAATGTAAATTGGCCCGTAATTATCTCTACTCCAGTTCTTGGTATCACCCAATGGGAATACGTCTCCAGTCTCCGATTCTTCAATTTTAATTTTCAAAACTCCCGGTGTTTTCGAAATTGCATCGTAAACTTCTTTTGTCATTGGGAAATGATACAGCGGATATTGTGGGTCGAAGCCAAGCGATTTAATGCCTTCGGCGTATTGCATATTGTCAATCATCATGCGGTCTTCCATGCTTATTTCGAGTTCATCCATCACTTTATTAAGCGGCGTTCCATCTGTTTGTACAAAGTAATTAAACTGTACTCCAGGAATTTCTTCCTGTTTCTCACCGTTTATGTACATTTGATTATTTTTAATTTCAATGCGGTCGCCAGGTATTCCTACACAGCGTTTTACATAGTTTTCGCGGCGGTCAACCGGCCGATATACCAATTCACCGTAAGTCTGCTTGTTCGAACGTACAATCTCGCGTCCGGCAGCCATACATTCGTCAATTGTAAATTTTTTATCTGGTTGGGCATAGCTTAATCGTGCAAAACCTTCATTATAACAACTAATATAATAATCAGGATTTTGAACGTTTACAGCCACGGTGTCGCCCGTTGGGAAGTTAAATACCACTATGTCATTGCGTTCGATGTTGTCGAAACCCTTTAAGCGTTTGTAATCCCAATG
>JAIFKX010000301.1 GCA_020049335.1 Paludibacter sp. | reverse complement strand
TTTTGGTCACAAAATCCTGAATGCGTTGCTTTGGCGCAGCATACAAATACACATCACGATGAATGCCGCTCAGGCGCATCATGTCCTGATCTTCGAGGTAACTGCCGTCGCACCAACGGAATACTTGCACCGCCACCAGATTTTGTCCGGCAGTAACATATTTCGTAATATTGAATTCAGCATCGTTATTGGCACCCTGACTATAACCCACTTTTTGTCCGTTAATCCACACATACATGGCACTATACGCACCATCGAAATGCAGAAAAACCTCTTTATTGTTCCAATCGGAAGGCAATTCGAACGTACGACGATACGAACCAACCGGATTGGGTTCAACGGCACTTGTTGCACCCGGTAGCGAACGAATATAAGGTGGCGTATTGGCAAAAGGATAAGTATAATTGGTATAAATGGGCGTACCGTAACCGTACATTTCCCAGTTGGAAGGCACAGGTATGGTTTTCCAAGCGGAATCGTCAAACGTTTTGTCGAAAAATGTAAGCGGACGTTCGGATGTTTGTTTTACCCAGTTAAATTTCCATGTACCATTTAACAGCATGTATCTTGACGAATTGGGTGTGCTCCATGGCTTTACAAAAAACGAATCGGCCATTAAGCTTTCGGTATTGGGATAAGGCACAAAAGTGGTATGCCCCGGCTCTTTGTTTTCCTGAAAAAAAGTTTCGTCCTGCCAGTCGGTACGTTCAAAACCGGGCAGCACTTTGGTGGTAGCCACAAACTCAAACTGCTGATTTACATCCGCCCCATTGGTAGTGGCAAAAGAGATGGTTCCTGTGGCATCCATTGTGAAACTTTTGGACAAATCGGACTTTGCGGAAATGCTATAAGTATTGGCTTTGCTGGCAATGGGCGTTAGCGTCAACATCTGATTTCCATTGTAAATGCCTATATTCCATTGATATAGTTTTTTGCCTGAAGCAGCACCACCGTTATCGAAACAAAGTGACGAAATCCGATTTAGAATGTAGATATGTTCTCCATCGAGGTAATCGATATTCCAATATTGCCCAACTCTGTTGGTATTAATTGTTTCGGTAACAATTATTCCTGTAGATGTAGATTCTTGATTGGCAAGCACTTTCCCATTGGCCGCTTTTATTTGGTAACAAATAAGCGGATCGAGATTCTGTGAGAATCCTGCAATCGAAAAGCAGCATGTAAGAACAATAAAATAATATTTTATTTTAAACATTGTATCAGAAAAATATAAGTTGTTTTTAAATAAAACATACGACAAAAGGTGTTTGAATTTCAGTCGTATGTTATAGAAAAGATATTTATAATCAACCTACTTTTATGAGGTCAACAACAACGACACGCATTTTACCAGTTTTAGTAAAGTCATTGTATTTGTAAATCAGTCGCATATTGCCAGTAGCGGGGTCGTATTTATTATCAACAGCAGGATTGGAGGTAACCCCGGTGTATGGTAGGCAATTTTCGACCTTGAGGTTAGCCTGATCGTTCGATGTCATTGTTATCGAATTATCAGCATTGATAATTGCCTTAATAAGGTAACTGTTGCCATCTTTTTCAAAAGTTTTACTTTCGGCATGCATCAAAACCGAATTTTCGCCTGCAACTACAAAATTTTGTTCACGTGTAATCTTTGCTTTCGATGTTTTACCCTCTTCTACAGCATTACCATTAAAGCGGTATAAGCCAGAGTATTTATTAATTAGATTTACAGTAATAAATACCGTTTTCAATGACGAGTTTACCTCATAAGCCGAAACACTGCTAATAGACAACGGCAAAACATATTTTTGCAATGGGTCTATTTTGGATGTTTTGAAACTTATAGGGAGTGTGGCATACACTTGCCCTTTTGTAATGGTTGTTTGATAGGAATTTATATCGAAACAACTATCTGGCAATAATTTCATATAATCGGTTATTGACGAGAATTTTATGGAATTCAACGAATCAAGAGCGTTTATGTCCACTTTGAGTGTTACAGCAACATTATTATCGGGCGCTAGCGAACCACCGCAATAGACACTAATCAATGTATCGGTCGAAGCCACTTTTATTTTCATGGTGTGTGTTTGCTCACCACTATACGATATGTAAATTTGTTTTTTGTAATACTCTACTTCCTCCTGAGTACATGCAGTAAAGCTCAGTATAAAAACAAGATAGAATAAATATTTTATGTTCATGATTTTAATTGTAAATTGTTAATTAATAATTATCAATTAGTTGATTTACCAGCCCGGATTCTGGATTAATTTATAATTTTTGTCGACGTCCGATTTTGGAATTGGGAATAAGTAATTACGAAATAAGAATTTTCGATCGCAACGAACAACACTGATATTTTTTTCGATATAAAAACCACCTGATTCCGTTTTTTCCATATCCATACCACGTACAGGTTTGTTCAGTTCAACCAATGCATCTTTCCAACGGCGGACATCTAAAAAGCGACGTCCCTCAAAAGCCAATTCAATCATACGTTCACGTTTAATAAGTGCACGTGTATCCTCCATGCTTCCCAAAACCGATAACTCGGGGCCTCCTATATCGCCAATTCCGGGTAATCCAGCACGGTAATGTATCATGTTGAAATAGCGCTTAATTTCTTCGGTATTGCGCGTGTAGGCTATACCATCCACTACATGCGAACCTTCAATTTCGTTAAGCGATTCTATGTAGTTTAATAACATTTCGGCATAACGAAAAGTGATATAAGCTTTAGGTTTAACACTCGAACCTTCGTGGTATTTTTGGTCGCTATCACTTGTATATTTCACCATTGAGTAACCAGTGGCCGGAAAATCGCCATTTGTACCACCTTGGTCTTTACTACCATTTCCACCTAACGAATAGATAACTACAAAATTTTGAACCGTAGGAAATTTTGAACTTGTACAAGGCCATACGCGGCGATTGTAACTAATAGATGCATAAAAGCGAGCTTCACGATTAACATACATATTATGAACCCCTTTTTTTACATAGGCACTATCGTTCTGCACATATCCAGTAAGTAGGTATGGATAGTTTGTACTCGAATTTTCCATCGAATATCCATCGCGCATATAATATGCATCAACCATTTTTTGAGTTACACCTAAAATATTCCATCCTCCAATAAAACGTGGCATAACAGCTGTTTGTACGTTGTCGCTAGTTTGATAGGGAAATTTAGGTTTTGGCTCATCGTAATCCACTATATTGTTGCGATTGAATGTTGCATTTCCACGCAAAGTATATTGCAGTTTACCTATTTTATCGTTGTATTCAATAGTTCCATCAATGCCTTTGTTTATCATTCGACCCACATTTCCCCATGGCGGTGAAGTGATACCAACTGTTTCGGGTAATGTGGTACGTTTCATAAAAATACCGGTTCGATCATCTTTAAAAATATCCACATTTAATTTGAATTTTTTGAATAATCCGAGTTCTACCCCCAGGTTCAGCTTGTTTGATGTTTCCCATGTTAGATACTGACTTCCAATAACAGTTTCGGCAATACCGCTACCACCAGTGGCCGAAAAGTCTCCAAAATAATAACCGCCACCTGTGCCCACATAAGTACGGTATGGGAAACGAGTATTACTTAATTTATCGTTACCTACAACTCCCTGCGTAAATTTCAATTTCAAGAGGTTTACAGCCTTTACATTATCCTTCCAGAATTTTTCGTTCGAAACCAACCATCCAAATGCATAAGCAGGAAAAAAGCCATATTGCGAACCCTTCTCAAAGTTTTCGGAACCATTGTATCCAAAGTTTAATTCCACAAAATAGCGATCGTCGTAAGAGTAAGTACCACGTCCCGAAAGCCCTTGATTGCGATATGGAATAGAGCTAATTTCGTCGCTGGCAGTGCTACTGGCATATTCTTGAATGTTGTAAAGCAACAAACCACCCACACGATGATTACCAAACATATTGCTATAATTAATAGCTAACTCACCATAAGTACGACGGTCGCCGGCACCTTCGCGGCTAAAGCTCACGGGCGATGCTTCCTGTACTTTTTGATAAACTAATTTTCCATCCGCATCTCTGAACTTGTCGGCGCGATAAAGTTCGGGTAGCAGAAACCGATTGTATTTGTGCCAATTGTAGGCATCGAACGAGTAGCGTCCGTACATAGATAAACCCTTGAGCAAAAAGTCGAAATCTTGTTTTACAGTAATATTGGTTTCAATCTTGTTTTCCCATTGTTCGCTAAAACCGGTTTTGGTTAATAATACCGAGGGATTAGTCAATGTACCTTTACCAAACGACGGTGTTAATCCATTGGAGTATTCTACGGGAACCGAAATAGCAGTTAATGTTGCCATAGAACCCCATATATTATCCGACGACGAACCGGGTTTATTTTGCGCTACGACCCAACCTCCAACACCCAATTCCACAACTGTTGAAGGTGTTATATTCACATCCACATTCGAACGAAAATTGTATCGTTTGTAATCCACATTGGTGTTGTATTTATTCAAGTTATCCTGCTTATACATACCCGATTCGTTGTACATACCACCCGAAATGTAGTAACGAGCTGTAGCTCCACCACCTGATATATTTAAACCAGCACGGTAGTTTTGAGTGTATGGACTCAACACTTCCTGTTGCCAATTCACATTAGGGTAAATATCGGGATCAAGATTATATTTTATAATGCTCAATTCCTGTTCGTTATAAATTGGCGATTCGCCTCGCACCACGCGCGCTTCGTTGGCTAATTTTGCATAATCGAAAGCGCCCACATACTCCGGCATACGCCCAGAATAAGAAACTGACGTTTCAGCCTTTACACTGATATTTACTTTTCCTTCTTTACCACGTTTGGTAGTAATCATAACCACACCATTAGCCCCACGCACACCGTATACAGCAGTTGCAGAAGCATCTTTTAAAATGGAGAAAGATTCAATATCCTCAGGATCTACCTCATTCATGCTACGTTCGATACCATCAACAAGGATAAGTGCGCCCGAGTTGGCACCAAAAGTAGAAATACCACGTATCCAGAAATCGGAAACATTTTTGCCTGGTTCGCCACTTCGTTGCACTGCTACAACTCCAGCAATATTACCTGCTAAAGCATTGGTAATAGACGAAGTAGGCGATTTGAGCTCTTTTACTTCCAAGGTCGATATGGCACCAATTACACTCACTTTACGCTGAGTGCCTTTACCAACAACCACTGTTTCTTCGAGCATGGCAGTGGACTCTTCGAGAAAAATGCGAATGTTCTTTTGAGTTCCAATCACCACTTCTTTTGAACCGTAGCCTACATACGAAACCACAATAACATCGGTAGGTGAGGCTTTTAACGAGAATTTACCATTCATATCAGTAATTTGTCCTAAGCCAGGATTATTTTTTACAATTACAGTAGCACCAATTATCGGCCCACCAGCATCCTCTACTATACCAGTAATTGATTCCTTCACTTTTGTTTGCGCCAAGGAAGTAAAACTCAAAAGCGCAAAGAATAGTAATAGGAAGTATATTTTTTTATTATTTTGCATGATTTTCTAAATTATATTTTTTAAAAAACAGAAAAAAATTCTCTATTCGATTGAAATTTTACGAATACGATGATTTGCTCTGTCGGCAACATAAATAACTCCTTCGTTATCAATACATATACCACGAGGCTGATTAAATTTGGACTCTAATGGTTTTCCATCATCTTTACCAGCTACTGTTGGCACGCCAGCCAGCAAAGTAACTTCGCCATCGGGTGTAACTTTTCTAATTACATGGTTGCCCTGATCGCACACATACATATTATCTTCGCTATCGAAAGTCATTTTGGTCGGTGTATTGAACAAGGCATCTGCTCCATTTCCATTTTTATATCCTTTAGTTCCATCTTTTCCGGCAAAAAGAGATTTAATTACATCGTTACCCACTTTTTCGAGTTTATATATTGCGTTTTGGTCGGCAAGCGAATAGTATAAATTTCCTTTGCTATCTGAAGCTAAGCAAAAGCTTACATTCGAATCTGAAATTTTATAATAAACCTTAATACTTAATTCACGGTCAGTTGCCGAAGGGTCGAGTGTTTTAATGTAAGATAAAGTAGGATAGTTAGATTGTATATACAATAGTTTGTCTGTTTTGTTGTATACTACATCGCCGCCCCAATAGAAATAACTATCGTTCAGGTTGTTAATAAATTTTTCCTTCGAAAATCCATTATTCGTATTCATACGAAACAAAATGTTTTCATGTCCAAATGCGGTAGTTACATACACATCGCCGTTAACAGCCACAATTCCGTCGGGCGGTTGAATGCCTGCACCTACCGACGACACTACTTTTTCGGTCATATTAATTCTCCTGATAGCTTGAACTCCATAACCCCAACCTTCGAAACCAGTTACAAAAAGTGAGTTTGTAGTTTCGTCGTACGTAATATTGCGAGGTAAACTGAGCATAGCCACATCATAAGTTCCATTAATTTCGCCACCGGTACCATCCACATTCGTAACAGCGCCTACCAGTGTCGACACATTTTGAGCCAGGGTATAATGAAACTTGCTTACAGCCTCTACAACGCTCGATTCGGCTACTTTTAAGCGGATTGAAATTTTATTATCGCTCCCAGCGCGGCGAGGCAATAAGGCATAAATACATTCATTTGTTACACCAACAATTTTTGCTTGTGTTTCTTTATTGCGTGCAGGGTCGAAAAGGGTAAGCTTAATGAGCGAAGCATCATTGCCAAAATTATCGCCAAAAATAATTAAACGAGTAGCTACTCCACCTGAGTCGGGTGTAAAGCTCGTAATGGTAACAGGTTTTGTCCGGTCGTGTTTTATAGGCTCAACTGTGTCGACACAGGCTGCAAAAAACAAGGCGACAAGCGCTAACACCGAGACTGAGAATATTAATCTTTTCATCAGAATATAGTCTGTTTATATTATAAAATTTAGAAAAGGAGAGTTTTCAACTACCGATTGGAGTATTTTGCTCCAATCGGTAATTTGATTTTTTATAAAGTATTTCTAAGATAATTTTGATTACAATGCTACTTTGCGTGCAATGGATTGAGTTCCGTTTACAACTTTTACAATAACAAATTTTTGAGAGATAGATTTTGTGTATCTTTGATTTACAGCGCTTTCAGTTGAGATAACTTTACCTGTGGCATCGTAAATTGTAACTTTCGAAGCCGATGTAAGACCGTCGACGATTACTTTTCCGTTTTGACTAAAAATATTGGCTTTCAGTTCTTTGTTTCCTTTTACCGAGGTAATGAAACGAGGTTCTGAACTGCTCGAAAATTCAATTTCGTCGATATAAATAGCCATATCTTCGGTAGCACCTGTTGTATGTGGGTTAATGTCAATACGGTTAATATTACCTGTAAATGTATCAGGAATCATAAATACTAAATCAGCCCATTCTCCTTTAATATAATTAACAAGTGGACGCACCCAACCAGCTTCAGCATTAGCTGTATTCAAAAAATGTACTGCCACTTCGCCATCGGTAGCTTTATTGAACATAAGATGTAAATAACGCGTTGATTCGCTTACAGCAATCGTACTTTCAAGCTTTAGTTGTAAACGGCTCCACCAAGTAGCATCAAGTTTACGTGTTATTTTCAACACTTTAGAGCTTTCGTTAATGGCATCGGGTGCCGGATTTGTAACCACCTCTTCCAATGCACGTCCCCAATTGAGGTCGCTCGACTCTGAAGTCCAATTATATGTATGGTCGAAGTATAAGGGGTCAATTATTGAAGTAGCTCCTTCAAATGTTTCGGGCAAAGTTGCTTTTTTAGCACGAACAGATGTAACGCCACGCGGCATCGGATCATCGTTCATCACAATTTCGTCGAAATAAATGTTTGTGTTTTGAGTAAAACGTTCGGTAGGTACACAATTATCCAGATTAATAACCAGTCTATCCACTTTACGACCTGTACCATTTACCTCAAATACAGCATCCACCCATTGCGATTCGGTTGACACATAATATTTATTTATTGCCGAATAAATGCTGGTTGCAGCTCCATCCGGATTTGTGTTGTTGCGCAAGGCAAGCCACATTTTCGAATGCGAAGGTTTCAAAACCATCACATGAATGTATTTTTTACCCACAATATTTACAGGCTCAATATTAAACTCAGCACTAAAATCCTGATTTCCGGCAATATTTTTAATACCATAAGCACATTTTGCTGTTGTATTAAGCCCCTCTACCAATGGGTTAGCAGTAATATCAAGAACCTGATCCAGACCACCATACATAATATTTGTTGGTGTAGCTGCATAAAAAGCTCCACTCTCAAAATTTACACTTAAATTCAGATTGTCGCTTAACGATTCACCTTTCAACGACATTTCACGTAGTGTAGAACCGTTTACTTTCAATATTACTTTACCGGTATAAGGTGTTGCACTTACTGTGGGTGTAAACGAGAGTTGTAAACTGTCGCCAGCTTCGGCCTGAGCTTGTGTGTAAGTTGCTTTTGTAGTTGTAAAGCCCGTTCCTTCGACAGTAACGTTAACATCTCCACCGGCATTGATGATTTGAAATGGAACTTTCGACGATTTTGTTTGACCAACTGAAAGACCTCCAAAATCATACGAAGAAGCTAAAGTAACAATAGCTCCTCGAGGATCGGGGCTGTCGTTAAATACAATTTCGTCGACATAAATGTCAGCATCAACCGTAAGATCGGAAGATTGTGGCAATAGATGCACCAAATTAACCGATTGATTCAAAATATTATCGGGCAGTTTGAATACCAAATCCTGCCAAGTTGATTTTACGTAATCACTAATTGGAGCTATCCATTCAACTTTTGTTCCCGAAGCTGAGTTTACAAACAAACTCACTTTGCTGTCGTACTCTTTTTTCATCAGAATGTGCACATAGCGATTGGCTGCAGTAATAGGCATACCCACACCTTCGTTTACTACAAAACGGTAACGGCTCCACCAAGTTGCTTCTTTTTTACGAACCAACTTCAACACTTTATTAGTTGGGTTAATGGCATTCTTTTCGGGGTTATCCACTACAACCTGAAGCGGAGTTCCCAGATTTAAGTCATTACCAGTTGTATTCCAATAATTGAAATTACCAAAAAACAGTTTGTCGGCTATGGTTGTAGCTCCTTCAAAATCCTCAGGGAAAGTAGTTTTAGCAGCTGGATAAACTGTAACATCGCCACGAGGTTGTGGGTTGTCATTAATTACAATTTCGTCGAAATAAATCTTTTTATTTTCGGTGTAACGGGTTGCTGGCGATACATAATCCAACTGAAAACACAGTCGGTCGAAACTTGTACCAGTCCCAAAATCAACTTTAAATACCACATCCACCCATTTGTTTTCGGTTTCGGTGTAGTAATAAGCCGGAACGCGGAATCTATCAGTCCAGGTATTACCTGTAGTTGGTTTATTTTGGCGTCCACCCAGTGTCATCATCGAATGCAACGGCTTAAATACCATTATGTGGACGTATTTAACACCCGTAAGATTTTGGGGTTCAATGTTAAATTCAGCCTGAAAATCGGAAGCTCCACCATTTCCACGAATGGCATAAGCCGAGTAATACGAATCGTTGATGCCAGTATTAATAGGGTTTGCTTCTATAGCTAATGTTTTATCAACACCACCATAAGTTTCGTTAGGTGCAGGAGCTGCAACTGGTACAGGAACTTCTGTTGTAGGTGGCTCCATTTTTTCGGCAGTGATAAATGCTTCACTTTCGAAATTTTCAATTTCAATTTCCTGAGCATTCAGGTAAGCTGTTGACAGCATTGCCGATGCTGCCACAAATAATGTAATTAATTTTGTTTTCATAAATAATTAGAATTTTGTTTTTTAATCAGTTGAAGTACAAAGATGTACTCCAACTGATTCGTTTTTTTTGTTAATTCATAAACTTACACACCTGTTCTACACCTTGTTGGTTCGTTATTTTCACTATATACACACCTTTTGATAAATTATTCGAAATAGTGTTTGTATTTACATTTTTCAGGTTCAATACTTCCTGTCCCTGCATATTGTAAATCGAAATTTTTGCATTATCAACACTAACACCTTTTATTATCAACGAATTAGCCACTTTTACAACAGCAAAATCAGTCGATTTAATATTGTTGATTGAAGTAGAAACATTTGTACGAGGAGTAGCGCTTCCTATAAATTCAATATCATCGAAATAGATATCAATATTTTGAGCTGTACTTCCGTGAGGTAAAATGGCTACTTTATTTACAGCACCATAAACATCTGCTGGCACTTCGAATACTAAATCCTGCCATCCGTTATAAGCATAAACAACCGATGGACTTATCCATTCCTTTTGTACATTATCGGTACGAATAAAGAATGCTTTTACTTCGCCTCCAGTACCTTGTTTGTAAATCATTACATGTAAGTATTTATTGTTGGCATCAACAGTTGTACCTAGGCCATCATTCAATACAAATTGTAAACGTGTCCACCAGTCAGCTCCACCATTCAAAGTTGTTTTCAATACTTTTTCGCTACCATTTACGCCATCTTTCAATGGATTGGCTACTACAGTTTCGTAAGCACATCCTTTGTTACGGTGTGCATCGGGTGTAACCCAACTATAAGTATATGGAAAATAAGTAGGATCGGCTACAAAGGAAGTTGCTTCGAAGTTTTCGGGGAAAGTAGTTTTCTTTGCTGGCAGGGAAGTAACACCTCTTGGCGTAGCATCATCATTTAATTCAATTTTATCAAAATAGATATTGGCACTGCTTGCATATCGAGTTGCAGGATTACAATTGTCCAAACCAATTATCAAACGGTCGATTTTTTTACCATCACCATCAATCTTAAATACCACATCTACCCATTCGTTTACAACAGTTGTGTAATTTAAATGCGAAGCCGAATATACATTGTCCCAACTATTACCAGCAACAGGAAAATTATTGCGACCATTTATACTCATAACCGAATGCGTTGGTTTTAAAACCATTACATGCAAATACTTGGTAGTATTTATAACAGTAGGTTCAATATTAAACTCTGCTTGAAATGCATTTCCACCAGCAGCGCTACGTACTCCGCAAGCTACTTTGTTTGTTGTATTCAAACCTTCTTTTGTAGGATTGTCAACAATTGTGAGTGTTGTATTGGTATCGCCCCATGTTACATTTGCTGGTGAAGAAGCATAAAATGTTCCACTTTCAAAATCAACATTTATAGCTTCGTTTGGATTACCACCAGTACCTGCAATGCCAACCTGAGCAAGTGTTACACCATTGCTTTTAATATCAACCGTACTTGTTTTTGAACCAAGTGAAGTAGGTTTGTACGACAAATTAATTACAGCCGTTCCTGCAGTAATTGCTGCCTCAGTAAGCGTTGTAGTTGTAGTCGAAAATCAGCATCGCCACTTAATGTTATAGTTAAATCGCCATTCAATAACGCCCCGGCAGTAATCGGTAAACTATAATTTACAGTATTGTTTATTGGTGTTGCACCAAAATCGTATGCTTTTGCCACATTGAAAATTGTGCGTGGAGCTTTAACATTCGAAAATTCAATTTCGTCGATATATACAGGTAAATCAGATGCACCAGGGCCTGTTGTGTGTCCATTGATACTCAAACGATTGATTAACCCATATTTATCTGATGGAATCTCAAAAACTAAATCCTGCCATCCGTTTGCTTTGGCATAATCCGGACTAACATTTCCTGTTGTTGTGCGAATCCAACCCGATTCGGATGTACCTACACGCGTTGTTATTGCAAATTGAGCATCTGCATTTTTGCGAACCATAATATGCAAATATTTATTATTGGCATCTACATTAATACCTGAGCCACCATTAAGTGCTAATTGCAACCACGAATCCCAACTAAATGAAGAGCGATACATCATTTTTAACGCCTTATCAGTCATGTTTACGTTATTTTTAGCAGGGTTGGTTACTATTTCCTCGGTCACATTGTCATTATTAATTCCACCGTTTTTCCAATAATAGTTTATGCCAAAAAAGCTTTCATTAACCAAAGAGTTAGTTCCTTCAAAACTTTCGGGTAAAGTAGAATTTGAATAATCTACCGTACGTCCTCGTGGTTGTGGGTCGTCGTTTACAATCACTTCGTCGAAATAAATATTGGTATCGGTTGTGTATCTCCCTGAAGCATTTAACATATCCAATGAAAGTACAAATTTATCAATACGAAGATTTGATGCTGCAAAATCTACTTTAAAAACCACATCAACCCATTCGTTTACAATACTTGTATAGTACCCAGGAACAGTAAAACGATTATCCCATGGATTTCCCGAAACTGTGGGTGAATTCTGACGACCGATTAATTGAAATTTCGATGCTTTTGGTCTGTAAACCATTACGTGAAAGTACTTTACGCCGTTGTAGTTTTGCGTAATCACATTAAATTCGGCCTGAAATGTAGCCCCTTGTGTACTTGTACGCACACCATAGGCTGCTTGTGCGGTAGTGTTTAATCCGGTTGTAACCGGATTGGAACCAACGAACAAACCTATTGAACTACCTATATAGGTAGAACCTCCAGCCAATGAGCCAATCGGAGTTGGGTTTTCGAAATCAGCCAAAACCACATCGGCAGCTTTTAGACCGAATACTGAAACTGCCCAAAAGCAGCCAGCATTAAAAAGTAAGATTTTCTCATAATAATTTTTTTTTTTGAAAATTAGTAAATTAATTTATAGTTAGTATATTTGAAATTTTTGAGTTTGTTTTTCACCGGTAATGTATTGTAACGAAACAAAATAAAAGCCTTGTCGACCGTTTGTTGAGAAACTGAAATTTGTTATATTGGTGTTTTTTGTATTAAGAATAATTTGCCCTAACTGATTAAATATCTGAATTTTAGCAGGCAAATGCAATCCACCATCCAACTTTATTTCATTTCCATTTTTCAAAACACGGAGTGGATTCAAAGTGGTGTTATCAAGTGCAGTGGGCAGTATTTCTTTGAGCTTTAAATCGATAGTACTCACCTTATAATCCGTGCCAATATAATTGAGTATAATTACTGTTTTTCCTTTTTCAATATCCACTTCTCCCAACAGTTCGGTATTAAACTTGGTATCAGCTTTCAGTAAATAATTGGATGTTAACAGCGGTTTATTGTTAATTGTTAAATTTACAGCAGGAGCAGAATTGGTTGTGGTTGCCCAATAACGAAGGCGAACTTCGTATTTACCTTTCAGTGGTGCAGTTACCGTGTATTTTGTCCATTCATCTTTGCCAATACTGTTGTCCGAGTGAATATTACCCACCACATAGCCATTGGCTTCGCCACTTTGCGAAAGCACATTTATTTCATCATTGCGAAAAGCGTAAGCATTGTTCCAGTCGCGTTGTGAGGTTTGGTATGCACTGCCAACTATTCCCATATCAAATTCCGATGCGTTAATGCGGGTTGTTCTACCTACTATATCGGGTAAAGTAACTGCTTTCCATGGAATAATGGTATCGGTTTGGGTTTGACGCATCAATGCATCAATATAATCTTTGCGAAAAGTGCAATTAGCAAATTTACATAACTCTGCTTGTGCCATTAATGCCGTGTAAGCATCGGCAGCCGATGGTTTTGCTACGAATGGTTTTGTCGTGTCGGCTTTGTAATTCCAATAATTGCATAGTGCTGCATACAGAGGCGAAATGGGTACAGCCAATGGTCCAACTACAGAGCCAAATTTTTTGGCTGGCCATACGCTCCAACCTATTCCTTCGGCTTCGTAGCGTTTGGCCATATTGGTAAGCCACAGGTTCGAGTTTTCGCCGGTTTCGCCATTCCACACGGGGCGGTTTGTGCCGTTTCGGAGTGCCACCATTTCGTTTACATCATAATCGCCCACTTGCCAACCAGAGATATATTTATGAAACGCATACACCATATTGGCATCCCAAGGCACTTTCAATCCACGAAAATCCCACGAGTATCCATTTCCTTCTACAAAAACTATATGACGATTGTCAACTTCTCGAATAGCAGTGGTAGCCCGTTTCAAAATGTTTAGTAATGGTTTGTTGAGATTATTGTCGGCAAAATCGTGATTTGGTTCATTTATTAAATCGTAACCTGCCACTAAATCATCGTTTTTGTAACGATTGGCAATTACGCGCCATGCAGCTACAAACTGATCCTGAAGCGTAGTGCTTGCCCAAAATTCATCCATGGCAGCATGACCACCACCAGGCAAGCGATGCATGTCCAATATAACATAAATATTATGTGGGCGCGCCCATTTGAGCACACTGTCAATTTGAGCAAATCCTTTTTCGTTGATAGTATAAACCTGAGTGCTAGAATTGTATGAACCAAGCTTTGTTTCATCGAGTGGTAAACGAATGGAATTCATGCCCCATTCATCAATTTTATCAATATCTATTTGTTGAACATAATTGGTATGAAACGCAGAATAAAAAGCATCCAATTTGGTTTGGTCGCCTCCAAGTACATCCAACATTTGTACGCGCATCTCTCTTTCAAGTCCCATCGTGTTGCTCGGCGTATTCATCATATACGATTCATTCACCAACCAATTGCCCAAATTAATTCCACGTAGTAGTACATTGGTGTTGTTGGCATCAACAATATTTTTACCACTCACACGCAATAAACCAGTATAGGAATAACCTGAAAAAGTAAAAAATACGAAAAGCACAAATAGGAATGATTTCTTCATGATACTATATTACAAATTTAAAATTAGATTTACAAAGATAAAGGTTAAAACACAAGGATTATTTCTTATCCCAAAAAAAATCTGAAAACAAAGATAGGAGCTATATTAATCAAGTAACTGCATTAAAAAAGTAAAAGTGGATTATGAAATGATAACTAAGGATTAAATATTTGCAATTCAGGCAGGTAGGATAGTTATTAGGTGCAAAAAAAGTGGACTAAAAGGTATATTTAGGTGGATAAATTATACCTGTATAGTCCACTTTTTTGTTATTATCAACCCAATAATTTGAAAGGATTGCTTTGGAGATACGCTGGTGTATCCGAATTATAACTTTGTTCGTTTGGTCCTGCTGGCGGAGCAGATTCTAATTGCAACGAAATAGTACTATCCAAAGTTACTAATTGGATAGTTGGGCAATTATAAAATCGTTTTTTTGAATCAATAATCTTTTTCATCTGTTTAAAATTGATTTTTTATTTGTCAGATGGAACTCACAAAACAAAATTTAATCATACCCCAACGGGTCAAAATAGATTAAATTTTGTCATGTTCGTTTCATACTGTACTTTATTGAATGATAACACGTTTAGTAATTGTTTTGCCGTTGGTCGAAACCGACACTATATAAACACCTGCATTGAGTTTCTGATTTACAGCATGTTGACCCTCCAAAATTGCTGCATTATAGATTACCTCGCCCATTAAATTAAATACTGCTAATTTTGTATTGCTATTGCTGATTTTGTTGCAACGAATTTCGATACAATTTGCAGCCGAAACAAATACCGAAGCATTTAATTGTTCGTTTTGCAAATTTAATCCGGTTGCATTTCCTGCAGTTTTAAATATCAAACTAAACCTATCGGTTGTTTTTACACTATTCGAGCTAAATTGATAAACCGAATTTTCTGACAATTCAATTTGTTTGTTTACTAATTTATCTTTCAATAAAACCTGTGTGTTTTCTTCAAAATTTAGCATTTCAGAAACAGCAATACTGTAGGTAGTAGTTTCGCCAGCATGAAAGCCTAAGATTTGTTCGCTATCGAGTGCCGAATTGTTCAAACCATTAATAACCAGCTGCTCACTACCCAAAATGCTATAAATTTCAGGTTGCACGCTGCTATTATTAAACATTTTTTGCGAATCATAATTATCTAAACTATTTTGCGCATTGGCATCGAAATAGAGCACTGTTTCATCAGAATTTAAGCCATTTGACACTTGCAGTCGTAACAATTTCTGACTATCTTGTTTTGGTGCTTTCATGGTGTTACCATTCACATCGCGGTGTGAGCGCATCGAGTTTTTAAATGTCAAATTTGTCGATGCTGTTCCACTATTTACCCTAATCCAGAATGCCTGCATGGGCGGAATGTATTTGGTTATGGTAGTGGCAGCGCTATTGGCAACAGCAACATCTCCAGTGCTGTTATAGGTCGAAAAAATATACGCATTGGCGGCTGTTTTAGTGCGGAACCATAAAGTAGTTCCAATATTGGCATTGAGTGGATCGGCAGTTATTAATGTCCAATCTAAGTACGAAGGATACGGATTTGCTACTAAATTGAAACCGGCTTTATCCGTGCCAGTGCGAGTAACAGCAACAGGTATAGTTCCCGTATTCAGTACCCCGTTAAAACTTACTGTTCCAGTAGAGCCTGTACCCGTAGTAGCAACCGAAACATAGCCTTTTCCGGCTACAAGTGCATCGCTACTTCCTAAAATTGTCCAAGCTTTCGAACTTTCGTTGTAAGTTTGCACCGATGTTCCCAAATTAAGACCTGAAGCAGTTCCAGTAGCTATTGGGCTTGCTGTGTACCAGTTACGTTCAGCAGTGAGATGTTGCTGTACTGTGGCTGTAACACTTTGTGGCGAATCGTTATTGGTATCCACAAAGGTGGCAGTTCCTGTAGCATCGCTTTGTAAAGTTACACCATTCAGTGTTACATTATTGTTTAATGTTAATTTTCCGCCGGCTTTTACAGTTACCGGTGCCAATGTTGTGCCAGTAGGCATAGTAATTTGTGTAGTAGGATTTATATCAACTGCAGTAGCATGCGAAGTAGGTATAGCAGTAGCAGGTATCCAATAACTGTTATCCGACGACGATTCCCAGTTTGCCAAATTATCCCAATTACCCGAACCTACCGAACGGAAATAATTGGTTGCACTTGTTGCAATACTTGTGCGGGGGGTGCTGCTTGCCAAAAATTCAATATTGTCAAAATATATATCCAAGTCGGTTGCAGTTGTTCCATGTGGCAAAATTGCTACTTTTTTTATGTCGCCATAAACCGCTGCAGGTACTTCAAAAACCATATCTTGCCAACCTGCATACGCATATACCGCCGATGGACTAATCCATTCTTGTTGGGCATTATCAGTTCTAATAAAAAATGCTTTTACTTCGCCACCAGAACCAGTTTTGTACATCATTACATGGAAGTATTTGTTTCCTGCTCCCACTGTTGTACCCAATCCATTATTCAAATCAAACTGAATACGCGTCCACCAAGTGCTGTTTGTAGCTGTTTGCGTCGTTTTAAATGCTTTGCTACTATTATTGACACTGCTAACCAATGGATTAGCAACAACCGATTCATAAGCAATGGCACTATTAGCATGTGTACTATTCGTTATCCAAGCGTAAGTTGTTGGGAAATAGGTTGGGTCGCCAACGTACGAAGTTCCTTCAAAATCTTCGGGAAAAGTAGTTTTTTTAGTTGGAAGTGTTGCTCCACGTGGATTTGGATCGTCGTTCAACAATATTTGGTCAAAATAAAAGTTTGAATTACTTGCATAGCGTCCCGCAGGGCTAAAATTATCCAAACCAAGAACTAAACGGTCAATTTTATTGCCATTTCCGGTTATTTTAAATACCACATCTACCCATTCGTTTGTTATTTTGGTGTAGTACAAATGATTTGAAGTGTACACATTATCCGAACTACTTCCAGATACCGGATAATTGTTTCGTCCATACAAGGTCATGGAAGCATGAGTGGGTTTATAAACATATACATGCAGGTAACGGGTAGTATTTATTACTGTTGGCTCAATATTAAATTCAGCTTGAAAAGTAGAAGTACCAGCTGCACTTCGTACACCCATTGCTACTTTATTGCTAGTGTTTAATCCTGTTTTCGAAGGATTATCAACAATTGTAAGCGCATCGCCAACGCCACCGTTCATAGTATTGGCAGGAGTGTTTGTATAAAACGCACCTGTTTCAAAATCAACATTAATAGCTTCGTTAGGCGCACCACCCGTTCCAGCTAAACCTACCTGAGCCAAAGTTACGCCATTGCTCAAAATACTCACTGTGGCTGTTTTTGCCCCGAGAGAGGTTGGTTTATAGGATAAGTTAATCACAGCCGTACCTGCTGTTATTGCCGCTTGAGTGAGTGTTGTAGTAGTGGTGCTAAAGTTGGCATCTCCACTTATGGAAACGGTTAAATCTCCATTCAACAAAGCACCAGCCGTAACTGGCAAACTATAATTAGCTGTATTGTTAATTGGATTTGCTCCAAAATCATAAGCTTTAGCTACATTAAAAATAGTACGAGGTGTAGCACTACTCGAGAATTCAATTTCATCAATATAAACGGGTAAATCACTGGCACCCGGACCGGTAGTATGTCCGTTTATGCTCAATCGATTAATTAAACCAAAATTTCCAGAAGGTATTTCGAGAACCAAATCCTGCCAACCATTAGCTGTAGCATAATCGGGTGCTGTAGCACGAACCCAACCCGATTCTGAAGAGCCCACACGAGTCCTAATTGCAAACTCAGCGTTAACATTTTTATACATCATTATATGCAAATACTTATTAGTAGCGTCCACGTTCATACCTGCCCCTTGATTTATCAAAACTTGCAACCAACTATCATATCCAAATGTTGAACGATATATCATTTTGAAAGCTTTATCTGACTGGTTTACATAATTTTTAGCTGGATTAGCAACTACCGTTTCTGTAGGTGCATCTAAATTCGTTCCACCATTTTTCCATGAATAATTATAGTTTGACAACCATGTTGTTGTTCCCTCAAAATTTTCAGGTATTGAGGGGTTTTTAAACGTACTTAGATTAACGCCTCGTGGCATTGGATCATCGTTAATAATGATTTCATCAAAATAAATATTTGCATCAGCTGCATAATAATTACTTGGAGTAGCTACCGGTAGGAAATCTAGCTTCAAAACCATTCGGCTTATAAGATTTGCATTTGAAGGAATTTCAAACACGACATCGGCCCATTGATTAGTTTGAGTAAAATAGTATAAGTTATTTGCAGACATTGAACCCCACCATTCTCCTGCTTTTCGCATTTCAACCGCCATTCGTGTAGCTAATGGTTTCATTACCATAACATGTACATACTTCATTGTTGTAAAAGTTGTACCAGTTACATCAAATTCTGCTTGAAAATCATTACCACCTTGGTTAAATTTTCTAACAACTTTTACACATTTAGACGAAGTGTTTAGACCATTAGTTTGTGGATTAGCAACTGCTGTCATATCTCCAGAATACGCATTTGCCCATAGTGAACCGTAGTTAATTTTTCCGAGGGCATCATTCTCAAAATTTGCCCAAACTACATCTGCAGCTTTCACCGAAAAAAAAGTAAAACCAATAAATGCCACTACAATAAAAAAGTGTTTTGAAATTCTCATAACAAGCTATATTAAATTAATTAACAATGTTTCTTTTGAATGAATCACAATAAGATTCAATCCGAAACAAAGATATACGATACTTTTTGTAAAAATTTTAGTTTAAAAAATAAAGTGGATATAAAATCAGAAAACCAACGATACAACATTGATAATCTGATACATAACACGAATTTGGCATTTAAAAAAAGTGGATTGATTAGGATAGAAAAGAGATACAATTACTGAAAAACTAGTGAGAATCAGCATCCTTCCAACGAAATGAAACAATTGATTTCGCGTGTATTTTTTGTTCGAAAAATGTACCATTGCATGAAAATGAAACAGAAGTTGTTTCGTTCCCATCATTGAGTGCAACAAGTGCTAACGAACCATCAGGATTAGCAAAAGCCGAACAGTTTATGGTTGCATTGGTATTTAGTACTTTAATACGAAAGGCGCCTGGCATCACTACTTTTGATAAGTGGCTGATTACATAATAATGACTAAGCCTTTCGAGCGTTTCATAACTATAATTTTTACTATCAATGCGGATGGCTCCATAGCAAGTATTGCATCCTCCTGGTCGGTCGGGTCCGTTTTTGTCGTCGAGCATCAAGTTCCAAACAATTACCGCTTTGCCGTTTCGGTTTATGGTACCCAGTCCCACTTCTTTCATGCACCACATCAAATCACCCGGAAAAGTGTAACCCCAATCGCCAATAGAAATCTCTGTAAAGAAGATCCCTTTTTCGGGTTGAGTTGCAACAATTTGATCCAATTCATGTACACTCCCACCATAAGCATGCCATGCCGAACCATGTACGTATTGCGCAGCCTCTTTGTCCTGCAAAATATGCAGCGGGTAGTCAATCTGATCCCAACATTCTGCCTTTTCGGCATCGTAATTGTAATTATGGTCGTAAACAAGAATTTTTGTTTTGATGCCATTTTTTCTGAATTGCGGGCCTAATGCCGTTTTGATAAAATCGCGCTGTTCTTGCCAGGTCATAAACAGAGATGCTGAATTCCCACGGTTAAGTGGCTCATTCTGAATGGTAATCGATTCAATTGGAAAACCTTCAGCTTCCATTTCTTGAATATATTTTACAAAATAAGTGGCATAATCGTCGTAATACTTTGGATTTAATTGTCCCGAAGTCCAAGAGTTGTATTGTTGTAAATCTTTCAGATTATTTACTTTCATCCAGCGCGGAGGTGTCCAAGGCGATGCCATAATTTTCAGCATTGGATTTATTGCCAAAATCTCCTTCAAAATAGGGAAAAGATCGCGTTTATCTAATTTATGAATCTCAAAATTTTCAATTCCAGGCGTATCGCAATAGGTATATTCGTCCAACGAAAAGTCGGAACAACCCAGCGAAATGCGCACATAACTATGACCCATTCCGATTTTGTGGTCAAAGATTTCTGTCAGAATTTTTGCTCGGTCATTTTTACTCATCTTAAGCAGATTATAGCATGTAGAACCTGTAATAGCAGCTCCAAAGCCATCCATTTGCTGGTATTTTACTGCAGGATTCAGCACAACCGACGCATCGGCATCTGCACTAGTAGTTTCCAAAAATGGAGTTGTCGAAGCTTCAAAAAGTTTCGATTTATCTGCTGAAGTTGTATACACTTCGACGGTTATATCCGATACTTTAGCGTTTTTTGAATTAGCATAAACGATATTATGAAGCAAAAAGAGCAGCGATAAAAGGGCTGTGATATTTCTCATGAGATGTTCATTTTGTATTTTAACCCCCATTTGGGGATTGATGCTCGTTTCCAAAACATATTTAGTTGTAATTCACCGAAACCTTCTGATTAGCAATGGTTAATACAAATTCACCTGGCTCTGTAACCCACTGATTTTTAAGGTTTACAAAAGCCAAATCTTTTGCTGATAATGTAAAGCGAACCGTTTTTGTTTCACCTGCAATCAAATCTATTTTCTCAAACCGGCGAAGTCTTTTTACATCAGGAGTCATCGATGCGTATTTATCGGAACTAAACAATAGAACCACTTCTTTTCCGGCAATTTTTCCAGTGTTTTTTACATCAACTGTAATTGTCAGTTCATTGGCATCCGTAAAATCTGTTTTACTTACTTTCATGTTGCTGTATTCGAAGTTGGTATAGCTTAGCCCGCTACCAAAGCTATATTGCGGAGCAAAACTTCCTTCGTAGTTATACACACCCTCCATGGTTTTTACCACTTCGGATGGTTTGTGGTAGTAAGTGCCCAATGAGTTCGGCGCTTTGGGGTAAGTATAAGGCAATCGACCCGATGGATTTACTTTTCCGCTGAGAATATGTGCCAGAGCATCGCCACCATAATTTCCTGGAAGATAGGTTTGCAAAACGCCATCGCAC
>JAIFKX010000310.1 GCA_020049335.1 Paludibacter sp. | reverse complement strand
CGAAATCAGCGGGCCTTATTTATCGAATGCCGGATACGCGAAAAATTCGCACCGGGAGTATTTGATCGAAATTTATATGCCAGTCCGTATTATCCATTTCCTATTGTAACACTTACCTTTAAGGACAATGTGCGCAGCTTCAAGGAATACACCTTGGAATCGTGGCAAAAGCATTCCAAACAGGATGCCAATTCTACTACCATTGCCACTGCCAACCACGATGCGGGCGGACAGCAATCACAGATTTTAATAAACGAAACCAAGCAACCCAAATCTTTTGAAATCCCTACCGACTTGGTTTATACTGATTTGAGTGGGAAGGTTTTGTCAGGAAAAGTAGAAGTGAAACCGTTCGAATCAGTTATTATTTTACAAAAGTAAAACAATAGTTTTTAAAGTACTTTTTTATGAAAATCTACCGTCCGTTATTTTATTTAATCGTTTTTATTTTTTTTTCAGCTATCTACAACTCTCTTTGTGCTAAAATCTCAGTTTCAAAAGTTTTTAGTAGTAATATGGTACTTCAGCGTAATATAGCTGCACCTATTTGGGGCAAAGGAGTTGCAAGAGAAATTATTACTGTTGAAATTGAAGGCATAAAAACATTAGTAAAAGTAGATGAGAATGGTAAATGGATCGTGCGTTTGCCAAAATTTAAGGCTGGCGGACCTTACATATTGAAAATTTTTAATCAGCAAGATACTATTACTTTAAGCAACGTTTTGGTAGGCGATGTGTGGTTGGCTTCCGGACAATCTAATATGCAAATGGCGTTAAGTTGGGGGGTTAATAACAAGGAAGAAGAAATTAAAAATGCCAATTATCCTAATATTCGGTTTTTATCGGTAACTAATGATTTGGACAACAAGCCACTAGCTGACATAGCTGGAGGCGAATGGATGGCTTGTACACCAGAATCAGTAAAAGATTTTTCGGCTATCGGTTACTTTTTTGCCCGACAAATTAGCAACGAAATGAATATTCCAATTGGAATAATCAATTCAACATGGGGAGGAACGGATATTCAAGCATGGATGAGTCGCAAGGCGTTGGAAACTCTGCCATTTTACCAGGATACCTTGCCAAAAATAATTTCTCAAACAGGTGACTTTTCATATGGTTACGAGCAATTCATGCAAACCAACAAACTGCGCGATTCCATTATCGAACATTCAACCAATGGTATTGAACAAAAGGTTTTTTCTCCGAACTATGACGATACAACCTGGAAAACCATGAAAATTCCATGCAAATGGAAAGATTATGGCATTAATAACTTTTTTGGCTACGTATGGTTTCGTAAGAACATTCAACTAAAAGAAATTGAAAAAGATTTGGTCCTGAACTTGGGCGAAGTTCACCTTGATAATATTGCTTATTTCAATGGTATTGAACTCAAAAAGCAAGGAACTGGAGCGAATGTATCGTATGTCATTCCTGCTTCTTTGCTAAAAAAAGGGGATAATTTAATAGCCCTACGTGTTTTGGGACGATGGGCTGTTGGTGGTCTCTATAGTCCTTCTGAACTAATTAACGTTACATCTACCGACAAATCAACCGATATTTCGCTTGCTAATACTTGGAAATATAACGAAAAAATTGAACCTGAAACACCGTCTTGGCTTGAATTCTATAATTACCCCACCTTTATTTTTAATGCTAAAATTTCCCCTATTATTCCTTTTGGACTAAAAGGTATAATATGGTATCAAGGCGAGAACAACACCAAAAATCCCGAAGGATATGCCAATTACTTTTCGTTGATGGTCAATGATTGGCGAACTCGCTGGGGACAAGGTGATTTACCTGTAGTATTTGGGCAATTATCTAATTGTAATATACGTACTGAAAAACCAACAGAAAGCAGAATTGCAGAGTTGCGTGAACACCAAGCCAAAGGAACTCAATTGATTAATACAGCTATGGTGGCTAATATCGATTTAGGTTTGGTTGACGGCGATGTGCATTTTAAGAATAAACAAGCCAGTGGCAAACGCTTTGCCGATGCAGCTTTAGGCTTAGTTTACGGTAAAAAATTAGCTTATACAGGTTCCAGTTTTCAGTCATTATCCATTCATAAAAATAAAATAACAATTAAATTTAGCGCCACTAGTGGCAAGCTGAAATGTTTGGGAAATAAACCATTGACAGGATTTGCCATTGCCGGCGAAGATAAAAAGTTTTTTTGTGCAGAAGCAATAATTGCAGGAAATAAGGTGATTGTATGGAATGATACCATTAAGAATCCAAAATTTGTTCGCTATGGCTGGGCTGATAATCCCGATTGCAATTTGTATAATGGAGTTGATTTACCTGTTTTACCTTTCAGGACGGATAAGTAGATATTGAAATAATTCTGCTGAAAAGTAAAAATAACAGATTGAAAAAATGATTTACACATGAAGCCAGTACGACAAGTAAATTTTGACCCACAAGGCAATGCTTATGTGCATGTTCCATGAGACAAATAAAAATAAAATATAAACTATAAACAAATGAAAATAAAAACTTTGAATTTGTTGTATTCTGCTTTCTTGCTATTGATTTGTCAATCTGCATTTTCACAACCGTGGGCAAATGTCACAGTAGAAAAACGTGCTAATGCATTGTTGAAGCAAATGACGTTGGACGAAAAGATAGCCTACATTGGTGGCGAAAGAGATTTTTACATTCGAGAAATAAAACGTTTGAGTATTCCGGAGATTAAAATGTCCGACGGGCCACAGGGTCTGCGCAATGATGGTAAAACCAATGCTATGCCGTGTGGAATTTTACTGGCTGCAACATGGAACAAAAACTTAGCGGCAGATTACGGTAATGCATTGGGTGAAGATGCTAAGGCGCGTGGTGTGCATATTTTGCTAGGTCCGGGTGTGAACATTTACCGTTCGCCGTTGTGTGGGCGCAATTTTGAGTATTTTGGCGAAGATCCTTACTTGACTTCAAAAACTGCGCTACATTATATTAATGGTTTACAAACCGAAGGAGTAGTTGCTACTATCAAGCATTTTGTTGCCAACAATCAGGAATGGGATAGAAATAATGTCAGTTCGGATGTAGATGTGCGTACACTGCACGAAATTTATTTACCAGCCTTTGAAACAGCGGTTAAGCAAGGAAATGTGGGTGCAGTAATGTCAAGCTATAACCTACTGAATGGCATTTACACCTCCGAAAACCGATGGTTACTGACTGATGTTTTGCGCAAACAATGGGGCTTTAAAGGCATTTTAATGTCAGATTGGGTGTCCACCTATAACACCATGAACAATGTAAACAATGGGCTTGACTTGGAAATGCCAAGTGGAAAAAGCATGAGTGTAGATAGTTTGCAAATACTGCTCAAAGCGGGTAAAATTAAATTGGCAACTATCGATCAAAAAGTGCTTCGCATTTTACGCACGATTATCGGCTTTGGATTTCTGGACAAACAGCAATTGGACAAATCAATTCCGCTGGATAATCCGAAAAGTGCTAACACAGCACTCAATGTGGCTCGCGAAGGATTGGTTTTACTCAAAAATGAAAACCAAATTTTACCCATTGATAAAAATAGAGTGAAAAAAGTTATGGTTTTTGGCCCAAATGCCACCACATTTCAAACAGGTGGTGGAAGTGGTGTATTAGACCCATTTCGATTTGTTAGCACCATGGAAGGTATTGAAAAAATAACTACTGAAAAAAATATTGAAATTGTAACCATTGATTTGTTTTCAGCCGCACCCAATGAGTTTTTTACTGATAAAAATCGAACTATACGAGGTTTAAAAGCACAGTTTTTTAATAATACGGAATTAAATGGCACGCCGGTTGCCGAACGAATTGATACAGCCATTAACTTTAATTGGTCAAACGGTACAGGCATTGCTAACTTAAATAAAGAAAATGCGTCTATCCGTTGGACAGGAATAATTCGACCAAGTAAAACAAATACCTACAATTTTATGCTTGCTGGCGACGATGGTTACCGCTTTTTTATTGACGGAAGAAATGTGTGTTATAAATGGACGAATGGTCCTACAACTGCTAAGAATACGAGAATTAAATTGGAGGGAAATACCGACCACGAAATTTGCATTGAATACTTTCAAGGAACAGGAGGAGCCGATTTTTTTGTAAAAACAACCATCGAAAATGACCCTGAACTTGAAAAAAAATGTGCTGATGTTGATTTAATAATTGCTTGTTTTGGCTTTAATGCATTGAGCGAAATGGAAGGACAGGACCGTGAATTTGGATTGCCCAACGCACAAACACAATTCATTAAGGACTTGAGCAAAACTGGCAAACCAATCGTAGGGATAGTAAATGCTGGCGGAAATGTAGAAATGCAAAGTTGGTATCCAAGTTTGGCGGGTTTACTATGGGCATGGTATCCTGGCCAAGAAGGTGGTACAGCTATTGCCGAAGTGCTTTTTGGCAAAGTGAATCCTTCGGGAAAACTGCCCGCAACATTTGAAAAACGATGGGAGGATAATCCAACATTCAATAGCTACCATGATGCCAACAAAGATAAACGAGTGACATATACCGAAGGCATTTTTGTGGGCTACCGCGGTTACGATAAAAACAAAACCGAAGTGCAATTCCCATTCGGATACGGGCTTTCGTACAGCAAGTTTGAATTGTCGGATTTGAACGTACAACCATCCAAAACCAAAACAGCGAAAGTTATTGTTACTTGTAAAATAAAAAATATTAGTACAGTGGCTGGTGCAGAAGTAGTTCAATTGTACATTGGTGGAAAACCCACAATAAAACAGGAACAACCCATAAAGGAACTAAAAGGTTATGAAAAAGTCAATCTCAAAGCAGGTGAAACACAAACAGTACGTTTTGAAGTGTCGGCTCATGATTTGTCTTATTTTAGCGTAGCCAAAAATAAATTTGTATTCGATGCTGACACCTACCATTTTATGATTGGCACTTCATCGCGCGATATAAAATTAGAACAAAAAATGGCAGTGAAATAAAGCTAAAATTGATTAAATACTTTGACAAAAAATATGCAGACAAAAACCTCCGATGGAAGTATCCATATTTCCAATAAACAGATAGAATTAAAGTCCAATGGAACTTCTAATTTGCTAACTTCCAACATTATTGGCACCGATAAAACCATTCAGCTTTCGTTTCCGACACTAGAGCTAAATGGGAATTTGGAATTGCTGGAAGTTGCTGCTTGGCAAGAACTGGAAAAACCTTTTTTGCTTCGCAATGGGGTTATGGCTTATGCCTTTCAGGGTGCTACACAGCTGAAAGGCATTACGTTGCAACTGTTCATTCGGATAGCAGAAGCAAGCCCGGTTATTCGATTTCGCTTTGCCGTAGTGGCAGAAAATGAAGTAAAGCTGACGAAAACAACTGGCATTGATAAGTTAAATTACTTTACAGCCACTTTACCAACTGTAAGCCTTGCCAAAGAAATTCGCTTTTCGGAATTCAACGAAAAAGCCCATGCCACGCACAGAACAGAAGCCGTGCTTTCTGAAGCTATGTTTGAAAACGAACTGTCGGTAATGGGACCTTTGGTGATTGCGGGTGATAAATTGCACACTTTTATGCTGGCTTACG
>JAIFKX010000098.1 GCA_020049335.1 Paludibacter sp. | reverse complement strand
GGCTGATATTCCGATTTATTCAGAATTAGCTGATAATTAAAATCTTTCATTAAGCTTTGGAGCGTAACATCAGGGTTTTTATCCATATATTGCTGAATTATTTGCCAGCCTACCCACGTACCTAATCTTCCGGGCGATTCCTGCGAAACAGTTGCCGTAAAGGGTGCATCGTTTAAGTATTTATTAATCAACAATTGGTCGGACGAATATATATCTTTCTGACCCACAATGGTATTCCATATTTTATCTTCGTACTTGCGACACCATTCCCACTGAAAGCGCGTGTAACCCATAATGTCATTTGGCGCAATGTCGGGCATTAAAACCGATAGTACATACATTATTTTTCCACGATAGAGCATATTTTCTAAAAGGCGCTCCTGATTTCCATCGAACTGAAAATGTTTGAATAGTAAAGCTGAAATTAAATCGGGTGCAATACTTACCGGACGCATGTTGTAAAGCATATATTGGTAGCTTATATCGGCGTATTTAGGATAGTTACTGCCGAGATATAAATCAAGTCCAATACCAACAAAATCGTCTTCGAGAATGATAGAACGGTTAAAGCCGGAAACAAAAAAGTAAATCGGTGGAGTTTTAATCGCTGGAAAATAATGGTTTATGTATTGATACGCTTTGGCAATATTCGATTGGATAGAATCTGTATTTGCAAAAGTTTTTTGTACATCAGCATTAACTTTTGTAAATTCTCTATTAGAACGAAATAAGGCTATCAAACGGGTAACTTCAGCGGTATCATTCGGATTTGCACCCATTATTTGTTCAGCAAAATAAGGCAAAAATTCGGGGTGATCGCTGTAGTAACGCTTTACGGATGCAGCTAAGTTTGAGGTATCGACAGTTAGCAACAAGGAGTCGAAACGAATAATTTGCAGCGATTGAGTTTCCGATTTTTCATCAATTTGAAAACGGCTTTTATTACCACACGAAAATAGGATTGCTGTAACTAGGGGTATAATAACAAAATAACTATATTTATTCATCGGTACTTTTTATGTTGAAAAAAAACGCAATACTTCTAATTGTGAAATCAGATTTATTGCGCTCTTGTATTCGTAATTCATAATTCTTGGCTACGCCAAGCGGCAAAGCCGATAACGTAATTCTCTTACTTCTTCGTATTTATTTTTTTCTGTTGTTCGCGTTGCATTTTTTCTAAACGCTCCATAAATCCACCGCTTTTCTTGGGAGCAGCACTTTTGGCAACACGTTTTGCATGCAATTGTGCCAATAATTTCTTTTCGTCCACAGTAGCACGTATGGCATAAGTCTGACCAATAGATATTAGAGTCGAAATAAAATAGTAATAGCTCAAACCCGAAGCATAACTATTGAACATAAACATAAACACTACTGGCATGAGGTACATCATCCACTTCATCATAGCGCCACCCATTTGGTCGTTTGTAGGAGTGTTTGCCATATTAAGTTTAGTGTATATTATTGTTGTAATGGTCATTAGCAAAGTAAATAAACTTATATGATTGCCAAAATAAGGAGTTATAAGTGGAATGTAGGTGTTCCAACTCCAGATAGCATCGTACGACGAAAGGTCGGTTGCCCAAAGGAAACTTTCCTGACGGAGCTCAATAGCAGCAGGGAAAAAGCTAAACATGGCAAACAAAATTGGCATTTGAAGCAATGTAGGAATACAGCCACTCATGGGGCTCACACCCACTTTGCCGTAAAGCTCCATGGTTGCTTTTTGGCGTTCGGCCATTTTATCAGCCGGAATGCGTGCGTTAATTTCATCAATTTCGGGTTTCAAAACTTTCATTTTGGCACTCGAAATATACGATTTGTAGGTGAGTGGGAAAAGTATCATCTTGATGGCAAAAGTCATCAAGAGAATTATCAATCCAAAATTGGAAATAAATGTGCTGAAGAAATTAAACATAGGAATGATGGCAAAACGGTTTACCCAGCCAAAAATTCCCCAACCAAGCGGTATAATGCTGCGCAATAATAATTTGTTTTCGCCATCCAATTCTTTATCGTAAGCACTAAGCACCTTGTATTGATTTGGTCCAAAAAATAGTTGAAAATCCGTACTCGTCTTCCCACTTGGGTCGAAACCGACCACTAAATCGGAAGTGTACGATTTAAGATAACCACTTCCTTCAATGTCTTTTACACTTTTAATGGTTGTAGAAGTAAACGCATCGTTGGCAATAAAAATGGAACTGAAAAACTGTCCTGAATACGAAACCCATTTTATTTTGTTCGGAAGTTTTTTCTCGTCGTCGCTTGTGGCGCTCAAGTATTCCACATCGTCGGCCACAAATTTATAATGCACTTGTGCATAGCGGTCTTCGAAGGTGTATCCCTTTTCTTGTTGACGAATTTTGGATGCCCACTGCATTTCCAGTGAGTTTGTACCTGCTGGCATTACGGTATTCAGGGAGTTCGCTTTCAGGCTGAAATTCATCATATAATCTTTCGCCGGAAGCACATACACAAAATCGAGGTAAGCGTTAGTAGAAGTTTTCAGACGCATGGTAAGTGTCTGATTTCCTTTGCTATCTTTTGCAATTGCGCCGTTTTGTTCAAAAAACAAATTGGTGGTATTTACTACTCGATTGTTGTTGGTAACGATGGTAAAACCCATATTACTCTCAGCCTCGTTGAACAAAAATAAAGGCAGTGAATCATGCGTTTGAAATTTTTTGAGTTGAGCCGAAACAATACGTCCACCTTTCGTGGAAACATTTAGTTTTATTAACTCATTTTCGAGAGTTATCGTTTTTGCTTCACCACGCGCAGACACATCAAATGCGCCAAAAGCATCGGCAAGCGCAGATGTGTCGGTCGTTGCAGCCTGTAGAGCTGTATCAGTTGGTTGAATAGTTGGTTGCTTTTTAAGCTGTTCTTGTTTTGCTAATTCAGCTTCCTGTACCAACGCTATCGAATCGTTGTAACGTTGTTGTTGTGCTACCTCTTCATCGCTGGGACGTGTAAGAACTGAAAAACCAACGAGTATCAATGCTATAAGTACGAATCCGAGAATTGTGTTTTTATCCATATTTTTATATAAATATTATGCCCCAAGCCCCTAAAGGGGATGTGAGTTAGTCCGATTGTTATAATTTAATTTATGAAATCTCTGTTTATAAAGTTGAAAGTAATCCACATCCCCTTTAGGGGCTTGGGGCGGTTATAGTTAATCACTATATTACCACATCATTTTTCTATCGCTACTTTTATAAAATTAATAAATAGTGGATGTGGAGTAACAACTGTACTGCTATATTCGGGGTGAAACTGAACACCCATATACCATTTGTGCGAATTGAGCTCAATTATTTCAACCAAATCCGATTCGGTGTTCATTCCACTGCAAATCATTCCAGCAGCTTCAAATTGTTCAATAAACGCATTGTTAAACTCGTAACGGTGACGATGTCGTTCGCTGATATTTTCTTTACCATAAATTTTGTACGCTTTTGAACCCCGTTTGAGTTTACATTTGTAAGCTCCCAAACGCATACTACCACCAAGGTCGAGGATGTTTTTTTGTTCCTCCATAATATCTACAATATTATATGGTGTATTTGGGTCAATTTCGGTGCTATTGGCATCTTTCAATCCCAGCACATTGCGAGCAAATTCGATTGACATGGTTTGCATTCCCATACAGATACCCAGACAAGGTAAATTATTTTCGCGTGCATATTTTAAGGCAGAGAATTTACCTTCCATTCCGCGTTGCCCAAAACCAGGTGCCACAATAATGCCATCCAATTTGGCTAATTTCTTATCAACATTTTCGTCCGAAATTTTATCCGAAAGTATCAATTCGAGTTTTAACTTCCGACAATTATAGGCACTTGCATGTATCAACGATTCGATGATAGATTTATATGCATCAGGCAATTGCACATATTTCCCAACAATACCAATGCGAACTTCTTCTTTTGCACCTTCGAGTTTTTCGACAAAAGCAGTCCATTTTGTCATGTCGGCATCGGGAGTTTTAGCCAAATCGAAGCCCATTTTCGTCAACACTACTTCGTCTAATTTTTCTTCCTGCATGTTCATTGGCACGCGGTAAATGGAAGGAACGTCGATGGATTGCATCACTGCCGTAGGTTCTACATTACAAAAAAGTGCCACCTTTTTGCGCATTTCAATCGGAATATTGTGTTCCGTACGCAATACCAAAATATCAGCTTGTACACCTTGCTCTTGTAAAGCTTTCACCGAATGTTGTGTCGGTTTTGTTTTAAGTTCTTTAGCAGCAGCCAAATAAGGCACGTAAGTAAGATGTATTATTAAGCAATGCTTGCCTAATTCCCATTTGAGCTGACGCACGCTTTCGATGTAGGGGAGCGATTCAATATCACCCACTGTACCACCAATTTCGGTAATTACAAAGTCGAATTCGCCTTTGCTACCAAGAAGTTTAATGTTGCGTTTAATTTCGTCGGTAATGTGTGGAATAATTTGGACGGTTTTTCCTAAGAAGTCGCCACGACGCTCTTTATTAATCACATTTTGGTATATCCTACCGGTGGTAACATTATTAGCTTTGTGCGTTTCTACACCCAAAAAGCGTTCGTAATGCCCCAAATCGAGGTCGGCTTCGTGCCCATCTACCGTAACGTAGCATTCGCCATGTTCGTAGGGATTGAGCGTTCCTGGGTCTACGTTTATGTAGGGGTCTAATTTTTGATTGGTTACTTTAAAACCACGAGCTTGCAACAATTTACCGAGCGATGCCGCAATAATGCCTTTGCCAAGCGAGGAGGTAACACCACCCGTAACGAAAATGTACTTAGTATCTTTCACCTTAAATTTATTACTTAAAATTGCCAATTAATTTTGCTGAATTTTAAGTTTGCAAATTTCGTAAAAAAAACTGAATAACGAAAATCGTTGAATTAAATAAACATTAAAAAGCAATATGAAAAAAGTATTTGTCAGTCGAATAATTATTCGTATCTTTGCAGCCGCTTTAAGAAAATCAAAATATAAATTTTAAAAAGTTAGTAAACAGTATGTTAAATCATTATGAAACCGTTTTCATTTTAACTCCCGTTTTGTCTGATGTACAGATGAAGGAAGCGGTAGAAAAGTTCAAGACACTTTTGATAGAAAGTGGCTCGACTATTACCAATGAAGAGAACTGGGGCCTACGCAAATTGGCTTACCCAATTCAAAAGAAATCAACAGGATTTTATTCGTTACTTCAGTTCGATGGCGATCCTACCGTAATTGCAAAGTTAGAAACTCAATTTCGTCGCGACGAACGTGTGCTTCGCTTCCTTACTTTCCGTTTGGATAAGTATGCTTTCGAATATGCAGAGAAAAGAAAAGGTGTTAAATCAAAAGAAGTAAAGGAGAACTAAAAAATGGCAGCAAATAACGGAGATATCAGATACTTAACTCCTCCAACGGTGGATGTTAAAAAGAAAAAATACTGTCGTTTCAAAAAAAGCGGCATTCGATACATCGACTACAAAGATCCTGAATTTTTGAAAAAATTCTTGAACGAACAAGGAAAAATTCTTCCTCGTCGACTTACAGGCACTTCGTTGAAATTTCAACGTAAAGTAGCTCA
>JAIFKX010000192.1 GCA_020049335.1 Paludibacter sp. | reverse complement strand
CACATACATATCGGTATTCCATTCCCACAAAGCCCGCTCGTAATTTACCGGACGGTTCATCAGGTTTTTATCGGCATTTTTCACCCATAAAAATGTTTGGTAAAAGTTGTAGCCGTTTCCAGCTTCGTTACCCAGCGACCAAAAAGTAACTGAAGGATAATTTTTTGCCTGTTCGAACATATTCACCGTTCGCTCCATAATCGGATTCAAAAAATCGGGATTATTTCCGATGCCTCCACCTTTGCTCAAACTGTAAAACATACCATGAGCCTCCACATTGGCTTCATCGTAAACATAAAGTCCGAACTCGTCGCACAGTTCGTAGAAACGCCTGCTCTGCGGATAGTGGCACAACCGAACAGCGTTCAGGTTGTTTTGTTTCATCAACTCAAAATCTTTACGCATCAACTCTTCGGTAACGTAGTGCCCTGTTTTTGGGTCGTGTTCGTGGATATTAACGCCCTTAAATTTTATAGGCTGACCATTTACAAACAACAAGGTATGCGGCTTGCCCGATGGATTCAGTTCGTCTGTTTGTTTTAGCTCAATTTTCCGAAAACCTACGTTGAAAGGAATTATTTCGCTAACAGCATTATTCTCTTTTACAGTAATCAGTAATTTGTAAAGATTTGGATGTTCCGAACTCCATGTTGCCACATCGGGCAGTGTTTTATTAAATACCACAGAGGTTTTCGCATTGGCTTTTACGGCACAAGCTTGTTCCGATTTCGCAATCACAACACCTATTTTGTCGAGTAATTCGTATTGAACAGTGGCATTTTTATCGCTAGTTTCGGTATTTCGCACATCTACTTCCAATTTGAAAATACCTGTTTTATACGCGTCGTCCAATGTAGAAACCACTCTGAAATCGTTAACCGATGTTTTGGGTTGCGAATAAATGAACACATCGCGCTCAATGCCGCTTATACGCCAGAAGTCCATACACTCCAGATACGAGCCTGTGCTCCAGCGAAATACTTTTACGATTAGGGTGTTTTTTTCTGATTTTACAAATTTACTGATATTAAATTCGGCAGCACTTTTCGAATCTTCGCTGTAACCCACAAACTGACCGTTTAAATAAACGTATGCACCCGATTTTACGCCTGCAAGTTGCAGAAAAATATCACGTCCTGCCCAATTTACAGGCACATCAAAGTCGCGACGATACACGCCAACCGGATTGTTTTCGGGCAACTGTGGTGGTTGTGGGTTGCGTGGTTTAAACTCATAACCCAGATTACTGTAAATAGGTACACCAAAGCCCTGCACTTCCCAGTTTCCGGGAACTTTTATGTCTTTCCAGCCACTTGCATCCGTTTTCGGGTCGGTGATATTTTCGGGTAATTGTTTGTATGCATCTACAAAATAAAATTTCCAGGTTCCATTCAGCAATTTGTAAAACGGACTATTTTCGTATTTTCCGGTCAGCGCATTCGCCCTGTCAGGATATGTCATAAAAGCAGTTCGCGGATATTCTTTGTTTATGGCAAAAGCCTGCACATCCTGCCAGTAAGGTATTTCGGCGCGGAGAACGCTCATATTAAGCAGGATAAAAGCGATAATAACTCCTGAGATTTTATTCATTGTAATCTGATTTTTTTATAATTAGAGAAAGTATTTTTCAACAAAACACCCATTATATTCTTTTTCCTATCAACATGAAGCCGATGAAATAAATGAACACAATGGGTATTTAATTCCAAATATCAGTTAATGCAATTACTGTTAGTTAAGCAACACTTTTTGTGTTTGTCCACCCACTTTTACAAGATAAAGTTGACCTTTTGGCAAAGTTACAACGCTTCGTCCTTCTTTGGCTTTATAGCTAGTTAACTGTGTTCCTGTTAAACTATAAATGGCTACAATTTGAATAGCTGCTGAATGGTTATCGATTACTAGTTGTCCATTGGCAGCAAAAATTCGAGTTTTTGAAGTATTCTGAATAGTAGCAGTTGAAATTCCAGAACTATACTCATAAGCGCCAATATCGTATTTAGTTCCCTGAAGGCGAGTAACTCCGGCTATATCAGTTGTAGTTGTTGCAATGGTAGTACCGGCATTTATAAGTGCCGATTCAGCCGTAAGTGCCCAATTTGCAGCATCGAACGAAGTCTGATTAGCTCCGGTAACAACTTTTCCAACAAAATTCGTCGGACTTACAAAATTGGCATACAAGGTATTAGCGGTTGAACCTGTATTGGCTAAATCAATAATCACTTTTCCCGTTAAGTCAGTCGCAAAACCAGATGGAGAAACCTGCGATTCGACAAATCTATTATCGAAAGCACAATTAATCATTTTATTAGTAGTAAGTGTGGTTTTTACGCGCACGTGGTAAGGAGCTAAAGTGCCTACACTACCATTTCCCCAAAACACACAATTGCTAATATCAGCTTTTATATTGTTGTAAAAAACACCAGCACCTCCATAATTTGTAGTGAGCATCTTATTATTTACAACTGTACAATTGTTGAAGCTTACTGCTCCGGTATAATCTGTGGCGTTATTTACAAACGCACCACCACCACCAGCAGCTACTGCACTCGATTCGTTATTGGCAATAACACAGTTTGTAAAGGTGTATGATGCTGTTGATGAAATTGCTTGTCCTTCAGTCATAATTCCACCACCTGCACGGTACGCACTATTGTTGGCAATAATTGTTTTTTCCACAAGCACAGGCGAATTCATTACAGCGGTTGACCACAACGGATCAATTGCAATTCCACCACCTTGCGAAGTGTTTGCCGTGTTTCCGGTAATTGTACAATTCCGAACAATTATCTGATTGGCAGTAGTTTGTGGCATAATAAAAACGCCGCCACCCTGACATTTGCCATTTAAAGATAGCGCTTGTGTTGATGCATTTTTATTGGTAGCAATATTATTTTGGATAATAGAACCTTCCAGAATCCCATCGCAAAGATAGACACCACCTCCATCAATATCAGACCCACTGTTTGCCAACCCATCAACCGAATTATTTTCGATTACACATCCTCTGATTACTGCTTTATATGAACCTGCTTTCACATAAATACCACCTCCGCCACGTTTGGCAGCACCCAATTTTGTGTTGATGTTGTTTTTGATAACACAATTAATTACTTTTATGGAATCGGTATCGGTAGTTCCACCTTGCATAAAAATACCCCCACCTCCAAAGTCGGTTGTAACATTGTCCTTAACAATACAGTTTTGAAGAATGGCATTTTTTTGGAGAAAAACTCCAGCACCACCACCCGTAGTCAAACCTTTCTGAATGGTAAAACCGTCCCAGGTTGTGGTAGATGCCATTGCCGGAGCATTTAAAACTCTGTTTGTATTGTTTCCTTCCAGAATGGTGAGCGAAGCATCTGTACTTCTTTCGCTTTTTTCCATCTCTGTTCCAACAAAACCGCCATAAAAGTTAATGCCTGTTTTCCAACTCAAAGTAGTTGCCGAGGTATACGTTCCTTGTTTTACCCATACTTCGTTGCCTGCCTGTGTAATTCCGGCTAAAGCTGCTGCCGGACTTGTAAAAGCTGTTGCCCAACTTAAACCTGTCGTGTTGTCGCCTGTTGAGCTTACGTAATACACAGTTGCATTTGCCAACATTGCAAATGAACCTAATAGAAAAAGTAGTTTAATTCGTTTCATAATATTCTGTTTTTCAATTTAATTTTTTCGTAATGAATTAATTTTCGACAAATGTACATTGAAACGAATAAACACTATGTTCTTTTTTTTCCGAATTTGTGTATAGAATTGTATGGATTGATGTTTATACCTGAGGTTTTGATTAAATAACTACACTTTTAAATTGGTAGAACATTAAATGCAACTTGAAAAAAGTCAAAACCCTTTTTCATTTTCCCTCCAATTCTTTCTTCCATGTAAGCGCTTCCAAAAAGTAATAATCGGCATAATTTAGCGGCAAATCAATTTCGTGGCCGTGTGGAATGCTGCCAACCGAGTGCATCAATAGGAAATTGCCGTTTGTTCCTAAAATAGCCCGATACGAAGGCGACGATAGTTATGTGATGGATTTTGTTTTGCATAGTGCAGAAATTGCATGATAAAATTTGCTACAAATATAAAGCTATTTTGCCGATGCGTTGATTTGGAAACACAAGTTTTGTACAATGTTGTACCCAAAAGAGGACGAAAATATAATATTAACTGATATGCAAAAATGAATGCCCGAAAATTCATTGCTGAATATCGGACATTCTTTCTCTACCTTAAAAAACTAATTTGTTAAACTAAACTTGTTTCCTCTTTAAACGGACTTTGAACGTTGTTTAATGTTTCGCTTGGTCCAACCGGAGGAGCTGATTCCAAAGCTAATGAAATTTCGTTATCGAGAATTATGATTTCGATAACAGGTACTGTATATTGTTTCTTTGTTTCCATAATATTTCGTTTTTACATCTGCCCCAAACCCCTAAAGGAATCTGCCCCCAACCCCTAAAGGGGCTTTAAGACCATTCGGTACTAACTTACATCTCCGTCAGCTGACGGACTTGGGGCAGGTTATTTTGTTTTATTTAATAATTACTCTTGTTGATTGATTATTCACTTTTACCACATAAACTCCTTTTGAATTATTAATTATTAATGGTAAATGATTAATGGTTTTTCCTTCAGCAACTTGTTGTCCTATTGCATTGTAAATAGCATAATCGCATTTCTCAGTTGCAATAATCACAATTTGATTGGCTGCATTTACAAATATCTGCGTATTTAGTTTCGCTATGTTATCAACACCAGTTGCAGTGCCTGGAGCCCGGAAAAGTAAGCTGAAACGATCAGTAGAAGCATCAGTAACATCAGCGCTAAAGTTATAGCTTGTGGCCTCAGTTAATTCAAACTCAGTAGCCGGATGTAGTTTGTCTTTCAACAAAAGACGTGTGCCCTGTTGGAAATTAGTAAGTTCGGTGCGCGAAATGCTGAAATCTCCAGCTGTTAGCGTGCTGAAACCAAGCGACATTTCGGTATCGTACGGTATTGAATTTAAACCATTTATTACTAATTTATCCGAACCTGCCAGCGTAAAAATTTCGGGTTTCGAAGCTATGTTGATAAACATTTTTGGAGAATCATAAGCATCGTAGGTATTCGAAGCTGCTGCATCGAAATAAATCAAAGCCTCGTCGGTAACAGTGCCGTTCGATACTTGTAAGCGAACACGTTGGCGATTGGTGTTTTTCGCAGCTGGAGCTTTTAGACGGTTTGATGCATTGTGCGATTTTGTTAAATCACTATTTAAAACCAATGTTCCTGTTGCTTTTGCTTTTACCCAAAATGCTTGCATAGGAGCAATGTCAACATCTGCCCAACTTGGTACAGTTTCGCCAACCAAAGCATTATGTGTACTAAACGACCATCCGGAACCATTTGAGCTACCCGAATTGGTACGAATCCATATAGTTGGTTCTATTTGAGCCGATTTACTGTTCACATAAGCCTCAGTCCATGTTAAATGCGATGGATATGGATTGCCAATGAGGTTAAAGCCATTTCCGACTTTCGAAAGCGCTATATTTATATCGCCTTTGTTTAAAGTTCCACTGAACTGAAGCGAAGCAGCCAGATTGCTCGGCAA
>JAIFKX010000071.1 GCA_020049335.1 Paludibacter sp. | reverse complement strand
TCTCTGTATTCAAATCAGCATCTGTAAATACTTCTAAAACTGTTGCTTTTGAAGCAGTTAATAAAGAATTTATACTTGCTGACAAATTTTCGGTAGTTTTACATGCCAAATAATCCAATCCAAAAGCTTCTACAAGCGATTTTATATTCACTTGATGTGGCGTGGTGAAAAAATCCAAACTATTCTTCATCAGTTCTTTATCGCCAATAAATCTAAAAATATTTCCACCATTATTATTCATAACGATTATTTTTAAATTGTCGCCAATGTAGTTGTTCCAAAGGGCGTTAGAGTCGTAAATAAACGACAAGTCGCCTGTCAGAAAAACGGTTGGTTGTTTTGATGCGTAAGCATAACCTGCTGCGGTCGACATACTTCCATCAATGCCCGAAGTTCCCCTGTTGCAAATATAGGTCAAATCAGTGCGGGAAGGGAAAAGTTGTGTCCAGCGTACCGATGTGCTGTTGGCTAAATGCATAGTTGTGTTTGAAGGTAGCTGTTCCAATAAATCTAGCACTACGTTCATATCTGAAAGCAGATCTGTTTCTAATTGAGAATTTCTACAATAGGAAACGTGTAGTGAAATAACATGTTGAAATTCAGCAGAATAAATCTCATTGTAATTGCTTTCTGTTTTCCCAAAAGGCATTTTCCCGATTGACTCCGTTGCATAGCCCGGAATAATAGTTGTCAGACTTTTATACGTATCCACATAAGGCATAGACGATTCCAATTGCCATTGTTCGGCTGGTTGATGTCCGCGTAAGTATATTTTTAACTGTTTGCAAATGACTGAATGTCCAATAGTTATCAATAAATCAGGTTTGAAACTATTTACATTTTCCAACGAATTAATGCGCGAAAATAACGATTCGGGTTGTGTTATGATGTTGAATCCTGCTATATTCGACAAATTTTCTGCTACAATAACTACATCTGGTTCATTGGCAAGCTGTTGTGCCAATTCGCTTAAACATTCATTTTTTTGAAAAACGCCAAAAATTACCAATTTACGTTTGTATTTTAGCCAATCTTGCTGAAGTGATTTTAGGCCTTCGTTGTCTAAAATTTGTTTTGCCGATAGTGTTTTTATTTTTTTTGGATTCGAATGTAATTCGGGCAAAGCAGTGTAAATTGGTTCACGCATTGGTACATTAATTTGCACCGGCCCTTGCGGGTACGAAATAGCAGTGTCGATGGCTTGCGAAACTTGGCGGTCGCAAAAACTCAAATCAGTATCAATTACCGTTTCCACAGGCAAATCGTAACTTGCTTTTATGTAATTGGCAAAAATATTCGTTTGGCGAAGTGTTTGTCCGTCGGCTTGGTCAATCATTTCGGAGGGACGGTCGGCCGTAAAAACGAGCAAAGGCAAATTTTGATAATACGCTTCTGCAATAGCTGGAGCAAAATTCAAAACTGCAGTTCCCGAAGTACATACAAGTGCCACAGCTTCACCACTTTGTTGCGCCATGCCTAATGCAAAATAAGCAGCCGAACGTTCGTCGGTTATGCTCAAACATTCCATGTTTGGCTGAGCCGTAAAAGCAAAAATCAGCGGGGCATTGCGTGAGCCTGGCGCAATTATTACTTTTCGTACGCCATGTTGGGCACAAATTTCGGGTATATTTTTTATTCCCTGACGGAAATGAGGCATATTATTTATCATTTATTCATTTACTATTTACAAATAGGTACACTATTGAAGGTATCGAGCGGATGGAGTATTTTGATATTCAGAGAATCAGAACATTAAGCCACATTGGAATCTGTACATCGCAATTTCGATTCAAAAGTAATGCTTTTTGCTGAATTAATTATCAGTTTGATTTCTTTAATTTCTTTAAAAAATTATGCATTGGATCTATTGTTTGAAAGAGTTACATTAATAATCGATAGCGATTGATATCTACCAATTATTTAATGGAAAGTTGTCTTTCATTTTTTCATTTTTTTTATTTTTGTTAATTATATATAATTTATGGGTATAGCCATTCAAAATCTTGTGTGAAGGTAGTGAAAATACTACCTTTGTGCTTAACCATTATAAAAAAGAACTTTAGAATAATGAAAGGTAGCGAATTTCATAGAAAGCTCCAACAACTTGGAAAAAAATCAAAACGAGGTTGGTACTGGACGGGAGAAGCAGAAGGAAGTCATTATATCTACAAAGATATTGACGGAATTAGATATCCTGTACCATATCATGGCGCAAAAGAGTTTCCCGAAGGATTACGTAAAAGAATTTTAAAGGATATGGGTTTAAATTAATAGCCCAACTCATTTAGATTTTAATCAACATTTATATAAATATTATCCCTGATGTAGTATGTTTAAAATAGCAAGTAGAGAAAATTTATAAATTTAGCAAAAAAATAAAAACCAATATGGCAACATTGAATTCAAATAAATTGACAATAACAATAGAGAAAGGAATAGACCAATATGGTGCATGGGTCGAAGAGATTCCTGGTTTATATGGAGTAGGAGACACGGTGAACGATGTAAAAGGAGATATTTTAGACGCAATTGAATTATATAAAAAACATAATTCAGTAGTTCCTGAAGTATTAAAGGTGGACTTTGAAATTAAGTGGCAATTCGATACAGCTTCTTTATTGCAATACATTTCAAAGGTTTTCACAAAGTCAGGGATTGAAAGAATAACAGGAATAAATCAACGGCAATTAGGACATTATTCGTCAGGATTAAAAAAACCTCGCAGAAATCAAATTGAAAAGATTGATGCAGGAATTCAGCAATTTGTAAACGACTTGCAACAGATACATTTAGTTTAGTTCTTTAATAAAAGCTCCGTGGTTTTACATGGAGCTTTTTGTTACCTTCGTGAAATAGTATAAAAAATAATTGTACAGTAGCACAAGTTGGTGTGTTGTTTTTGATTACTTTATTCAAAAATTTATTCTTCTCCCCTTTGTCCGTATTTGCGCCATTTATCAACTAACTCTTGCATATCCTGTGGTAAATCTGAATTGAAAAACATATATTCGCCGGTTCGAGGATGTACAAATCCAAGTTCTTTGGCGTGCAAAGCCTGACGTGGACATAAGTAAAAACAGTTTTTTACAAAAGCTTTGTACATTGCTGTTGTGTTTCCTTTCAGGATTATATGACCACCATAGCGCTCGTCGTTGAAAAGCGTATGGCCAATATGTTTCATGTGAACACGGATTTGATGTGTACGACCAGTTTCGAGCCTACACTCTACAAGTGATGTGTATCCTAGCCTTTCTAAAACTTTATAGTGCGTTACAGCATGTTTAGCCAAAGGATTTTCGCCTTCGGGGAAAACCATAAATTGCATTCTATCCTGAGGGTTGCGGGCCAAATCACCAATAATTGTTCCTTCATCCTGCTTCACATTTCCCCAAACAAGAGCTTGATAGCGGCGATGCGTTGTTTTGTTAAAAAACTGCTTTCCAAGATGCGTTTTGGCATATTCTGTTTTTGCCAACAATATCAAGCCAGAAGTATCTTTGTCGATTCGGTGAACTAAACCGATGCGTGAGTCATTTATATCGTATTCGGGGTGGTCTTTCAAATGCCAGGCAATGGCATTGAGCAGCGTGCCATCAAAATTTCCAAATCCGGGATGTACAACCAAGCCAGGCTGTTTATTTACCAAAATAATATCGTCGTCTTCGTACACAATATCAACAGGAATATCTTGCGGATAAATCTCAAATTCGGAAGGTGGATATTCGAGGTGGATAGTGATTACGTCAAAAGGTTTAATCCGATAATTGGACTTTACGCTTTTGTCGTTCACATGAATATTACCTATTTCGGCAGCTTCTTGTATGCGATTGCGCGAAATGCCTGCCATCGTATTTACTAAATATTTATCAATACGAACCAACGTTTGACCTTTGTCAACTACGAAACGGAAATGTTCGTAAACTTCCTGCTGGGGAACTTCACTTTCAATTTCATCCTCTTTTATCTCTTCAAAATAATCTTCGTTCACGCTTTGTCGTTATTTTGGTAGTTGTATTTTACTAAATTTTTAGTGAAAATATAATTTCCAATTCTTGTATTTATATACGATTCTAATTCAAATCCCCTTCAGGACACTTAGGGCAGTTTTTTAAAAGAATTCTTCCTCTTCCTTACCCGTTTCATCTTCTTCAAATGTTTTATTCAACATTTCTTTGTCTTTCGAAAGCCAAATATCGATGCGCGTACCTGCTGGTACTAATTTGCCAGCTGCTGGGCGTTGTCGATAAACGATATAAGCATTCTCATTTCCATGAGGCGGAACATCAAAATCGATAGCTCCTAAAACTACTGAATCTCTAAGTGTTAATTGTTTTGCTTGCTCGAGAGAAGCACCTTTTAATGTAGGTATCAAAATATCTTCACCACTCAGTCCGCTACCAACTACTAAAGTTACGTTACTGCCTTCGGGGATGCGATAACCAGCGGAAATGCTTCTACCGCGATATTTTACGTCAATTACAAGGTCTTTGTATTCCGAAGGTGTATATTCCACACTGCTCACATTAATACCTATGGCACGAAGCATGGCATCGGCTTGTCGGTACGAAATGTCGTTTATTTCGGGTAGGGGAGTTTGCCGCACCTGACGCGAATTAATAATGATATAAACTGGACGATTACTTTTAATATTGGAGCCTGCAGCAGGGGTTTGCTGAATAACAGTTCCTAATTTTTTGTTTTTTACATACACCGAATCAATAATCTGTGCATACAAATTATGATTTTTGAGCATTATCTGAACCTCTTCCATATACATTCCACTCAAATCGGGCACTTTCTCAGTCTCGCCATGTTCAGTGTAAATGTCTGTAAGATAAAGTGCTATCCACGAAAGTATAACCAAAATAACTGTTGCAAGTAAAATTCGTTTCAGAATAAAACCGCCAAGCGATTCGGCCCAAAATTTTTTAAAATCCATATTAATGAATTAATAGTTGACAATTGACAATTGATAATTTCTTACATTTAACATCAGAAATTACTTCAAAAGTAATGAAAATATTGCAATTTCAAATTAGTTCAAACAAAAAAAAGTAAAAACTTCTGTTGAGGTCTTTACTTTCTTTATGTTGTTAGAGGCAAAATCGTTATGCTTTGTAGCGTCCTTCATCAGCTACAGTAAGTTTTGCTCTACCTTTTGCACGACGAGATGCTAATACACGGCGACCGTTAGCAGTTGCCATTCTTTCACGGAATCCGTGTTTGTTTCTTCTTTTTCTTTGCGAAGGTTGAAATGTCCTTTTCATTGCTTATAATATTTTTTATTGTTTTTTCGGTTTTCGAATTCGGACTGCAAAAATAGTGGTTTTTTTTGAATTGACAAATTGTTATCAGTGAATTCTTTTACTTTCTTCGAAAATAATTTGCTGTCATTTTGTCACCTATGCTGCTTTGGCACTTTATTTGACTAAAAGGGTCGGATTTGATTCCAATTTATAACGAATTTATTTTGTCCGAAATTTATTTAAACAATTAATAATCATATAACTAACAATGGCAAAAGGAAACATTGGGGTAACGAGTGATAATATATTCCCCGTTATTAAGAAATTTTTGTACAGCGATCACGAAATTTTTTTACGTGAATTAGTGTCGAATGCCGTAGATGC
>JAIFKX010000186.1 GCA_020049335.1 Paludibacter sp. | reverse complement strand
CCCCCAAAGGGGGCTAAGACATATTCTCCAAAAAGGATATGAAAAATTAAAGATACTGCGTCTTAAAGCCCCCTTTGGGGGTTTGGGGGTCACAGAATAAAATTAGATTGACGGCTATGCCCTAAAGGGGCTTAAAGAGCAGTATTTGAAGCGATTTATATATAACATAATAAATAGAATTTAAGATACAATACTAACTTACACCCCCTTTAGGGGCTTGGGGCAAACAATATGGCAGGAAAACGCGATAGCATCGTTTTACGATTTGGGATAGTATACTTCGGTATAGTACTCCTTTTTGTGGCTGTTATTCTGCGTATTGTATATTTACAAACGGCCGAAAAAGACGAATGGCTGGCTGTAGCTGCAAAAAGCCGAAAGACAGATATTGTGGTAAAACCGAACAGGGGAAATATTTTCGCATGTGACGGTCGCCTTATGGCAAGTACTATTCCTACATACTATATATATATGGATACGCGCGTACCGGCATTGCGCGACAAAGATGGACAACTTTTTAAAGAAAAAGTAGATTCGCTGGCTACAAGTATGTCGGCCTACTTTGGCGACCGCTCGAAAGAAGAATATAAGTCGATGTTCAAAAAAGCCTACCGCGAAAAAAAAGGCGAATTGCGTATTTATCCAAAGCGAATAACGTATGCTCAGCTCAAAGAAATAAAAAAAATGCCCCTTTTTAAGCTTGGACGCAATAAGAGTGGACTGATAACCAAAGAAATGCTTCGTAGGGAAAAACCTTTTGGATCTTTGGCTTCTCGTACCATTGGCGACATATATGCCGACGAATCGAAAGGCGGAAAAAATGGTTTGGAATTGTTTTTCAACCGCGAATTAATTGGAATGCCGGGCGTATCAATTCGACAAAAAGTTGCTAACAAACTCGAAGAAACAGTTACAATAGAGCCAATTAATGGTCTCGACATTTTGACTACTATCGACTTAAACATGCAAGATATTGCCGAAAAAGCATTGGTAGATAGTATGCGTTCGTTCAATGCTGGAAACGGATATGCCATTGTGATGGAAGTGAAAACTGGCGAGGTAAAAGCGTTGGTAAATATGTATCAAAACCCCGATGGCACATTTACCGAAAATAAAAATGGGGCAGTATCCGACCAAGTAGAACCTGGATCGACCTTTAAAACTTTTTCGCTCATTGCATTGCTCGACGAGGACAAAGCAAAAATTGACGAAATAATACACACTGGTAACGGGATATGGGAAATTGGCGGATCGTTGATGAGAGATCACAATGCAAGAAAAGGCGGCTTTGGAGACATTACATTAGCCGAAGCAATGCACGGTTCATCTAATGTGGGCATATCGAAGATGGTTATTAAAGCTTGGGGCGACAATCCTTCTGGATATGTCGAAAAATTATATGAAATGGGATTTAATGAGAAATTCAATTTAGAAATACCTGGAAATTCGGGACCAAAAATTCGCCATCCGAAAGACAAAGCGCGCTATTGGTCGCAAACAACATTGGCGTGGATGTCAATCGGTTACGAAACGCAAATACCACCTATTTACACCCTTGCATTTTATAATGCCATTGCCAATAATGGAAAATTAATTCGTCCATATTTTGTGAAAGCCATCCTGAAAAATGGAGAGCCTATTAAAACTTTTACAACCGAAACCATACGCAAACAAATTTGCCGCCCTTCCACATTAGCCATTGTTAAAGAAACATTACTAGGCGTATTGGAAGCCCCAAAAGGTACTGCGCACGTTGTAAGTTCGAAATATGTGCGCATTGCAGGCAAAACAGGTACCGCTCAAATCTCCAAAGGTTCGTCGGGCTATACTGCCGGGGGGAAAAGCCATCAAGTTTCGTTTTGCGGCTATTTTCCAGCCGACAATCCACTTTACACTTGCATTGTGGTTATTAGAGAGCCCAAAAATGGCTATCCATCGGGTGGTGGAATGGCAGGAACGGTTTTCAAAAGCATTGCTGAAGAAATAATGGCATTAAAATCGAATCTTAAACCCGAAAGACTAAAGTTGGATTCAACAAAAATGTTTCCTTACATGCCCGAAATAAAAGCTGGCTATGCAAAAGCAGTTAGATCGGTTACTTCGGGCATACAATTAAACATTCCGACAGTAAATGCCAACTGGATTAAATCGGAAGCCAACGACAGTACAATGCGTGTTGAGCCGCTGAAAGTATACAAAAACCGCCTCCCCGACCTACATGGAATGGGAGCAAAAGATGCAATGTTCCTACTTGGGCAAATGGGTTTAAGAGTTCAAGTTACTGGAAGAGGAAAAGTTACAGCACAAAATATTGCTGCTGGTTCGGCTGTAAAAAAAGGACAATTAATACAGATAAAATTAGATTGATGTGATGATGTGGTGTGGGAGAAGCGGTTTCCTAACCGCTTTAAAAAATATCTCAGATTAAAGCGACAAGGATGTCGCTTGCCCCATGTATAAATAGTAAATATGTAAATTGTAAATAATAATGTTGATTTTAAGCGATTTAATTCAAAACCTAAGAGTGGTTTCAATTTCGGGAAATACCGACATTGAGGTATCGAGCATACAATTCGATTCGCGAAAAGTAGACTCGAACTCGGTTTTTGTTGCAACTACCGGCTCTGCAGTGGATGGGCATGATTTTATTAACATGGCTATTGAAAAAGGTGCAACTGCCATTGTGTGCGAAAAGCTACCCACTGAAATTGCCGCTGGCGTAACTTATTTAGTTGTCGAAAATAGTTCGGAGGCTTTAGGCAAAATGGCGTCGGCATGGTACGATTTTCCTTCGTCGCAGCTCACTTTGGTGGGAATTACTGGCACAAACGGCAAAACAACCATTGCCACATTACTTTATAAATTATTTCGCGCCTTGGGCTATAAAGCCGGATTGCTTTCAACCGTTTGCAACTACGTAAACGACGAAGCCATCGAAGCCACACACACCACACCCGATTCATTGGCGCTCAACGAGTTATTAGCTCGCATGGTAGATGCCGGCTGCGAATATGCTTTTATGGAAGTAAGCTCCCATTCGGTTGATCAACGCAGAATTGCAGGGCTCGAATTCGACGGTGGAATTTTCACAAACATTACACGCGACCACATAGACTACCATCTCACTTTCGAGAATTATTTGAAAGCTAAAAAAAGCTTTTTCGACGCATTACCTGCCAAAGCTTTTGCATTGACTAACGCCGATGATAAAAACGGATTGGTGATGCTACAAAACTCGAAAGCTCGAAAATTTACCTATTCGCTACGCGGAATGGCTGATTTTAAAACTAAAATTTTAGACCATAGCTTTGATGGTATGTTGCTCGATATGAACGACCGCGAAGTAAACGTTTCGTTTATTGGAAAATTTAACGCCAGTAATTTGTCAGCAGTGTTTGGAGCAGCATTGCTTTTGGGCGAAGAAGAATTAGAAGTTTTGCGTATTATCAGTTCACTTACATCCGTTGCTGGCAGGTTCGAAACACTAAGAGCACCTCAAGGCTATACCGCCATTGTAGATTATGCCCACACTCCCGATGCATTAAATAACGTGATTTCGACTATCAACCAAATTTTAGAAGGAAATGGTCGATTGATAACCGTGGTAGGCTGTGGTGGAAATCGCGACAAAGGCAAACGGCCCATGATGGCGCGCGAAGCAACAGATGGTAGCTGGAAAGCCATACTGACGTCGGACAACCCACGAAACGAAGAACCACAAGATATTTTGAATGATATGCTCGCTGGATTGGACGTTACGCAAAAAACTAAAAGTTTAACGATTGTAGACCGTCGCGAAGCTATAAAAACCGCTTGCGCATTGGCACAAGCTGGCGATGTGGTGCTTGTTGCTGGAAAAGGGCACGAAGATTATCAAATTATAAAAGGAATAAAAAATCATTTTGATGACCGAGAAGAAGTGAGGAAATGCTTTTGATTCAATTATAAATTATTAATTATCAATTATTAATTAAATTATGCTGTACCACTTATTTACCTACTTAGACAAGTATTTTGACATTCCAGGATCGGTGATGTTCACATCTATTTCGTTTCGAACGGGAGTAGCATTTATTTTTGCTTTGACACTTTCCACTTTATTTGGACGTCAAATAATCGACTATTTGCAAAAAAAACAAATAGGCGAAACCATTCGCGATTTGGGGCTCGAAGGACAAATGAGCAAAAAAGGAACGCCAACAATGGGCGGTGTCATTATTATTATTTCGATATTAATACCAACTTTATTATTAGCTGCGCTTGATAATATATATGTTGGCTTAATGATTATCACTACAGTTTGGATGGGATTGATTGGGTTTTTGGATGATTACATTAAAGTTTTTCGCAAAAACAAAGAGGGGCTCAAAGGAAGATTTAAAATTGTAGGCCAAATAGGCTTAGGGTTAATAGTAGGGTTAACCATGTATTTCAGTTCCGATATTGTAATTCGCGAAAACACCGAAATAAAGGGCAAAAACACACGCGTTGAAGGTGTTACGTATGCTAAACACGACATAAAATCGACAAACACAACCATACCATTTTTCAAAAACAACAACCTCGATTATGCAGATGCTTTTACGTGGGCAGGCGAAAAAGCGCAACAATATGGTTGGATTTTATTTGTATTAGTGGTAATATTTATTGTAACAGCAGTTTCGAATGGCGCTAATATGACCGATGGATTAGATGGTCTAGCAACAGGCTCTTCGGCAATTATAGGCGTTATCTTGGGGATCTTAGCTTATGTATCTGGGAACGTCAACTATGCTGGTTATCTGAATATTATGTATCTTCCGGGTACAGGCGAGTTGCTTATTTATGCTGGAGCATTTATTGGCGCTACCATTGGATTTTTATGGTACAATGCATTTCCAGCCCAAGTTTTTATGGGCGATACAGGCAGTTTAACTTTGGGCGGTATTATTGCTGTTTTTGCCATTGTTATTCACAAAGAATTATTAATACCCATTCTTTGCGGCATTTTCTTGGTCGAAAATCTGTCGGTCATGTTGCAAGTGAGTTATTTTAAATATACAAAAAAACGCTTTGGCGAAGGTCGACGCATTTTTAAAATGGCTCCACTACACCATCATTTTCAGAAACCTGGAAATGCGGGTATTCAAGCCTATTTTCAAAATCCAATACAAGCAATGCCCGAATCAAAAATCGTTATTCGGTTTTGGATTGTAGGAATTATATTGGCAGCAATAACGATTATAACATTAAAAATAAGATAAAAAACCCCTAACCCCTAAAGGGGAATATTATATGAATAGAATCGTAATTTTAGGAGGTGGCGAAAGTGGTGCTGGTGCAGCTATTTTAGCCAAAAAACAAGGTTTTGACGTTTTTTTGTCCGACTTATCGGAAATTAAACCCAAGTACAAAACCCTGCTTAACGAATATGGTATTGTATGGGAAGAAAAACAACACAGCGAAGAAAAAATACTTAATGCCACCGAAGTTATAAAAAGTCCTGGAATTCCAGATAAAGCACCATTAATAAAAAAATTGTACGCACAAGGTACTCCCGTAATTTCGGAAATTGAGTTTGCCGGACGTTTCACAAATGCAAAGATGATTTGCATTACGGGCAGCAACGGCAAAACAACGACAACAATGCTAACCTATCACATTCTGACTAAAGCTGGATTGAATGTTGGATTGGCTGGTAATGTAGGAAATAGTTTGGCGCTACAAGTGGCAAACGAAAATTTCGATTATTATGTGGTTGAATTAAGTAGTTTTCAGTTGGATGGAATGACAGAATTTAAAGCCGACATTGCTATATTACTGAATATAACACCCGATCATTTAGATCGTTACGATTATAATTTTCAGAATTATGTCGATTCGAAATTTCGTATTACACAAAATCAAACGAAAGAAGATGCTTTCATTTTTTGGGAAAACGACCCCGTAATAAAAGCAGAATTAGCGAAGCGAAACATTCAATCGACCATGTATCCGTTTGCCATAGAGCGCAACGAAAAAACAAAAGCATTTATAGAAAAAGACGAATTAATAATTAAAACACTAAAAACATTATTCACTATGCCACAATCAGCACTTGCCATACAGGGACTACACAACACGTACAACTCAATGGCAGCAGGACTTACAGCCACCGTATTAAACGTAAAAAAAGAAAATATACGCGAATCGTTAATGGATTTTCAAGGCGTGGAGCATCGCCTCGAATATGTGGCTACTGTGCGAAACGTTCGCTACATCAACGACTCTAAAGCTACCAACGTAAACTCGTGCTGGTACGCATTGCAGAGCATGAAAACGAATGTTGTACTTATTTTGGGTGGCACCGACAAAGGAAACGATTACAGTGAAATAGAAAAATTAGTTCTTGCAAAAGCCTCCGCACTCATTTTTATGGGTGTAGATAATTCGGCACTTCATAAATATTTTGATGGTAAAATTGCCAATATTGTGGACGTAACTTCCATGAATGAAGCCGTAAATGCTGCTTACAATATTGCCAAACAAGGCGAAAGCGTTTTATTATCACCTTGTTGCGCTAGTTTCGATTTATTTCAAAATTACGAAGATCGCGGCAAACAGTTTAAAAGCTGTGTAAGAAACTTGTAATATGGACAGTCTTTTAAAAAAATACTTACGTGGTGATGCCACACTGTGGATAGCGTTTATAATGCTATGCGTGGTGTCGATTATCGAGATGTATAGCGCCTCGAGCACTTTGGCATTCAAAGCCGCCAACCACACGGCGCCCATGTTACGGCACGTAGGATTTTTGGCCGGCGGTGCACTCATTGCCATTATTGTCCATCTAGTTCCCTATCGTTTTATACGCTTACTTTCGTATGTAGGTTTGCTGCTATCCATTTTTTTACTAATTTTGGTGCAGTTTATGGGACAAAGCGAAAATGATGCTACACGTTGGTTGGTGATTGGTGGTGTTCAGTTTCAACCTTCAGAGCTGGCTAAATTGTCGGTAATAATTGTAGCTGCCGACTTTATTTCGCGCATAAAAAACCCCGAGACCGACGAAAATAAATACTTTTACAGCATAATGATTATGCTTGCTATTATTACGCCTCTTATATTAATCGAAAACTTTTCGACAGCAGGGATTCTTTTTGGAGTGGTATTTTTAATGATGTTTATTGGTAAAATTTCCATTAAAAAATTAGGGGTTATTGCTGGGGGATTAATGATACTTGCTATAGTTGGTTATGGAGCTATAAAAGCAATACCGAGCGAAAGTATGCCAAAAACGTTCAAGCGAGCCTATACCTGGACAAGTCGTATTGATAAGTTTTTTGTGGAAGATTCGGATAAAAAGGAAGATAAATATATTATTACCGACGATAACTTACAGGTGCAACATGGAAAAATTGCCATTGTTCGTGGTGGACTTTTTGGCGTAATGCCGGGCAATAGTGTGGAGCGCGATTTTTTACCACAAGCGTATTCCGATTTCATTTTTGCCATTATTGTGGAGGAAATTGGCGCTTTTGGAGGTGTTTTTGTCATGTTACTTTACTTGATTTTGCTTTATCGAGCGGGTAGAATAGCAATGGAAAGTCCAACTGTTTTTCCCGCAGTAGTTGTTATAGGACTTTCGTTAATGATTGTAATTCAAGCATTTGTAAACATGGCAGTGGCCACAAGTCTCGGACCCGTTACTGGGCAGCCACTACCTTTAATTAGTCGTGGTGGTACATCCATTCTCATAACTTGTATCTATTTTGGAGTTATACTGGGCGTTACCCGTCAGATAAAAGAAGAAGGACAACCGCAAGATATAGAAATGGACACAACACCAGCGGAGGCAATTCCGGTAGTAAATTTGGAGGAAATATTAACCCCCAACCCCTAAAGGGGAGAAAATTACTTTTAATTTTCACAAAAGACTTACAAGAAGACATGTATACAGTAAAAAAAACTAAAGACGAAACTAACTCAATTCCCCTTCAGGGGTTAGGGGCCTATCGTTTTATTGTAAGCGGTGGTGGCACGGGTGGACATATTTTCCCAGCCATAAGTATAGCTAACGAATTAAAAAGGCGTTTTGCCGATGCCGAAATTTTATTCGTTGGTGCCTTGGGGCGCATGGAAATGGAGCGCGTTCCTGCAGCAGGCTACAACATCGAAGGACTTCCTGTAAGTGGTTTCGATCGCAAAAACATGCTTCGCAATGTAAAGGTATTGCGGAATTTAGCCATCAGCATACTTAAAGCTCGAAAAATAATTCGCACTTTTAAACCCGACATTGCCATAGGCGTAGGCGGTTATGCCAGCGGCCCGCTACTCAAAGCTGCTTCGGGATTTGGAGTTCCAACTTTGCTTCAAGAGCAAAATTCGTATGCCGGAGTTACCAATAAATTGTTAGCACAAAAAGCATCCAAAATTTGCGTAGCTTACGATGGCATGGAAAAGTTTTTCCCAAAAGATAAAATTGTAAAAACGGGCAATCCTGTTCGTCAGGATTTATTTCAGGTAGCACCAAAAGCAGCTGAAGCCTATCAGTTTTTTGGTTTTACGCCCAATAAAAAAACACTGCTTATTGTGGGTGGTAGTTTGGGAGCTCGCACAATTAATCAAAGTATTATTGGACAATTAGAAGCATTAAGCAAGGCCAATATTCAGGTAATTTGGCAAACAGGCAAATTTTATATTGAAGACGCTCGTAAAGCAGCCGAAAACTATGCTTCTAAAAGCTTTTTGGTAACCGATTTTGTATCGCGTATGGATTATGCTTATTCCATAGCCGACTTAGTTATTTCGCGCGCAGGTGCAAGTTCCATTTCGGAGCTATGTTTGTTGGCTAAACCAACTATTTTAGTACCTTCGCCAAATGTAGCCGAAGACCATCAAACGCAAAATGCGCTCGCACTTGTACGCCAAGATGCTGCTATTATGGTAAAAGATACCGAAGCCAAAGAAAAATTGATAAACACATCATTGAAATTGATACAAAACGATACCGAATTAAAAAAATTAGCTGAAAACATTTTAAAATTAGCCGACCACGATTCAGCCAAACGCATTGTTGACGAAGTGGAGAAGATAATTACGAATTAAGAATTAGGAATTAAGAATTACGAATTAGGAATTAAGAATTACGAATTAGGAATTACGAATTAGGAATTAGGAATTAGGAATCAACCGATGAACTAATCAACCGATGAGCTAATCAACCGATGAACAAATCAACCGATGAACTAATCAACCGATGAGCTAATCAACCGATGAACAAATCAACCGATGAACAAATCAACAGATGAACGAATCAACCGATGAACAAATCAACAGATGAACGAATCAACCGATGAACAAATCAACAGATGAACTAATCAACAAATCAACCGATGAACGAATTAACTAATCAACCGATGAACAAATCAACAAATCAACCGATGAACTAATTAACAAATCAACCGATGAACTAATTAACTAATCAACCGATGAACAAATCAACCAATTAACCAAATAATGAACAAATACAACCGCTATTATTTACTCGGAACAGGAGGCATTGGCATGAGTGCTTTGGCTCGCTATTTCAAAACAAAAGGTTTTGAAGTAGCTGGGTACGACCGTACTGAAACTAAACTGACAGCTGATTTAACCGCCGAAGGGATAGAAATAAATTACAATCAAGCAGTCAATTTTATTCCAGCGGCTTATCTCAATCCTAAAAGCACACTTGTTATTGTTACGCCGGCAATTCCCGACGACCATTTGCAATTGCAATTTTTCAGAGAAAACAATTTTGTAATTCAAAAACGCGCACAAGTATTAGGCGACATTACCCGCCAAAGCAAAGGAATATGTGTGGCTGGCACGCATGGAAAAACGACAACATCCACTATTGCAGCTCACTTATTGTATCAATCGCAGGTTACTTGTAGTGCATTTCTGGGAGGCATTTCGAACAATTACAACACCAACTTATTGCTCTCTAAAGACAGTAATTTTGTGGTAATTGAAGCCGACGAATACGACCGTTCGTTTCATCAACTTTCGCCATACATGGCTGTAATTACCTCGGCCGATGCCGACCATTTAGACATTTACGATACGCCACAAGCTTTTTGCGAAAGCTTCGAACAGTTCACTTCGCTTATCCGAACTGGAGGTGCTCTCATAATGCGAAAAGGAATTAATGTTGTACCAAGACTTCAAAAAGGCGTAAAACTGTATACCTATTCGATGAATGAAGGAGGCGATTTTAGTGCCGAAAATATAAAAATTACAAAAGGAGAAATACATTTTGATTTTGTAACGCCTACCGATCGAATCAATGATGTGCGATTGGGTGTGCCCGTAATGATAAATGTAGAAAATAGCGTGGCGGCAATGGCGTTGGCGTGGCTCAATGGAGTTACAGCCGAAGAAATACGTGTGGGAATATCATCGTTTTCGGGTATTTACCGTCGATTTAATGTTGTTTACAAATCGAACAAGGTGCTTTATATGGACGATTACGCACATCACCCAAGTGAGCTAAAAGCCAGCATTTCGTCGATAAAAGCACTATATCCCGACCGCAAGATAACAGGCATATTTCAGCCGCATCTATATAGTCGCACGCGCGACTTTGCACCCGAATTTGCAGCGGCCTTGTCGCAGTTAGACGAGCTTATTTTATTAGATATTTATCCTGCTCGCGAGCTACCTATCGAAGGCGTTAGCTCTGATATAATTTTGCGTGATGTAACAATCGAAAATAAGACTTTGTGCACGAAAGAAAATCTCTTATCGCTACTCAAAGAAAAAGAATTAGATGTGGTTGTTACCTTTGGCGCAGGCGACATTGATAAAATGGTGCCACTTATTAAAAAGATGTTGAAAGACGAAAAGAGATAAACATTTCGAGAACTTTTTATTCAATATAAAAAAGAGACTTACCTGAATTTTAGGTAAAGTCTCTTTTTATTTGTTTCTACTTTGTCAGAGTGAGGTTTAGTTATCAGGAAATTCGGAAACGAATCTTTACAGGACTCTTTTGTAGCACTAAATCACTTTTAGAATTTTAAAAAATCCATAGCAAGTAGCAGGTTAACTCAAATTATCTTTGAATAAAAACATTCAGCACAATATTTTCAAAAAACAGAACAAAAAAAATTATTTATAAACATTAATTTTGAAATAATATCATATCTTTGTCAACTCTCTTAAAAAATTAAACTGAACTTTTTTATAATTTCAAAATACAAATATAAAAAATCGGTACTACTATGATAAATTCAACTTTTAAAAATGCGAACATCCTTATAGTCGATGATAAGGTTGCAAATATCGAATTGCTCGAAGATTTATTGGATTACAACGGATATACCAATATAAAATCGACTACCGACCCACGCGATGTTGCTGATTTGTATCTGACTTTTCAGCCCGATTTAATTCTGCTCGATTTAATGATGCCTTACATGAGTGGATTCGAGGTAATGGCGGAGCTAAAAACCAAAATACCTGCCAATTCGTACCTGCCAATACTTGTACTTACTGCCGAAATAAGTTTTGAATCGAAACAACGCGCATTAAGTGGTGGGGCAAAAGATTTTCTGTCCAAGCCATTCGATTTAATAGAGATAGCGATACGAATTCAAAACCTACTCGAAACGCGTTATGTTCATACCTTATTACAACAGCAAAATAATGTGCTCGAAATAAAAGTAGAAGAAAGAACCAAAGAGTTGGAAGTAGCTTACCACGAACTGATGTTAGCAAACAGCGAATTAGAATCACTCGATAAGGCTAAACTTGAATTTCTGAATATTATTAGTCATGAAATCAGAACGCCACTAAATGGGATTAAAGGGTTTACTGAAATTCTTAAAAATAAAATTGATTCGCCACAATTGTTGCAATACCTTCAATACCTCGAGATTTCGGCCGAAAGACTTGAGAAATTCTCCTATCAGGCATTATTAATAACCGAATTACGGACTAATAAGTATGAAATAGAATGGGAGGAAATTCCAGTTTTAACACTCATGGAACTAGTCAACAATAAACTAAGACAGAAATTAGAGCAGAAAAATATTCGGATAGAATTTCAGAAAAATGCTGATATAATTGCAATTAAATCCGATTTAAAATTAGTTAATTTATCTTTAGAATATCTGATTGATAATGCGATAAATTTTTCACCCTCTAATGAAACGATTTTAATAAAACTGCAAAATCTTTCTGGACATACCATCATCGAAGTCAATGACAAAGGACCAGGATTTTCGCAATTGGCATTAAAAAACCTATTCGATTTTTTTGGAATTGGCGAAAAACACGTAGATCAGAATAAAGGATTGAATTTGGCATTGATAAAACTGATAATGAATAAACTCAATGGTGATATCGAGGTATCGAATAGCGAATCTGGTGCTTCTGTAAAGCTTATCTTTTAAAAACATAAGAATAATCTGCTATATTTTAACATTTTAAATCGCTACAAATGGATTACATCAACAAAAGCAAAGACGAGTTAATAGCGGAAATAGAATCTCTAAAAGCTGAAAACGCAAGATTAAACATCACTTTTGATAAACGCGTACAAGAAATTGAAGCGCTCAATAAATCAATGCTTGAAGCTTCGCCCGACGACATTACCATCACCGATTTACTGGGAAATGTAATTTTTGTTACGCCAATGGCTTTGAAGATATTTAGATACGACAAAGTGGAACATATTATTGGTCGCAATTTGAGTGAATTTGTAGCGCCCGAAGATAAAGAAAGATCGAAAGATGGTACTTTAAAAATGCATAAAGGCGAATCGAACACCAACGAATACAAAGCCATCAGAGGAGATGGAAGCATTTTTGATATTGAAATATATGGTCAATTTATTCGGGACGACAAAAACAATCCAACAAAAATGATTTTCGTTGTACGTGATATTTCGGAGCGAAAACAGGCTGAGAGAACGCTTAAAGAAAGCGAAGAAAAACTTAGACAGATTTTAGAATCTCAAAATGAAGGTATTGGATTAGTAAACGAACAAGAAGTTTTTGTGTTTGCAAATCCTGCAGCGAATAAGATTTTCGAAACGGAAAGTTTATTGGCAAAATCGCTCTACGAATTTTTGACGCCATCAGAAATAGAAAAAATTAAAAACCAAACAGCAAATCGAAAGAAAGGCGATTCGAACATTTACGAGCTAGAAATTATCACTCAAAAAGGGAATGTAAAATACCTTAGCATTAGCTCCGAACCCAAAAGAGCTAAAAATGGTGAATACGATGGAGCTTATGCTGTTTTCAGCGACATTACAAAACGAGTTGAAGCCGAAAAAGAAATGCTGAAGTTCAAAACCATTGCCGATCAGGCTAATTATGGCGCTGTTATAACAACTTTGGATGGTACCTTTCTGTATGTAAACAAAGCTTTATCCACCATGATGGGCTGGGACGAAGATCAATTGATTGGTAAAAGTATCAATGTAATTCACAACGAGGATCAATTATCACGCGTAACCGAAATTTTTGACATGTTAAAAACAAAAGGTGGTTTTGCGTCGGAAGAAGTAAATCACGCCCGCAAAGATGGTTCAGTATTTCCTACATTGATGAGCGGGAAAGTTATTCGAAATCAACATGATAAGGCCGAATTTGTATCCTGCACTTTAATTGACATTTCGCAGAGAAAAAAGGCAGAGGAAGATATTAAAGCTAAAACAGCAATCCTTACGAATTTGATTGTCAATTCGAAAGAAGGAATCATACTCGAAAATGCCGCTCGCAAAGTTGAATTAACCAATCAGCTGCTTTGCAACATGTTTGGCATCGACATCTCACCCGAAGCGATGCTTGGCAAAGATTACAGCACAGCCGCCGAACAAAATAAAACACGCTTTAAAGATCCAGATAAATTTATAAGTGAGAGTAAACAAATTATTGCAAATAGAGAGCCTGTTTTCAACAATGAGTTCGAAATGGCGAATGGTCGCTACTTCGAACGCGATTATATCCCTACCTATATTGATGAAAAATATACCGGACATTTATGGAAATACAGAGATATTACCGAAAAAAAGAAGGCTGAAATTGAATTATTGAAAATTTCGCAAGCCATAGAGCAAAGTCCAATAATGACTATTATTACAAACACAAAAGGAATCATAGAATACATAAACCCCTCTACTACAAGAATTACAGGCTATAACAAAGAAGAATTGATTGGACAAAATACAGGTATGTTAAATTCGGGTAAAAACATTCAAACAGAAAATCAAGAGCTTTGGGCAACTATCAATTCGGGAAAACAATGGAAAGGAGAGTTTCATAACAAAAAGAAAAATGGTGAATTATATTGGGTTGGAGCACTTGTGGTACCTATTTTTGATGGGAACAACAATATTGTAAATTTTATATCGATAAATGAAGATATTACTGAGCGTAAAGAAATTGAACAAAAACTAATTGATTTAAATAAAAATTTAGAGCAAAAAGTGGAAGTACGAACACTTCAACTGCACAATGCCAACAAAAAGCTGGAAAAAGAACTGACAGAGCGCATTCAAATCGAAAATGATTTACGTTGGAATAAATCGCTGTTAGAATTAATGTCCAATTCTTCGCCTTTAGGTTTTTTGGTAGTGGACAACCGAACCGACGAAATTCTATATTTCAACAAACGTTTTTGCAAAATTTGGGGCATTGAGCACCTACAAAAACAACTGCAACAAGGCGAATTGAAAAACAAAGATATCATTCCGCATTGTTTACTATCATTGGTGGATATACCTGCATTTAAAGAGTCCAGTAAACCACTTCTTTCCGAGCACAACCGCATGGTGTTGCAGGATGAAATTGCATTTACCGAAAATCGTACTGTGCGTCGTTTCAGCACTCAAATACGAGGCGAAAACGATGAGTATTATGGACGTTTCTATATTTTCGAAGATATTTCCGAGCGTAAAAATGCCGAAGTTGAAAATAGAATAGCCAGAATGGAAGCCGAGAAAGCAAATAGGGCAAAAAGTGAATTTCTATCGCGCATGAGCCATGAGCTGCGAACACCTATGAACTCGATTCTCGGTTTTGCTCAATTGTTGGAAATGGGAGAGCTTAATACAAGTCAAAGAAGAGGCGCACAGCACATTGTGAGTAGTGGCAAACACCTGCTCGATTTAATAAACCAAGTGTTGGATATTGCACGTATTGAAGCAGGTCGTTTGCAAATTTCTATCGAACCAGTAAAAATCAATGATGTAATCAAAGAAATGATGGATTTAATAAGTCCCTTAGCCGATAAAAATCAAATAGATATAAAATTCATTGAAACTGAAACAAATCAACATTCGGTAAATGTGGATAGGCAAAGTTTAAAACAAATCTTACTTAATCTACTCAACAATGCCATTAAATACAATAAAGAAAATGGAAATGTAGAAATTAAAACCGAAATAACTACAAACAAAAACAATAACCATAATAACAATAACAACAATAATAACTATAATAACAACAATAACCATAATAACAACAATAACGATACTGAAAATGAAGCATTTATAAGAATATCAATATCCGATACCGGTGTTGGCATAAATCAAGCTGACATTTCGAAATTATTTATCCCATTCGAACGAATGAGCGCGTACAATTCGCAAATTGAAGGCACAGGGCTAGGCTTGTCGGTAGTGAAAAAGCTTGTCGAAGCTATGGGAGGAACGTATGGCGTAGAAAGCGAAATTAGTGTTGGAAGTACATTTTGGTTCGAATTGCCTAAAGCAAATAACCCAAACGAAAATATGCAAACAATGGAGATTCCGAATGAAATGGAAAGCAATTATTAAAAACAAGGAATCTATCTCACCCTAAATTCACCTCACCCTAAATCCCTCTCCTTGAGGTCATAGCCGTCAAGCTAAGAAATATTTTTAAGAAGGGGATATTATATTTAGTGTTTTAATGACCCCCAACCCCCAAAGGGGGCTAAGACATTTTCTCCAAAAAGGATATGAAAAATTAAAGATACTGCGTCTTGAAGCCCCCTTTGGGGGTTTGGGGGTCACAGAATAAAATTAGCTTGACGGCTATGCTCCTTGAGGTGAGGGACTTTGCCGATTGCAACGGAATAACATATTTGAAATAAACAAAATTCTATAATTTAGTGCTCTGTACCTTGAATCAGGTGCAGAGCACAGTTATATTTATAGCCTGATTGCAATCAGGTTTTGGTAAGGTGCAGCGCACTGTAATATATGTTTTTGAAATAATGCAAAGCTTTTGAAATAGTTCCTAAAAGAATGTTATATTTATTGTAACACCAGAGGTGTTGACTATGCATAACCCCCAGTTTCACTGGGGGTTAATGAATAAGAGAATGATTACATTTCATCCCCGAATTTCATTCGGGGCTATTCAAATTTAACCACTTCGTGGTTATAAATAATTTTTCAGCAGTAGCTAAATAAAAAAAGAGACATTCCTAAATGATAGGAATAGTCTCTTTTTCGTTCACGTGTGAAATGAGTGTTTTTTATTTTTCTGAAAGGTAGCTTGCAATACCTTCTTGGGTAGCTGTAAGTGCTTTATCACCTTTTTTCCAGTTGGCAGGACAAACTTCGCCAAACTCTTCGGTAAACTGAAGTGCATCAATCAAGCGCAATACTTCGTCTACGTTACGGCCAAGTGGAAGGTCATTTACCAATTGATGACGAACAACACCCGCTTTGTCGATAAGGAACAAACCACGATACGCTTTAGGCTCACCAACGAATGCTACGTCGCCTTCTTCTGTATACTCGTCGCTACCAATTAATACATCGTAGTTTTTCGAAATCTGTAAGCTCTGATCTACTACCAACGGATACGTTACGCCCTGAATACCACCTTGATTTTGTGGCGTTTGCAACCATTTCCAATGCGAGAATTCTGAATCGGTCGAAGCGCCTACAACTACGGTGTTGCGAGCTGCAAACTCAGCTGCTTTGTCTTCGAAAGCAATCAACTCTGTTGGACAAACAAAGGTAAAATCGGCTGGGTAAAAGAAAAATACAACGTATTTTTCGCCTTCGTACTGACTCAATGAGAAATTTTCGATAATTTCACCACCATTTACAACTGCTTTTGCATCAAAAGCCGGTGCTTTTTTTCCTACTAATACTGACATAATTTTTTATTGTTTTATTTGATTAATAATATTTTTGATTCTAATGTTACGACAAGAACTTTGCCTTCAATTTTAACAATGCAAAGATACTTGTTTTATCCTCATAACCATTACAAAAACGAATAGAATAAATTTATAATTGAATAGAGAGGAGCGATTGATAAGGGAGAAGCGGTTTCCTAACCGCTTGTATGGGTATCTAAAGAAAAAAGAGAAACTCGCTTTCGTAAGTTTCTCTTTTATTTATTTGATGTTATTGAATTTCACTAACCATTAATCACTAACCATTAATCATTAATCACTAATCACGCGTTTAGCGGATTGTTTTTATTGAAGTATTCAGGGGCGACTAAATTATAAGCGCCTGGTTCTACATAACCTGGCTCTCCTGGACCAACCGGAGGCTCATCCGATTGCAATTCAAGCGAAATGCTATTATCTAATAGGGTACAATTCAACTTTGGCGAACTGTATTTCCGTTTTATTTGTTCAGTAATATTCATATTTTAGTATCTTTTTCTTTTTTAACTATTCAAAATCAGTAAAGAGTTCTCGAACAGAATGCAAATGTAATACATATTTTTTATTCACTCTAATTTTTGTACGAAAAAATGCTACTTTTTGGGTTAAAAATTATTTTTTCACTCTATTTATCATGTTTAAGTAATTGGAACTAATAAATATACCATTTAAAAAATTTAATAGAACGTTGACAGCGTATTTCTTTTTTATCTTAAATTAAGAATACAACTTTATTTGAATTCAATTACTTATCAATTTTTGAATTGCAAATGTTCATCACATTTCGTTTATGTTATATCCTTTTTAAATGGATTAGCAATGATGCGTTCAGATGATAAACTTGCCTCAGCAGGTCCAATTGGAGGAGATGACTCCAAAGCCAACGAAATTTCATTATCCAATTCGACACATAATATTTGGGGTTCCAAATAAGTACGTTTTACGGTATTGTAATTTGCAGTTTCCATATCTATTTTTTTTTGCAATAGCCATTTAAAAACTCCAGCCCCTATTAGGGCTGGGAGTTTTTTTACTTAATAACTACCTTTTTGGTGATACTATTTACTTTAACCAAATATACATCAGGGATAAATGAATTATCAATTTGAACGGTTGAAGCGTTCAACTGTTTGCTTACAATGCGCTGACCTAATGCATTATACACCATCACTTCGGAGCCGATTAAACTTTCGTCATTTACTTTTACAACAATCCCTTTTGTGTTTGAGTAAACCATTATGCTGTTGTCGATGGTTTTAATTAAACCATTGGAAGACCCCGACGTACGGAAAATTAGGCTGAAACGGCTTGTATTGTTCACTACTGCCGAGCTAAACTCATAAGCTGTGCCAGAAGTTAAATCAAATTCGGAAGAACCATCTTTGAGAATTATCTGTACATTTTCTAAGTTAAGAAGCTCGTTTGCTTTTAGGCTGTAAGCACCTTCGGCACCGGCATAAAAACCCAGTGGCAATTCAGTATCGAATGGAACTGCATTCATACCATTAATAACTAACTTATCAGTACCAATTTGAGTGTAAATTTCAGGAATGGCGGTGTTTGAGTTAAACATTTTGGGTGAATCGTAACGGTCGAAACCATTCGAAGCATTTTCGTTAAAATAAACCACTGTTTCGTCCGAATTAGTACCATTCGACACCATTAATCGCAACA
>JAIFKX010000032.1 GCA_020049335.1 Paludibacter sp. | reverse complement strand
GCGAAGGCTGGAATTCGAGCACTTCGGTAGGGCAGCTCAACGAATACCACACCGGATTCAAGGGTTATGTGGAGGCATTAGACAAAGCAAGCTTTATCGAACGCTATGCTTTTTATACTTCGAAAGTCATTACCAATGATGTAAATGCTTTGTATGCCGGTTTCGAGTCGTCGAATCCTACATATCTGAGTCGCAGGGGAATTTATTACCGCGAGTTTGAGTCGCGCCCTTCGCGTGGAAATCCGATTTTGTACAAAAAGCAAATTATGGATGCTAAATTGGCCGAAGAAGCATTGAATGTGAGTACCGATTATGATGGTAAATGTTATTCATTATTATCCCGAAATACCGATGGAACAAGTAAACGCCGTGTGGAAATCAGCACCGTTGCCGCCAAAGCCGACTCTGCTTTTATGGGCGGAAATATGGCTGCTGCCACTGCCATTCAGAGCTTTAGTTTCAAAAAAGTGGAAAGCGGAAAATACAAACTAATTGCGCACAATTGCAAAGCTTTGGCTGTGGTCGATGGCAAAGTTTGTGTGCAAGCCAACACGGGCGACGATTCGCAACTATGGGAAATCATTCCGATAGAAGGTACTGTATATGTGGTTCTTAAAAATGTGGCTACGCAAAAATATCTCTATCCCGCAGGTGGAAAAATCAATATCGGAACTGCACTTACTACCGATTTTACCGATGCCGAAATTGTATCCAAAACCAAAGCGCACTGGGAAATGCAAACATCAAATTTGTGTTCGTGCTTCGATGCCGACGACTCGAATATAACAGTTGCTCCGCGTAGTGGTTATGCTCCGCACAAAGTGAAATTTTCAGCACCGGCCAAATCGGTGGCAGGCAAAGAAATGTACTATTTGTGGTACACAAAACGAAGCGCCAACGATTCGGTTTACACTACGAACTATGCTGATAGCATTACATTTACGCAACCCGGAAACTACAAACTCAATGTGCGAGTTCGTGATTATTACGGTATCGATAAAACAGTGCAGTACGATATTGAAGTGCTCGAAGCTACAAGTGTAAAGGGTTTGAAAGCCGAAAACAAATTTCTACTCTATCCGAATCCTGCTCAAAACAGCGTGCGTTTTAATGGTGTAAAAAACAACGAACAAGTAAGTGTTTACAATCTGCAATCGCAACTAATTACCCAAAAATCGCTAATCGATAACGAGCTTAATATTAGTGATTTAAAAAATGGAATGTACCTTGTTTCAATTAAAGGATACAAAACGATAAAACTTTTAAAGCAATAAAAAATGACGAAATATTCAAGCAAGGCTAACACATTCAGTGTTTTAGCTTCTATTTTTACGCTTTTGTTGGTGTCAAATTCATTATCGGCAAACAAATTAATTCAAAATATTCCGGGTCGCGATGTGTTTACCCTCAATGGCAAATGGAACTACATTATCGACCCTTACGAAACAGGCTTTTTCGATTATCGCTACGAGGCTTTTGATAAAATGAAAAATCCGGGAAATGGAGCTTTTTTTCTGGATAAAACCCCCAAAGATGGTAGCGAACTCATTGAATATTCGTTCGACAAATCGCCGACCCTTATTGTGCCCGGCGACTGGAACTCACAGGACGACAAGTTATTATATTACGAGGGTACAATTTGGTATCGCCGCAAATTTGATTACACACCCAAAGTAGCCGATAATCGTGTTTTTGTGCATTTTGGAGCAGCCAACTACGAATCGCATGTGTATCTGAACGGTAAAAAACTTGGTAGTCACATTGGTGGATTTACACCTTTCAACTTCGAAATTACCAAACTGCTCAAACCCCAAAACAATTCGTTGGTTGTAAAAGTTGATAATAAACGAAAGCGCGAAGGCGTGCCCACACTGAATACCGATTGGTGGAATTATGGCGGATTAACCCGCGATGTGTCGATTGTAGAAATGCCTTCGGTATTTGTCGAAGATTATTTGGTGCAATTAAAAAAAGGCACAACCGACGAAATTGCCGGATACGTGCAACTGAATGGCGCTCAACAAACTGAAAACGTGAAAATTGAAATACCGGAGCTGAAAATTGCAACAGAGATCAAAGCCGACTCAACCGGAAAAGCATTTTTTTCAATTAAAAACAAAAAAATCAATTGTTGGAGCCCCGAAAATCCCAAACTGTACGATGTAATTATTTCTGCTGATGGTACTAAAGTAACCGATAAGATTGGTTTCCGTACCATCGAAACGCGTGGCACCGATATTTTACTGAATGGAAAATCCGTTTTCCTACGTGGTATCTGTATTCACGAAGAAAATGCGCTGCGGGGTGGCAGAGCCTACTCCGAATCGGATGCGGTCATGTTGCTAAACTCAGCTAAAGAGCTGGGATGTAATTATGTACGTTTGGCACATTATCCACATTCGGAATATATGCTCCGCAAAGCCGACGAAATGGGTATGTTGGTTTGGGAAGAAAATCCGGTGTACTGGACGATTCAATGGGAAAATCCCGAAACCTTGAAAAATGCCAAAAATCAACTCACTGAAGTGATGACCCGCGACAAAAACCGTGCGTCGGTCATTATTTGGTCCATGGCTAACGAAACGCCCGTAAGCGATGCCCGCAATAATTTTCTGAAAGAATTAGCAGCACATGCACGTAGCATGGATAATACACGACTACTATCGGCTGCACTCGAAGTGCATGGTGGCAAAAAGCCAGCCGAAAAAGTGGTGGAAGATTTCTTTGCCGACTATGTGGATATTGTGAACTTCAACGAGTACGTGGGGTGGTACGATGGCATGCCCGAAAAATGCGACCGTACCGAATGGACCATAAAATACAACAAACCCGTCATGATAAGCGAGTTTGGAGCAGGTGCATTGCAAGGTAATCATGGCGATATAAACACGCGATTTACCGAAGAACATCAAGCCGATTTGTATAACCGTACGCTCCAAATGCTTTCGAAAATTCCGCAATTCCGTGGCGTTTCGCCTTGGATTCTATACGATTTTCGTTCGCCAAAACGTGTATTACCCGGCATACAGGATGGCTGGAACCGCAAAGGCGTATTCGGACAGAACGGCACCAAAAAGCAAGCGTTTTTTGTATTGCGCGATTTTTACCTGAAAAAAGAAGCTGAATATAAAGGAGTTAAATAACATGAAACTCCCATGACCAAGTAAAATCATCTGGACACAAAAGGGAATGATTATAAACGCAAAAAACTGAATACTACCCTACCTATTCCCCCTTTAGGGGGTTAGGGGGCAGGTAAATCAATTATTAAAACATGAAATTCATTAAAATAATTCTCCTACTGCATTTTATTTTGCTAATAAATTCCAATTTGTCAGCAAAAAATTGCAAAACAGAAGTCGTTACATTAATCAATAAAGTAAACACTTATTGGCAAACAAAAAACCCAACACACGGAAGGGCATTTTGGGATAATGCTGCTTACCATACAGGCAATATGGAAGCTTACAATGTTACCAACAACGAAGCTTTCAGAACTTATTCCGAATATTGGGCAAAGCAAAACTTATGGATGGGAGCTCGCAGCACAGACACCCTGAAATGGAAATACAAATACGGCGAAACAAACGACTATGTGATGTTTGGCGACTGGCAAATTTGTTTTCAAACGTATATTGATTTATACAACTTGGCACCCGACAGCGCCAAAATTGCCCGTGCCACAGAAGTAATGGAATATCAAATGCGTACACCAAACGTGGATTATTGGTGGTGGGTAGATGGCCTGTATATGGTAATGCCCGTAATGACAAAACTCTATAAACTCACCGGAAAGCAAATTTACTTAGACAAATTGTATGATTATTACAAATATGCCGAGGACCTGATGATTGACCCCGAAACAGGTTTATTTTACCGCGATGCCAAATACATTTACCCCAAACACAAAAGTGTGAATGGCCTGAAAGATTTTTGGTCGCGTGGCAATGGTTGGCTGTTTGCTGGTTTGGCTCGCATAATCAACGATATGCCCGAAAACTACGAGCATCGCGCCCATTTTATCAGCCAATATCAGAAAATGGCAATTGTTCTGAAAGCCGCTCAGCAAAAAGAGGGCTACTGGACACGTAGTTTGATTGACCCTGCTCATGCGCCCGGCCCCGAAACAAGCGGTACAGCTTTTTTTACTTACGGCTATTTGTGGGGAATAAATAACGGATTTTTGAAATGCAGCCACTACAAAAAAACGGCACTTAAAGGCTGGAACTACCTCACCAAAACAGCCTTACAGCCCGACGGACGCATAGGTTATGTGCAACCCATTGGCGAAAAAGCCATTCCTGGCCAAATTGTGGATGCTAATTCAACAGCAAATTTCGGAGTGGGTGCATTTTTGCTCGCAGCTTCCGAAATGTATCGGTACGCTAAACATTGATAATGATTAAACCGTATAGTGCATTTTTTTATAATCCTCAGGTGTATTTAAGGTTTGCTTTTTAAAAAGAGTAGAGAAATAGCTATTACTAGCAATACCCACTTTTTCGGCTATTTGCTTAATGGGTAAATCGGTGGTTACCAGCAGCATTTGAGCACGCTCAATGCGTATACGGTTCACATACTCCATCGGACGAACTCCCATTATTTCCAAAAACTGTTTCGACAAATAATCGGGACTCAAGCAAGCCATATTGGCTAAATCGTGTAACGAAATTTTGGCATCTAAATGCTGATGAATGTAGGTAGTAAGTTTACTAAAACGCTTGCGGGAAGCTATAACCGAGGTATGTGTAGCGCTGTTGGCAATAAATCGCGAAACAAGCTGATAGATAATGCCCTGTATTTCAATAATGTCGGCAACATTTAATTGCTTTCTGTTTTTGGCAAACGAATAGAGCGATTTACTATTATTGTAACTTACAGGATCGGGGTTATTAATTCGTCCTTCGGGATTTAGTTGATTTAATCGATCGAATAAAATATCATCGCCTTTTAAGGCATCTACTAAAAACTCAAACTCAAAACTATCAAACAAGCTTTCGCAAAAAGCAATTTCGTCGAAAAAGCAGAGGTAAAAATGCCCCATTTCAGTATCGCAACGATACGAATGAAAAGTAAATTTTGGTATCAAAAACAGTTTTCCGGGCGTTAAATGATAGGTTCCATTATCTAAAGTAACCCATGCTTCGCCTTCGGTAATCAAATAAAGTCGGTTGAATGGACTTATAATATTCTTATAATTCCACCACTCACCGACTTTATCGAAACTGTTGAATAACAGCGAATGCGTAATGTTAATCATGGGTATTTACTGAAGTATACTGACTATTAAATACATAAAATCAGACTTCAAATATAGCATATTTTTTATTTTAAAATACTATAACGAATAAAAAGAAACAAATAACGACTTAGTCCCCATCGACAAACACTAATTCTATTCGTGGTTTGACATATTTTTTTTTAGTTTTGTATGAATTTTGCGCCATCGATGCGTTGACGTTTGTTTGTATTTGATCCATTATGATTGATTTAATTTTTATACTAAGCCCTAAAACATCTGCTCCAAAACCACTAAAGAAAGATGTAAGAGGTGAGAAGTAAGAGGTAAGGAGTAAGACACTATAGGTTTATTTATATTTACAGCTTTATGTGTTTTCGTAATTTGTGTATTTTAATTTGCACACTATC
>JAIFKX010000033.1 GCA_020049335.1 Paludibacter sp. | reverse complement strand
CGCATAGCCGAAGTGCTTAGTGCGTGGGATAAAGCCATAAGCAATGTGCAAGCCACCATAGAGCAAGTGGAGCTGCGCAATAAATGGCTGATGCAGGAATTGTTGAGTGGAAAAAGACGGTTGAAGGGGTTTAGTGGGGAGTGGAAACGGATTCATATTCATGAAGTTGCTAAAGAAGTTAGTTTGAGAAATAAAGACAATAAACAACTTACTGTTTTGTCTTGTACAAAATATGACGGTTTGGTTGATTCGTTGGGATATTGGGGTCGCCAGATATTTTCGGAAGATATCAGCACATATAAAATTGTGCCAAAGAATCACTTTGCATATGCTACAAACCACATTGAAGAAGGTTCAATCGGTTATCAGAGTACATTGGATGAAGCATTGATTAGCCCGATGTACACTGTGTTTAAAACGGATAAGTCGGTAAATGATGAATACTTTTTCAAGCTACTCAAATCGCATCGGCTAATCTATGAATATAACGCACGAATGGAAGGTTCTATTGACCGAAGAGGTGGATTAAGATGGGATGCTTTTTCAATTTTAAAGATTAATCTTCCAGCTCTCGAAGAACAAACCGCTATAAATCAAGTGCTGCAAGCAGCCGCCAGTGAAGTGCAGGTGCTAAGAAGCAAGCTGGATAAGCTAAAGGAGCAAAAGAAGGGGTTGATGCAGGTGTTGTTGACGGGGAAGAAGAGGTTGAAAATTTAAACAATTAATTAAGTTACCCAAAAGAAATTGAGATATGAAATACGATTTATTTGTTGACGAAAGTTGTCATTTAGAACGCGATGGATATGGCGTTATGTGTATTGGATACATCAAAGTTCCAAAGAGCGAGTATGAGATTCTAAAACAATCTTTTAAGGATATAAAAGAAAAGAACGGAATAAAAAGCGAAATAAAGTGGAGTAAGTTTTCGAAGGCTCGTATGCCATTTTACAAAGACATGGTGGATTTCTTTTTTGAAACAACCTTGGAATTTCGCAGCGTTTTAGTCAAATACAAAGAACGTTTAAATCATGATGACTATAATCAGGGGTCTCATGATAACTTTTATTATAAAATGACGTATTATTTACTTCGTCCAAATCCTCCACAAGAAGAATACAGAGTGTTTTTGGACATAAAAGATACCAGAGGTAGACAAAAGTTACGTAAAATTGAAGAGGTCTTTGATAACTACCATCATGGAGAATCTCCATTTGTTCAGTTTCAACACCTCCGTTCGCATGAAGTTTGTTTTTTTCAAATGGCAGATTTTTTTATTGGTGCTATAACTTATAAAAACAGGCTAATTAATGGTGAATTCAAAATAATAGGAGAAAATAAAGACCGTCTGGAATTTATTCATTATTTGGAACAAAAATCAGGGTTTACACTTGATGAAGGTACTCCATTGTGGGAAACTAAGTTTAATATTTTCGACCATCAACCTAAAAACAAGTAAGATGGAAGAAGATATTTTAGATGAACTTGAACCTTATTTTGATGAGCTAGGATATGATCCCGAAGTTGAAGAAGATAAAATAAGAGAATTGTACGATATTTTTTTCGAAGACTTTATAGAAAATCCATTTCAAGTAAATGGTATAACAATAGCAATAAAAGATGAATTATCGGAACATAAAGGACAGCCGCGATATTTTGGAGAATTCCATCATGATTTTGTACATACAATTACTAGGAGAAGTGATATAACCAAACTGAGATGCTTCGAGCCAAACAGGGCAAATCATATTCATTGGATTAAACCAATACTTTTGAATTGTAATGATAAAAGAATAAAATATTATCAATTTGAGGAAACGGATGGAAAAATTCGAGACTACTTTTGGTTTGAAGCAAAAAATTTTATTGTGATTATTGAAAAGATTTTACCTGATTATTGGTTGGTTTCTGCTCATGTTATAGATGATGGAGACCGGAAGCACAAAGGGCGTTATAAAATGTATAATGAAGGAAAAAAGAAGGCATAAAAAAACCGCATTTACGGTAATGCGGTCAACCACGCCCTTTTCCCGAGGGAAATGACTTTGCAAAAGTAATATATATAATTGGAAATTCAATCACAATGATATTAAAAAATGTTACAAATACATTACTGCATTCATTAACAGATATTTAGGTCGGCGTGAAAAGATAGTCATGGCAATGATAAATTTCCACCAAGGGGATAAAAACGCAAAACCCGGTAATCTTCGTGGATTATCGGATTTCGAAGCTCACTTCTCCAAATATGGTAGACTGAGGATACAAAGATAATTAAATTTTTCAATATAAAAACTTATAGATTATGACCATAGCAGAATTAAAACAACTTAAAGAAAGCGAAGATAAAGTAGAATTCAAAGCTGCTGAACGAAATTATCCTTATGCCGGAGGCTCACATGCAGCACAAGAAGAAAGACGTAAGTGCTTTTTGGGTTATGTAGTTGCATTTGCTAATGAAGGTGGCGGAATGTTTGTGATGGGTATGGCAGACAAAACACCTCATGCTGTAGTTGGGACAGATTTTGCTAACGGTAAAGTTGGTGATTTAGAAGATGAAACATATGCTCGTCTAGGTATTAGGGTCAGTTTTGAAGAATTATATGAGGATGGAAAGAGGGTATTAGTAACTAAAATTCCATCTCGCCCAGTCGGGAAAATGCTGAAATTTGAAGGAGTACCTTTAATGCGAGTTGGTGAAAGCTTGCGCAATATGAGTGATGAGGAAATGTTTTCAATTTTATCAGAACAAGAGCCTGATTTTTCTGCCAAAATTTGTGAAGGTCTTAGCGTTGATGGATTGGATGAATCTGCCATTCGAAAAATGAAAGAAAGCTATGCTCGTAAGCAAAATAATCCGGCATTCAAGGAGCTTAGCACAATGCAAGTGCTAACCGATTTAAAACTTATAGCTGATGCGAAACTTAATTACGCTGCATTAATTCTTTTGGGCAAAAAAGAAGTTATTCTGCAAAAACTACCACAAAGTAAGATTATTTGGGAATTTAGAAATACCGAAACTCAAACTCATCACGATTCTCGTGTTTCAATAGAAGACCCATTGTTTTTGGCAATTGATACAGTTTGGCAACTTGTAAATCAACCGACATTAAATAAAAAACACCCGATACAATCTGGAGCTTACATCTTCGATCTGTATGATTTTAATGAGGCAGTTATTCGTGAAGCTGTTCTGAATGCAGTAGCTCATCGTGACTATTCATTAACCAGCGAAGTTGTTATAAAACAATTTCCTAAGAAAATCAATTTAAATAATCCCGGTGGCTTTCCCAAAGGGGTTAATATTGATAATATACTTACTGTCAGTAGTACGCCACGTTGTCGGTTAATGACAGAAATCCTAGAAAAAACGGGATTGGTTGAAAGAAGTGGTCAGGGAGTTGATAAGATTTATTCTATTACTTTGTCTGAAGGTAAAACTGAACCTGATTATAAAAGTTCCGACATGTTTCAGGTATCACTTGTTTTGAAAACTGAAATAATAAATAAAGCATTTCATGTTTTTGTGTCGCAATATCAAAACAGTGATAGAGAGCCAAAACTAGGTGTTGAGCAAATAATTACGCTGTATAAAATTCATAATGGCTTGTTGCAGGGTTTAAATCCCGAGATTGTTGAACAATTGGATAGAATTGGATTAATTGTAAAGCTTTCCGGTCATACTCATAAATATACATTATCAAAAGAATATCAGGAGTTAGCAAAAGAAGAACTGACAATTGGAAATTATATTGTTAAAGAAGTTGAATCATTATTACTTGCTATACAGGGTCGTGTTGTTAAAATAAACGACCTAAAAGACTTATTGAAAGATACTTTGTCAAGAAATCAGATAAAATATTTGGTTGGGAAATTGGTTGATGAGGAAATACTTAAATCAGAAGGACAGCTGAGAGGAACTCGATACTCACTAACTAAAGATTTTGAAAATTTAAGAGCTGATCTTTTGACTAATTCAGTTTTAGAGTATTTAAGAAACAAGTACAACTAAAATGAAAGCAATGACAACAAATCAATTCTCCATATTAAGTTTTATTTTCTCCATATTTAATCATACTGAAAAAGTGTTTCAATTATCCGTATTGGCTTATTTTTCTTTATATTATCTCTTGTAAAACTTTAAATATGCTGTATATAAGGCTCTTATGTAACGTGAAAAATTCTCCATATTGAAGTTCTTATTCTCCATATTGAATTTTGAAAGGACTATTTTTATTCTCCATATTGGACATAAAATTCTCAGTAAAGTATTAAAATTATGAACGTCCCCTCCTTTAAAGAAGACCATATCAGTCAGATACCCGCTTTGCAGATGCTGCAAAAGTTGGGTTATACTTATCTTTCGCCCACGGAAGCAGAGAATCTGCGTGCTGGAAAAACGAGTAATGTATTGCTCGAAGATATTTTGCGCAAGCAGTTAAAAGCTATTAATTCGGATAAACGGATAAGCTCCACCAAAACTACCTATATCAGCGATGCCAATATAGAAAACGGCATCCGAGCGTTAAAGGAGTTGCCTATGAACGAAGGCTATATTGCAGCCAGCGAAACGCTTTATAATCTGATTACCTTGGGTAAAACCTTCGAGCAGAGTTTCGATGGCGATAAAAAAAGCATTACGGTGCAATATATCGACTGGGAAAACCGCGAGAATAATGTATATCATGTAACCGAAGAATACAGCGTGGTGCGCAGCACCAGTCAGGAGCATTACCGTCCGGATATAGTGCTTTTTATCAACGGTATTCCGGTGTGTGTGATTGAGTGCAAGCGTCCGGATATGAAAAACCCCTTGGAGCAGGCTATCAGTCAGCATTTACGTAATCAGCAGGAAGATGGCATACGAAGTTTGTATGTTTATTCCCAATTGACACTGAGCCTGTCCACACAGGATGGGTCGTATGCCACCAACAGCACACCCGAAAAGTTTTGGGCAAAATGGACGGAGAAGTTTGAAAATGATGCCGAGGAAAAGCAGTACAGAGCAGAGTTACAAGAGCTAAAGAATCAACCTCTTACAATAGAACAAAAAGACAAACTGTTTGGTGATCGTTTCCGGTATGTGCGTCAGTACTTCGACGATTTGGAAACGGAAACCATACAACCCACGGTACAGGATGAATATTTGTATGGTTTGTGTCGTCCTGAACGGCTTTTGGAGTTGATTTTTGACTTTATACTATATGATAATGGAGATAAAAAGATAGCCCGTTATCAGCAGTTTTTTGCCATCAAGAAAGCCATGCAACGGATGCTTCAAATTGAAGGTGGTCGGCGCAAGGGAGGCGTTATCTGGCATACCCAAGGAAGTGGTAAATCGCTAACCATGGTAATGCTGGCTCAGGCCATTGCTATGGAAAAAAGTATTCGTAATCCAAAAATCGTGTTGGTAACCGATCGTACCGATTTGGATAGTCAGATTACAGGCACTTTTCGCAAATGTGGTCGGTTTGTGGAAAATGCCAGTACCGGGCAACGGCTGGTGGAGTTGTTGCAAAGCAAAAGTGATGCGGTGGTAACCACCATTATCAATAAGTTTGTGGCGGCGATAAAGAAAATAAAAGAACCGTTGGATAGTCATGATATTTTTGTGTTGGTGGACGAAGGGCATCGTACACAGCACGGCACGTTTAATA
>JAIFKX010000039.1 GCA_020049335.1 Paludibacter sp. | reverse complement strand
AAAAACAAAGGGGAGCTTCACAGCCACCCTTTGCCACATTTTAACCTAAACCTTAACTATGAAAAATTTATCTGTTTGTTTACTCTGCAAAATTCAGAATAATTTTTGAAATAGGCAATATTATTATAGTTAAAAAATCAAAATAATTTAATTTCTGCTTAAATTAATCGGGGTTTATTAATTATTATATGCTAATTCCTGTTATTTATCATTCTTAACTTTTTGATTTGAAAGAATAATCGGATATTTGCAAATAAATATTAGTGTATATATATTCTTATTTTTCATTCAGATTATCTATTTCAACAATTATGAAGTTAGTTCTCAAAATAGCTCTTTTTACTTTTTCGTTGATGTTTATTTTCACATCTTGTAATAATGATATTACTTATTCCGATCAGCTGAAAACTGAAAAAGCGCTGATTGCCGATTTTATTTCCAGAAATAATATAACGGTAGTCGAAACTGAACCTACTTCTGTTCCTTATCCCAAAAACGTTTATTACAAAACATCGACTGGTTTATACATTAATATAACTGATGCCGGCGATACTGCTTCCGATTCGTTGGAAGTGAACGACGAAGTTGTGTTTCGTTATAAAAAATATACATTAGAAGCTAATCCAGATACTTCTTTTTTTTATAATACTACCGATAGTTCGTACCCGAAAACGTTTAATTACTACGACTTTACACAAACCACAACAAGCTGTAAAGGCTGGCACGAGGCTGTTTCGTATATGAAATACAACAAAGCTCAAGCTAGAATTATTGTTTATTCTAAATTAGGCTTCACAGCCGATCAATCTGCCGTAATTCCTTATGGCTACGATGTTTATATCAAAATCAATAAATAATTCGACAAAGGTCTAAGGACAAAGGTCAAAAGTCTAATGACGAAAGTTTTAAGACAACAGAAAATAGACTTCAGACTTCAGACCTTTGACTTTAGACAAAAGTATATGACGTTAATCAAATCAATTTCTGGTATCAGAGGTACCATTGGGGGTAATGTGGGCGATGGACTTAATCCGGTCGACATTGCACGGTTTACAGCTGCCTATGCAACTTATATTAAGGTAAATAAAACAACCGATTCGAAAAAAATAGTGGTTGGTCGCGATGCGCGCATATCGGGCGAAATGGTGAATCAATTGGTTGTGGGCACTTTACTTGGTATGGGCTTCGATGTGGTAAATATCGGATTGGCCACAACGCCTACAACCGAATTGGCTGTAACCATGGAAAGCGCTGCCGGAGGCATTATCCTTACTGCCAGCCACAACCCCAAGCAATGGAATGCACTAAAACTTTTAAACGAAAAGGGTGAATTTCTTGATGCCAAAGCGGGCGAGAATGTACTTCAGATTGCTGCTGAAGAATCGTTTGTGTTTGCCGATGTAGATGATCTTGGAAAATTAACGCTGGATGATACTTACAACGAAAAGCATATTCAGGCTGTTTTGTCGCTCGATTTGGTTGATGTTGAAGCAATTATAGCTGCCGATTTTAGGGTGGCTATCGATTGTGTCAATTCTGTTGGTGGCATTGTGTTGCCCGAATTGCTCAATGCGCTGGGTGTAACAAAAATTGAAGAACTTTACTGCGAACCTAACGGACAATTTCCGCACAATCCCGAACCATTGCCCGAACATTTAACGGCTATTGCCGATGTAATGAAGCAGGGTAGGGCAGATGTTGGTTTTGTGGTAGACCCCGATGTAGATCGCTTAGCAATTATTAGCGAAGACGGTTCGATGTTTGGCGAAGAATATACATTGGTGTCTATTGCCGACTATGTGCTGCAACACACACCCGGAAATACGGTTTCGAACTTGAGTTCGACCCGTGCTTTGCGCGATGTAACTCAAAAACACAACTGCACTTATACCGCAGCAGCCGTTGGCGAAGTAAATGTAGTTACCGCAATGAAAGCCACCAATGCCATTATTGGCGGTGAGGGTAATGGCGGCATTATTTATCCAGCTAGTCATTACGGACGCGATGCCTTGGTGGGTATTGCTTTGTTTTTGACTATGATGGCCAAATCGAAGTTGAAAGTGTCGGAGCTACGCAAAACGTATCCAGAATATTACATATCGAAAAATAAAATTCAGCTTACTCCAGCCATTGATGTAGATAATGTATTAAAAGTGATAAAACAAAATCACCAACAATACGATGTAAACGATGTAGATGGTGTGAAAATTGATTTCCCAACGGGTTGGGTGCATTTGCGTAAATCGAATACCGAACCTATAATTCGTATTTATTCCGAAGCTGCCTCCATGGAAGAGGCCGCTGGTTTTGCTAACGATATAATAGTTCAAATAAAACAAATAGCAGGTATTTTGTAACAAAAGTGCTATTTTTGATACAAAAAGCCCTAAAGAATTTGAATAAAATCAATTCTTTAGGGCTTTTTCATGTCTTTTCGTAAAATATAATATTACATTTATGTAACTTTTGTAAAATAGCAGCTTTCATATTTGTGCAAATGGAGCTAAATATGTTTTAAAATGATATTATAAATGGCATAATCTTGTCAAATTGAAAATGTGATAAAAAAAGTGCTATTAAATTGTGTAATTATTTGGTTTGAATATATCAAATAGTCTATCTTTGCAAAGTATTTAAAACATAATGATATTAAAAAATAAAATAGCGTATCATTTTGATATTAAAACAGGAAATTAAATAATCGAATAAGTATTAATTTTTTTATTAATTACAATTAATTTTTTAAAGTATGAAAACAGTAAAATTTTTCGCAGTAGCAATGGTTGCTTTAGTAGCAGCAACAAGTAGTGTAAAAGCACAGGAGTTTAAAGCATCAGCTGATGTAGTTAGTTCGTATGTATGGCGTGGTACTTTTCAATCGGGTGTAGCAGTTCAGCCAACTTTTGATTTTACAACAGGTGGTTTTTCAATTGGTGCATGGGGTTCAACAGCATTATCTGAACTTTCGGGCTCGTTGATGCAGGAAGCCGATTTGTATGCAAAATACACTTTTGGATTTGGATTGAGTGCAGGACTTACAGATTATTATTACACAGGTAATACGTTTTTCAATTATGACAAAGGTGGTTCGCATGCACTTGAGTTAAATTTAGGCTATACAGCTGGCAGTTTTTCACTATCGGGAAATTATTTATTAAATGTAAACAGCGACATGTATTTTGAAGCCGGTTACGCTTTTGATAAAGTAAGTGTATTTGTTGGGGCTGGAAATGAGGTATATAGCGCCGATGGAAAATTTGCACTTCTGAATATTGGTGCGTCGACTACGAAAGAGTTAAAAATTACCGACACCTTCTCTATCCCATTGAAAGCAAGTGTAATCTTAAATCCAAAATCGGAACAGTTCTTTTTTGTAGCAGGTATTACATTATAATATAGATTTTAATTGTTGAGTATTGAGTTGGGTAATCCGAATTTACCTACACTCAATATTCAATAAAAAGATATTCTCATTTATACAATTATAAAAATATTAAAATGAAAAAAATTGAAGCTATTATCAGAAAATCTGTATTCGACGACGTTACAGAAGCCCTGCATGCAGCAGGTATTGATTTCTTTACCTACTGGGATGTAACCGGTGTTGGGAACGAAAAAGCAGGAAATATGATTTTCCGTGCTACAGTTTACGAAACTCGCTTAATTGAGCGTAGGGTAATTTCGTTTGTATGCCGCGAAAAATTTGTGGACGCAGCTACCGATGCCATTGTAAAAGCTGGTCGTACGGGAGAATTGGGAGATGGAAAGATCTTTATTTCGACTATCGACGAATCGGTTCGTATTCGTACAGGTGAAAAGGGTCCTGAATCATTATATATTAAAGAATAATTATCTAAAAATTATACATTATGGATATTACAACATTAGCAGCAAGCGTCGATACGTTTTGGATTCTTATTACAGGCGCATTGGTTTTCTTTATGCAAGCAGGTTTTGCTTTGGTAGAAGCCGGATTTACACGTTCGAAAAATACAACGAACATATTGTTCAAAAACTTAATGGACTTTTGTATTGGAACAGTAGTTTTTTGGTTGGTTGGTTACGGAATTATGTTTGGAGCTGGAACAGGCTTTTTTGGTGCATTTGAACCATTTTCGGAAGTAAACCACGCACCAGCTGGCATACCAAATATGGCATTCTTCTTCTTCCAATTAGTTTTTGCAGCAACTGCAGCAACTATTGTTTCGGGAGCAATGGCGGAACGTACAAAATTTAGTTCGTACTTAATTTACAGTGCATTTATTTCTGTTATCATTTATCCAATATCAGGACACTGGATTTGGGGTGGTGGCTGGTTGGCTCAAATGGGATTCCATGACTTTGCTGGATCAACCGTTGTTCACTCAGTAGGAGGTTGGTTATCTTTAGTAGGCGCAGCGGTTTTAGGACCACGTATTGGTAAATACAAAAATGGCAAAGCAACTGCAATACCAGGGCACAATATCTTAATTGGTACTTTAGGCGTATTCCTTCTTTGGTTAGGTTGGTTTGGTTTTAATCCAGGTTCAACATTAAGTCTTTCTAATCCTGAATTAGTAGCAAATATATTTGTTACAACCAATGCAGCAGCAGCAGCTGGAGGTATAGCAACATTAGCTTTCACTTGGATGAAATATGGCAAACCGGGCTTAAGCATGACTTTAAATGGTGTATTAGCAGGATTAGTTGCCATTACAGCAGGTTGTGATACGGTAACTCCTGGTGGAGCAATACTTATTGGCTTAATGGCTGGTGTATTAGTAGTGCTTGCAGTTGAATTCTTTGATAATGTTGTGAAAATTGATGATCCAGTTGGAGCTATTTCAGTTCACGGTATCAATGGTGTTTTTGGAACATTAATGGTTGGTTTATTTGCTAAAGGCAACGGTATTACAGGATTATTCTACGGTGGTGGAACCGATTTATTAGTTACTCAATTTATAGGTGTTGGAGCAGTTGCTGCATGGTCTATAGCTTGTGGATTGGTATTGTTCTATGGTTTGAAATACACAGTGGGAATTCGCGTTAGCAAAAAAGAAGAAGAAAACGGTTTGGACTATTACGAACACGGAGAAAAAGCATACAATTGATTTTTTAAATCAGATTTATTTAGAAAAGCGTGCATTAGTAATTTTTTGTACGCTTTTTAATAAAACTAAATTATTAATGGTTAATTATTAATTGTTAATTGTTAATTATTAATGGTTAATTATTAGACACACACACACACAGATTTTTTTGCAATAAAACAAACACAACAATAACATATCAAGTAAAATGAAAAAAATTGAAGCAATTATTCGTAAATCGAAATTTGAAGATGTAAAACAAGCATTGTATGATGCTGACATCGATTGGTTTTCGTATTGGGACATTACAGGTCTCGGCAAATCGACTGAAGAGCAGGTGGTTCGCGGTCAGGTTTTTAAATCAGGCTACATTCAACGCCGAATGATTTCTATTGTAGTTCGGGATGTGAATACCGAAAAAACGGTAAAAACTATTATTCAATCTGCACAAACAGGTGAGCAGGGCGATGGAAAAATTTTTGTATACGACATTTCAGAAACATACCGTATCCGCAATGGCGAATCGGGTCCTGAAGCTTTATACAATGCGGAGTAATTAAATTAGAATGTAGAAATTAGAAATTAGAAAATTAAGATGAAAAAATATATAGTATTTCTCTTTGCACTTATTGCAGGGTTAGGTAGCACACTGATGGCTCAGGACGTTGCGGCAATAACGCCAACTATTGATGCTGGCGATACAGCTTGGATGATTGTGGCAGTGGCGTTGGTCTTATTTATGTCAATTCCTGGATTGTCATTGTTTTATGGTGGTTTGGTACGTCGTAAAAACGTATTGAGCGTATTTATGCAAGTTTTTATACTTGTAGCTGTTATTAGTATCCAATGGGTTATGTTTGGTTATAGTAATGCATTTGGCTCAAGTTCAATCGAATGGTTAAAACCTTATTTTGGTGGATTTGATTGGGCCTTTTTGAATGGAATTGGTGTCAACGATTTAAGTCCGTATTATATCTCACATTCGCAGCCAACAGCTGATGGTGGAACTATCGGAACAATTCCTCACATTTTGTTTATCATGTTTCAATGTATGTTTGCCGTAATTACACCGGCTCTTATTATTGGTGCTTTTGCCGAACGTATCAAATTTAAAGGCTTTTTGCTTTTCTCTGTACTTTGGTCAATTTTTATCTATAATCCTGTTGCGCACTGGGTGTGGTCGGGCGATGGTTGGTTGTTCAAAATGGGAGCTCTTGACTTTGCAGGTGGTACTGTTGTACACATTAATGCTGGTATTGCTGCCATTGTTACAGCATTAATGTTAGGAAAACGTCGTGATTATAAAAACCATGCATTACCACCTCACAATATTACGTATGTAGTAATGGGTGCAGCTATGCTTTGGGTAGGTTGGTTTGGTTTCAACGCAGGTAGCGGTTTAGCTGCCGACGGACTTGCTGCTAACGCATTGATGGTTACACATATTGCTGCCGCTGCTGCCGCACTTACTTGGGCTGCTTTGGAATGGATTATCGACAAACGTGCCACTGTGGTAGGTATAAGTACTGGTGCAGTAGGTGGTTTAGTCGCAATTACTCCCGCTGCTGGATTTGTAGGCGTTGGTGGAGCGTTAATTATTGGTTTGATTGTATCTTTAGTTTGTTTCTTTATGGTAGCGTGGGCAAAACCCCGTCTTGGATACGACGATTCGTTGGATGCATTTGGTGTTCATGGTATTGGTGGTATTTTGGGAGCATTGCTAACAGGTATACTTGCTACTCCCGCTATACAATCGGCTTATAGTGGTGCTGCTTATGGCAATATGGCTCAATTGGGAACGCAAGCAATTGCAACTCTCGCAACAATTGTTTTCTCGGGAGTAGGAACATTTATTTTGTTCAAAATTACCGATAAATTAGTTGGTGTGCGTGTAACTGATAAAGAAGAAGCTATTGGTTTGGACGAAACACAACATGGTGAAACGGCTTATACTAATTTTGATTAAATTAGTTTTTAATAATAAAAAGTCCCTTTGATTTAACACTCTCAAAGATGACTATATCGTGTGTTTTTTAGTTTTATTGTTTCAAGGCAGACTACTTCGGGATGAAGTGGTCTGTCTTTTTTTTATGCTATCAATTTTATCGATGGTAATGTCCTGTTTTTCATTTTGAATAAATCTTGTTTTGTTTGCATTATTGCCCTAAATTTCGTTCTAAATGTGCTATTTATTTTAAAATAGTGAACAATTTGTCATTGAATTGGTTATAATGTCGTATTAATGATATTTAAAATGCAGGCATAAAAACTTTAAAAAACAATAAGATTTTAGAGTTCAATGTTTTAATTCGAATAAAAAATATGTTTTTTGCTTTTAATATGAAGTAAAAATAGTAGTTTTACTTAATGAATGGTATATTAATGCTTATTTAACTATTATAGCATAGCAAATAATTGGAAAAAACTTACATTTTTATTAATTTTGCACTGCATTTTAATCACACCGTAAGCAATAGCAATTAAAAAATATAAATTATCAAATAACAACTAAATAAATTCAAACAATTATGTCAACGTTAAGATTTAAAGCTGTAGAAGAAGCTTTCAAGAAAAAGGCTTTGTGTGTAGAAGCACCTGCTAAATACACTTCTGATTATTATGGAAAATATGTATTTAACAGCGTTGCTATGTCTAAATACTTATCAAAAGATACCATTAAAGCCCTCAAAGGTGTTACTAATCAGGGAGCTACTTTGGAAATTTCGCTTGCTAATCAGATTGCTTCGGGTATGAAAAATTGGGCTACCGACTTAGGTGCTACCCATTACACACACTGGTTTCAACCGTTGACAGATGGAACGGCCGAAAAACACGATTCATTTATAGATTATGTAGGTGCTCCAGGCGAAGAAATTATCGAAGATTTTTCGGGTAAATTATTAGCTCAACAAGAGCCAGATGCTTCATCGTTTCCAAATGGAGGTATTCGTAGTACATTCGAAGCTCGTGGTTACACAGCTTGGGATCCTACTTCACCTGCTTTTGTTGTTGACGATACCTTAGTTATCCCTACTATTTTCTTCTCGTATACCGGCGAATCGTTGGATATGAAAGCACCGCTGAAAAAAGCATTGGCTGCTGTTGATAAAGCTGCAACTGCTGTTTGTCAGTTGTTCGACCCTAAAGTGAAAAAAGTAAACGCCTATTTAGGATGGGAACAAGAATACTTCCTTATCGATGAAGGTTTATTTGTAACTCGCCCCGACTTAATGTTGACAGGTCGTACTTTAATTGGACACGAATCGGCTAAAAACCAACAGATGGAAGACCATTATTTTGGTGCAGTTCCTACCCGTGTAGCATCGTTTATGAAAGATATTGAATTTGAGGCATATAAATATGGCATTCCTGCTAAAACTCGTCATAACGAAGTTGCTCCAAATCAGTTTGAACTTGCTCCAATTTATGGAGAATGTAATTTGGCTGTGGATCAAAACTTGTTGATGATGTCGATTATGAAACGTGTAGCTCGTCGTCATGGTTTCCGTGTTTTATTGCACGAAAAACCTTTCGCTGGCGTAAACGGTTCTGGAAAACACAATAACTGGTCGCTTGGAACCGATACTGGCGTTGTACTTTATTCACCAGGCAAAACGGCTGAAGAAAACTTGCAGTTTATTACATTCATCACTACTACCTTGATGGCTGTACACAAACACAATGCATTACTGAAAGCTTCGATTATGACTGCTCAAAATGCTCACCGTTTGGGTGCAAACGAAGCTCCTCCAGCAATCATTTCTGCTTTCTTGGGTACTCAGTTAACAGCTGTTCTCGATAAATTAGAAAATAGTACCAGTGAAGAAGCTATTTTAATCGACGACAAAAAAAGAATGGTATTGGATATTCCACACATTCCTGAAGTTTTTCTTGATAATACCGATCGTAACCGTACTTCTCCTTTTGCATTTACCGGAAACCGTTTCGAATTCCGCGCTGTGGGTTCGTCGGCAAACTGCTCGTCGGCAATGACCACTTTAAATACTGCTGTTGCGGCTCAATTATTTGAGTTCAAAGCGGACGTGGATGCTAAAATGGCTGCTGGTGCAACAAAAGAAAAAGCTATTTTTGAAGTAATTAAATCATACATTAAAGCTTCGAAAGCTATCCGTTTTGATGGTAATGGCTACAGCGACGAATGGAAAATTGAAGCAGCAAAACGTGGTTTGGATTGCGAAACAAGTGTTCCTGAAATTATCAAAGCAAACACTACTGAATCTTCGGTAAAATTATTTGAATCGTTAAACGTACTTTCCGAAAAAGAATTGGAAGCTCGTAACGAAGTGAAATGGGAAACTTACACAAAATGGATACAGATTGAAGCACGTGTTTTGGGTGATTTAACATTGAACCATATTATTCCAGTTGCCACTCGCTACCAAAGTTTATTGCTCGATAATGTTTTCAAAATTAAAGCAACTTTTGCTGCCGATAAAGCTGAAAGCTTAAGCAAACTAAATAGTCAATTGATTACTGAAATTGGCGAACGTGTTGCTACCATCAAAAATGCAGTTGATGATATGGTTGACATGCGTCGTTCGGTAAATAAAATTGAACACGAATACGAAAAAGCAGTAGCATATCACGAAAAAGTAATTCCTTATTTCGATATAATTCGTTATAATGTTGACAAATTAGAATTGATTGTTGACGACGAAATGTGGTCGCTACCAAAATATCGCGAAATGCTTTTCATTAGATAACACACTCTTATATAGGGTTGTATTATTTCAAACTTTAATTAGTGGGAGGCTTAAAATTAAGCTATCCCACTATTTCGCTACAATAGAACTAACTTTCTGATCGAATGGTTTCAGCACGAAATCTCTACTAAATATTTTCAATTATGACTTCAATCCCGTTAAAAATAGATGAATATGAGCAGCGTTCGCTGTATTCATTTCAAAACGAACATGATGCTTGTGGCGTAGGACTTGTATTAAACCTTTTTGGCGAAAAATCGCACGAAATTGTTGAAAAAGGTTTACAAGTTCTCGAGAACATGGAACACCGTGGTGCCGAAAGTGCCGATAACAAAACTGGTGATGGTGCAGGTATTTTGCTTCAAATTCCACACGAATTTATTTTACTTCAGGGCATTCCTGTTCCGGCTCAAGGCAGATACGGAACAGGACTTGTTTTTATACCCAAAGACCAAAAGAAATCGGAATTTTGCATCAATTTAATCAAAGAACACATTCAAAAAGAAAATTTGAATTTGTTGGAAATTCGTGATGTGCCTGTCAATTCAGATTGTCTGGGTGAAATTTCGGCTTCTAACGAACCAAAGGTGATTCAAATTTTTGTTACGGGATGTAGTTCGCAACAAGAACTTGAAATTAAATTGTACGTTGTTCGTAAGAAAATTGAAAAAGCATTGATGAATACTGAAATTTCACGCGCACGTGAGTTTTATGTTGTCAGCTTATCAACTAAACAAATGGTTTACAAGGGAATGCTTACTCCTATGCAATTGCGTGAGTATTTTACCGATTTGCAAAGCGAACAATTAACAAGCGGAATTGCTCTTGTTCACTCGCGTTTTAGTACCAATACTTTTCCAACTTGGGATTTGGCTCAGCCTTTCCGTTTGCTCGGACACAATGGCGAAATTAATACTATTCGTGGTAACCGTCAGTGGATGGAAAGTCGCGAAAGTGTGCTTAATTCGGAGCAACTTGGCGACCTCAAAGAACTCTATCCGATTTGTCAACCCAAAATGAGCGATAGCGCTTCGTTGGATAATGTTCTTGAATTTCTCATTATGTCGGGCAAAAGTTTGCCACATGCTATGGCTATGTTGGTTCCCGAAAGCCACAACAAACGCAATCCTATTTCGGATAATTTGCGTGCTTTCTACGAATATCACAGTACATTTATGGAACCATGGGATGGTCCTGCCACATTATTGTTTAGTGATGGTCGGTACGCTGGTGGTATGCTCGACCGTAATGGTTTGCGTCCTGCACGTTATCTTATCACACACGATAATTTAATGGTAGTAGCTTCTGAAACTGGAACTATTGAATTTTCCCCAGAGCGCATTAAAGAAAACGGACGATTGAAAGCTGGTAAAATGTTGATGGTTGATACCGAAACCGGTCAAATATTTTACGATACGGAGTTGAAAGAGGGTCTTGCAAAAGCATTTCCTTATCGCGAATGGTTGAATCAGAATTGTATTAATATTGAAGATATTTCGTCGGGTCGAAGTGTTAAAACAGATTTGGCTGATTATCAGACGCTTTTACACGCTTTTGGTTACTCGAAAGAAGACATGGAGCGTATTATTATTCCTATGGCAAATGATGGGTACGAACCTACTTCGTCGATGGGGAATGATGTGAATTTATCGGTTTTCTCTGATAAACCACAGCGCTTGTTTAACTATTTCCGTCAGCAATTTGCTCAAGTTACAAATCCTGCTATTGATCCAATTCGCGAAGAGTTGGTTATGTCATTAACGGGTTTTATTGGTTCTATTAACCAAAATTTGTTGGAGCCTGCAAACGAAATTTGTAAGATGGTGAAATTGAAAAGTCCAATTCTTACCAATCCTCAATTTGATATTTTGATGAATCTCAAATATAAAGGATTCTCAACCATTTCACTACCAATGCTTTTTGACCCCAAAACTGGACGCGAAGGCTTGGAAAAAGCCATTGAGGCCTTGTGTGTGTCGGTCGAAAAAGCCGTAGATGAAGGTCATAATTATATTGTGCTTTCCGATCGTGGCGTATGTGTTGATAAAGCTCCAATTCCTTCGTTATTGGCTGTGTCGGCTGTGCATTTGTATTTGTTAGAAAAACGCAAACGCATGCAAATTGATATTGTGGTGGAGTCGGCCGAACCACGCGAAGTGATGCATTTTGCTCTTTTGTTTGGTTTTGGTGCCAATGTCGTAAATCCATACATGGTTTTTGCTATTATCAACGACAAAATTAAATCTGGCGAAATTAGCATGGATTTCGATACAGCTATGAAACATTATATCAAAGCTGTAAACAAAGGTTTGTTGAAAGTGCTTTCCAAAATGGGAAATTCTACGCTGCGTAGTTATCGTGGCGCTCACATTTTCGAAGCTTTGGGTGTTTCATCTAAATTATTATCAAAATACTTTAAAAGTATAGCTTCGTCAATTGAAGGTATTGATATGGACGATTTGACAAATGAAGTGTTAGACTCGTTCAATCAAGCTTTTCACCCTGCCGAAGGTGAGGATTTGTCGACGCTCGAAAATTTGGGTCGCTATGCATATCGCCGGAATGGCGAAGACCATGCTTGGAATCCTGAAACAATTGCTCGATTACAAATTGCCACTAAAACAGGTAGTTACGAAAAATACAAAGAATACGTAGCGGCTGTTGATGATAAAGAAGATCCTATCTTTATTCGCGATTTAATGGATTTTAAACGCAATCCAATTAATATCGAAGAAGTAGAGCCAGCCGAAAATATCATGAAACGTTTCGTTACAGGCGCAATGTCGTATGGTTCTATTAGTCGCGAAGCGCATGAAGCAATGGCTTTTGCGATGAATATTATTGGCGGACGTAGTAATACGGGCGAAGGTGGAGAAGACCCTGAACGATACAAAAAACGCGAAGATGGATTGAGTGCTCGTTCGGCTATCAAACAAGTTGCCTCAGGGCGTTTTGGGGTTACAGCCGAATACCTTGTAAATGCCGACGAACTTCAAATTAAAATTGCGCAAGGAGCAAAACCTGGCGAAGGTGGACAGCTTCCTGGACATAAAGTGGATAAAATTATTGCTAAAACCCGACATTCAATTCCAGGTATTTCGTTAATTTCGCCTCCACCACATCACGATATTTATTCTATCGAAGATTTAGCTCAGCTCATTTACGATTTGAAAAATATTAATCCTACGGCTACTGTCAGTGTGAAATTAGTTTCGGAAACTGGTGTAGGTACAATTGCTGCAGGTGTTGCCAAAGCAAAAGCCGATTTAATTTTAATTAGTGGTGCCGAAGGTGGCACTGGTGCAAGCCCCATGAGCTCAATTAAACATGCGGGTATGCCTATCGAAATTGGTTTGGCCGAAACACAACAAACGCTTGTAATGAATAATTTGCGTGGTCAAATTCGCTTACAAGCTGATGGGCAACTTAAAACTGGTCGCGATATCATTGTTTCTGCTCTTTTGGGAGCCGAAGAGTTTGGATTTGCCACCAGCGGTTTGTTGGTTCTTGGCTGCGTTATGATGCGCAAATGCCACTTGAATACTTGCCCCGTGGGTGTTGCTACTCAAGATGAAGTATTGCGTAAGCATTTTACGGGTAAACACGAATATCTCGTTAATTTCTTCCAATTCTTGGCGCAAGATGTGCGCGAACATTTAGCAGAAATGGGTTATCGTAGTTTGAATGAAATTATCGGACATGCCGAATTACTTGAACGTCGACAAATTGGTTCGGTATCGAAAATAGAAAAAGTGGATATTTCGCGTATTTTATATATGCCAGAAAATAACACCAATGCTTTACACAATGTTAAAACGCAAGATCACAAATTAGAAAATGTGCTCGATCGTACGTTGATTTCAAAATCTATGTCAGCCTTGGATTTGTGTATGCCTGTTGAAATTCATAGCAAAATTAAAAATACCGACCGAACAGTGGGAGCGATGCTCTCGGGCGAAATTGCCAAACGTTATGGTCAGGTTGGTTTGCCGGACGAAACGATTAAGGCATATTTCAAAGGTTCTGCAGGTCAGAGTTTTGGTGCATTCTTGAGCAAAGGTATGTTTTTTGAGCTCGAAGGTGAAGCAAACGATTATGTTGGAAAAGGACTTTCGGGAGGTAAAATTGTGGTTAGGGCACCTAAAGAGTGTACTTTTAAACCGGAAGATAATATAATAGCTGGTAATACTATTTTGTACGGTTCAACATCGGGCGAATTGTATATAAATGGTATTGTAGGTGAGCGTTTTTGCGTTCGTAACTCAGGAGCCAAAGCCGTTGTAGAAGGTGCTGGTGATCATTGCTGCGAATACATGACAGGCGGTGTAACGGTAGTGTTGGGACAAACAGGTCGTAACTTTGCAGCGGGTATGAGTGGTGGAGTGGCTTATGTGCTCGACGAAATTGGTAATTTCGATTTCTTCTGTAACATGGAAATGGTCGAACTTTCGCTTATCGAAGATAGCCATGATAATCGTGAAGTAAAAACGCTGATCGAAAATCACTACAAATATACAGGAAGCACTTTGGCAAAAAGGATTCTAGATAATTGGCGCGATTATGTCGATAAATTCATTAAAGTTGTTCCTATTGAATACAAAAAAGTGATTCAAGAACAAAAAATGGAAGAAATTAACCGTAAAATTGCACAAGTAGAACGCGACTATTAAGAATAACTTTTAATAATAACAAACTAAAAAATACGAACCTAATACTCCCCTTTAGGGGTTGGGGGTTCTCTTACATAATATGGGAAATCCTAAAGCATTTATAACAATACCTCGTAAGGATGCCGGATACCGTCCGGTGCAAGATCGTATACACGATTTTGGTGAGGTAGAACAGACATTAAACCGTGAAGATCGCAAATTGCAGGCTTCTCGATGTATGGATTGTGGTATTCCTTTTTGCCAATGGGGTTGTCCGCTTGGCAATAAAATGCCCGAGTGGCAAGACCTTTTGTATAAAGGAAAATGGAAAGAGGCTATTGATAATATGCACGAAACCAATAACTTTCCCGATTTTACTGGTCGTATTTGCCCTGCACCCTGCGAAAAATCGTGTGTGTTAAATTTACACGATGCTCCAGTTACCATTCGCGAAAACGAAGCTTCTATTTCAGAGGTTGGTTTCGTAGAAGGTTTTATTAAACCGCGTCCACCAAAAACACGTACGGGTAAAACAATTGCTGTTATTGGCTCGGGTCCTGCTGGTTTGGCGGCTGCTCAACAATTAAATCGCAAAGGACATACGGTTACTGTTTTTGAAAAAGACAGTAAGCCTGGTGGATTGTTGCGCTACGGCATTCCAAACTTTAAACTGAATAAAACAGTTATTGATCGTCGTTTGGAACAACTTGAAGCAGAAGGTATTTTATTTCGAAATAATTGCGAAGTAGGCAAATCAATATCTGGTAAAGAAATAATGGAGTCGTTCGATGCTGTTTGCTTAACTATTGGAGCTGGACATGCGCGCAATATTACGCCCGAAGGTCGCGAACTAAAAGGCATTCATTATGCTATGGAATTTCTTAGTCAGCAAAATCAATTGATTATGGGCGAAGATGTTGCCGAAAGCGAAATTATCAATGCCAAAGGCAAACATATATTGGTTATTGGTGGGGGCGATACTGGTTCCGATTGTGTGGGAACATCAAATCGTCAAGGTGCTGCTAAAATTACCCAAATTGAAATTTTACCCAAACCTCCAGTAGGTAAAAATCCAGATACGCCTTGGCCTAATTATCCCAATATTCTCAAAACATCGAGCTCGCATCTCGAAGGCTGCGAACGAAAATGGAGCTTAAATACGGTTGCTTTCAAAGGCTCTGATGGTAAACTCGAAGAAGTTATTGTTGAGGAGGTAGAATGGACAAAAGATGCTACCGGGCGTTGGAATATGAAGCCAACCGGAAAATTGGAAACCATCAAAGCTGATTTGGTATTTCTGGCTCTTGGTTTTGTGCACCCTGTTCACGAAGGCTTGGTTACCGAGCTGGGATTGTCGCTCGACGCTCGTGGAAATATTGCCACCAATAAGCTAAATGCCAGCAATGTAGCCAAAGTTTTTGCTGCAGGAGATGCTGCTATTGGTGCAAGTTTAGTAGTTCGTGCCATTGCGCAGGGACGTAAAGTAGCTGAAGATATTCATAAATCATTATAAAAAAATACTATGTGTGGAATTGTATGTGCATTTGATATAAAACAGTCGGCAGCAGAGCTCCGACCACAAATTTTGACTATGTCAAAAAAAATTCGTCATCGTGGGCCAGATTGGTCTGGCATTTTTGCAAACGATAAAGCCATTTTGGCACACGAGCGACTTTCAATTGTCGATCCAGAATCGGGAAAACAGCCGCTTTTTAGCAAAGATGGAAAATTAGTTTTAGCCGTGAATGGCGAAATTTACAATCATCAAGAAATTCGTGATCGATTTGAAGGGAAATATGAGTTTTTGACAAAATCCGATTGCGAAGTTATTTTGGCTTTGTATCGCGAAAAAGGTACAGATTTTTTAGAAGATTTGAATGGAATTTTTGCATTTGCACTTTACGATATTGAAAATGATATTTTCCTGATTGGCCGCGACCACATAGGAATCATTCCTCTTTATCAAGGTTGGGACGATAATGGCGTGTATTATGTTGGTTCTGAACTCAAAGCGCTGGAAGGAAACTGTACGATTATAGAGGAGTTTCTTCCAGGTCAATATTATTATAGTCCTGATGGCAAACCTACAAAATGGTACGAGCGCGACTGGATGGAGTTTGATGCAGTTAAAGACAACGAATCAAGTATCGATACTTTGCGTCAGGCTCTTGAGGATGCTGTAGAACGTCAATTGATGGCCGATGTGCCTTATGGTGTGTTGCTTTCTGGTGGTTTGGATTCGTCAATTATTTCGGCTGTTGCCAAAAAGTTTGCTGCCAAACGCATCGAATCGGGTAATACCGAAGCGGCTTGGTGGCCTCAGTTACACTCGTTTGCGGTTGGTTTAATTGGTTCGCCCGACTTAGCTGCAGCGCGTAAAGTTGCCGACCATATTGGCACCGTTCATCACGAAATTAATTTTACAGTTCAAGAAGGATTGGATGCCATTCGGGATGTTATTTACCATATCGAAACGTACGATGTTACAACTATTCGTGCTAGTACACCTATGTATTTGTTGGCGCGAGTTATCAAATCGATGGGCGTAAAAATGGTGCTTTCGGGCGAGGGGGCTGATGAAATTTTTGGTGGATATCTTTATTTTCACAAAGCACCAAGTGCCGAAGAGTTTCACAAAGAAACAGTTCGTAAACTGAGCAAGTTACACATGTACGACTGCCTACGTGCCAACAAATCGTTGGCTGCATGGGGTGTTGAAGGACGTGTACCATTCCTCGACAAAGAATTTATGGATGTGGCTATGCGCCTCAATCCGAAAGACAAAATGTGTGGAAATGGAAAAATGGAGAAATATATTTTACGTAAAGCGTTCGAGGAAATTTTGCCCGAAAGTGTGGCTTGGCGTCAAAAAGAGCAATTCTCCGATGGCGTTGGTTACAGTTGGATTGACACACTGCGCGAAATGACATCATCGCAAGTAAGCGACCTTCAAATGGCACATGTAAACGAAAGGTTTCCGGTAAATCCGCCTATGAATAAAGAAGAGTATTATTATCGAAGCATTTTCGAAAAACATTTTCCATCCAATCAGGCTGCACGATGTGTACCTTCGGTGCCTTCTGTTGCTTGTAGTACGCCTATTGCCTTGGAGTGGGATGCTGCATTCAAAAATATGAATGATCCTTCGGGACGTTCAGTGAAAAGTGTTCACGAAGATGGGTATAAATGAGTTTATAGTTTATAGTATATAGTTTATAGTTCATAGTTTATAGTCAATAGTTTATAGTAAAAACGCCTCGAGCATTTGTTCGAGGCGTCTTTAATTTGTACTATATTTTAAAAAAGGCATAAAATCAATTAATCAAAATATGCTTTAAAATTACAAATCAATCAACTGTTTAATAGACGAATGATTAATGCTAAATAATGCTTTTTGAACTGATGAAACAAGCCCTGATGAAAATATCACTAGGGTTTTTAAAATGATAATTGAAATTTTAAAAGAGTTATCAAACTATTGCATGGATATAGAAAAGGAAAATGGGTTACAGTTTTTAAAGAAATACTATCACAATAATCCCTCCAATTGTTATATCTTTGTATTTGATTTTAAATAAATACCTTCTTTTGAGTAACATTTATGTAATGTAGATAAATATAAATGACTCAAATTGATTATTTATTTAGTTTAATATCAGTGTGTTATGTGAAATAAATATATAATTTAATGTAAATTATATATAAAGTCCCCTATTGGCTTGGGGCAGTTTGAAATCATAATTATGGATGTAAAAATAGAACAATCGTGGAAAGAGGCTTTACAAAATGAATTCGAAAAGGATTATTTTGTGAACTTAACTGCTTTTGTGCGTAGCGAATACACTTCGAAGCTTGTTTTTCCTGAAGCTAAAAATATTTTTGCGGCTTTCGATTCATGTCCGTTCGATAAAGTGAAAGTAGTAATTATCGGTCAGGATCCCTATCATAACGTAGGTCAGGCACATGGATTGTGTTTTTCGGTGAATGATGGAATTGATTTTCCACCTTCGCTGCTCAATATTTTTAAAGAAATTGAGCGCGATTTACAACTACCAATGCCAAAATCGGGAAGTTTAATCCGCTGGGCAGAACAGGGAGTGCTTCTATTGAATGCCACATTAACGGTTGAAGCTCACAAAGCTGGTTCGCATCAGGGCAAAGGCTGGGAAGTGTTTACCGATGCAGTTATTCGTGCGTTAAATGAAAAGCGTGAGGGAATTGCGTATATGCTTTGGGGAAATTTTGCACAGCAAAAAGCCTCGGTAGTAGATGCAACCCGAAATCTGATTCTTAAATCGGTGCATCCTTCGCCTCTTTCGGCGTATCGTGGTTTTATTGGTTGTGGACATTTTTCGGCAGCCAACAACTATTTAAGAATGAATAATAAACAAGAAATAAACTGGTAACTTTATAA
>JAIFKX010000209.1 GCA_020049335.1 Paludibacter sp. | reverse complement strand
AAGCTCCAATACCTCCGCTTTGAGGTAAAACTTATCGGCTAATTCGTTCATCCACTGTTTGCGAAGCGACGACGGACAAATAATCAGAATGTGCCGTTTGTTTTCGGCCCATTGCTGACTCAATACAATACTCGCTTCAATGGTTTTCCCCAACCCCACCTCGTCAGCCAGTATCGCTCCTTTTGAATAGGGCGACTTAAACGCAAACAGCGCCGCCTCCACCTGATGCGGATTGAGCACCACCTGCGCATCCATAAGCGTAACGCCAAACTTCTCGGAAGATTCGGAATTGGCGCGCTTGGATAGTTCGTAAGCGAAATACTTTGCGTGATAAGGAGTTATGGAAGAATTGGTCATTGGCTTGCTAGGCAGCAGCCATTGGTCAGACAAGGAAAATCACGGCAAAAAAAAAGGCGTGAGTTTCGTCTTATCCACGCTCGAGGCCCTGAGAAGCCCACGCAAAAAGATAAGTCAAACGCCCACGCCGTTTGGCGTGAGCATTTTGCTTACTGTATCTTTTTTGCGTTCGCTTTAGGAAATTTCTCAGGTTTCGAGCGTGCGAACAATAGCTAAATGCTATTTATAAAATGTTTAATATCAGTATTTTATCAATATGTTATTTGAGTAATTTTTTTGTTTAATTTTTATGCTTTTTCAACTCCACAAAACTACAAAAAACAATTCAGATTAAGTGCTTATTTGTTAATTAATTTTTGGTTTGGTTTGAGTTAAATTTTTTGGGCACAAAAATCATCTATTGGAACTTTTGCGCATGTATTTAATGCGCTCAATTCTTTATGCGAAACAGCCAATTATTTAATTGTTTGGCTAAAGCTCTGATTCTTTCTTTACAAATTAGTAATCTACATCCAATGTCGTTAAGTTAAGCCTCCCGTTTTAAACGGGATAAATTGCGGGGAATTAATGATCCTGTAAATCCACCCCTAACCCCTCCCGTCTGCGTCGGTATAAATTGCGAGGAACAGAAATTAGTATTGATAATTACAATATCAGATTGGTTGTTTTTCATAGACGAAACTAATCAACACCCCTTTAGGGGCTTGGGGCGGAAATATGCAAAATTAGCTTGACGGCTATGCCCTTTAGGGGTTTGGGGCGGTATTAAAAATTCTTTATTGCATTCCACTAACTTAACGACATTGAATCTACATCTCCAAGTCTCATTCAAGTTTCAGTTTAGTTTCATTTTATAATAATACATATATAATACATACATAATACATATATAATACATATATAAAGCATATTTATATAGGTATATGATATATATGTTTTATATTTGTTTAATTAATAATATAATTATCTTTATACCTAAAATGGAAGGTGAATGGGATGTGGAAGAGATGTGGTGATGTGGTGATGTGTTGATTGTTCAAATAGTGAATAAATAGATGGCAATAGTAAAAGGAACGATAAAAACTTTAGTTTTTATTTATTTTTATGAAAAAACCTATTTTAAAATGCTGATTAACTCAAACTTTCGACCTATATTTGAACATTGTTAGCTTTGTGAAGGTAACAAGGTTTGACAAAAAAATAACATATTGCTTATGAGTTGTTTATGATGCAGAACGAAGAACAAAAATTACTAACAGAAGAAGAACAGATTCAGTTTGAATTTGAGGCGCTACTCGAAGATTATCGAAACACCAACCACCGTCAAAAAATTGAACTTATAACAAAAGCTTTCAATTTTGCTCATGCTGCTCACAAAGGCATTCGGCGTCGTTCGGGAGAGCCTTATATCATGCATCCGCTAGCTGTGGCACGTATTGTAGTGCGCGAAATAGGTTTGGGCTCAACTTCTATTTGTTCGGCTTTGCTCCACGATGTGGTGGAAGATACGGATTATACAGTAGAAGATATCGAAAATCTTTTTACGCCAAAAATTGCTCAGATTGTTGACGGTCTTACTAAAATATCTGGTGGCATTTTTGCCGAAAAAGCGTCCGAACAAGCCGAAAATTTTCGAAAGCTGTTGCTCACCATGTCCGAAGATATTCGCGTGGTATTGGTGAAAATGGCCGACCGACTACACAATATGCGTACCTTGGGCTCTATGCCTCCTGCCAAACAATTTAAAATTGCTGGCGAAACAAACTATATTTATGCGCCACTTGCACACCGCCTTGGTTTATTTCGTATTAAAACGGAACTCGAAAACCTTAGTTTTAAATACGAACACCCTGATAAATACCAGCTTATTGAACAAAAACTTGCTGTTGATGAGGAAGCACGCTTGCAGTTTTTCAACGAATTTACAAACCCCATAAAGGCAAAATTAGCCGAAATGGGTTACGCTTACTTTTTGAAAGAGAGAGTCAAATCCATTTCGTCGATTTGGAACAAAATGAATTCGAAAAATATTCCTTTTGAGGAAGTTTTCGATTTGCTTGCGCTCCGTATTGTGTTCGAACCAAAACCAGGAACGAGCGAAAAAGATCAGTGCTGGATGCTTTATTCAGCGCTTACCGAAATCTTTAAACCGCATCCCGAACGCATTCGCGACTGGGTGAGCAACCCCAAAGCCAATGGATATGAAGCGCTTCATGTTACTTTGATGGGCCCGCTCGGGCGCTGGGTAGAAGTCCAAATTCGTAGTAAACGCATGAATGATATTGCCGAAAAAGGATTGGCGGCACACTATAAGTACAAGTCGGGCGAGGACGATGATATTTCGGAGCTCGACAAATGGATGAAAACCATAAAGGAATTGCTGGAAAGTCCAGAGCCGAATGCTATCGACTTTATGGATACCTTCAAACTTAATCTTTTTGCCTCCGAGATTTTTGTTTTTACACCCAAGGGCGAAATAAAAACAATAGCACAAGGTGCATCAGCACTTGATTTTGCATTCTCTTTGCACTCCGACTTGGGTTTGCGATGCATTGGTGCCAAAGTGAATCACAAATTGGTACCCTTGAGTTACAAACTTCAAAGTGGCGACCAGATTGAAATTATTACCACCAAAAAGCAATCGCCAATGCCCGAGTGGCTCAATTATGTGTCAACGGCTCGTGCTAAATCCAAATTGCGTGCGTATTTCAAAAAAGAAGAAAAGCAAATTACTGCCGACGGACAACGCATGATTGAAGAGATATTGGCTAATAAAAATTTGAAACCCGAAAATGAAATTATTGTTCGGATTATGAACCATTTCAATTTCACCGACCGCAGTACGCTTTACCTACAAGCGGGGCGTGGATTGATTCATCTCGACGAAATTGCCAAAATTACATTTAAACCCAAAGATCAAAATGTATTTATAAAATACCTCAAAATGCCTTTTGGTGGTAACTCTGATAGTAAACAGCCTAAAACTGTGCCTATCGATGGGGTAATGATAAACAAAATTGATCGCAAGAAAACACTTCTACTCACCGAAGAATATGCGGGCACAGTTTATCATTTAGCCGAATGCTGCTTGCCCATACCGGGCGACGATGTGCTTGGCTATGTCGACGAAAGCGAGAACCTTTTCATTCATAAACGCAATTGCCGCGAAGCTGCAAAACTGAAATCGAGTTACGGTCAACGAATAATTTCGGTAGATTGGGCTGCACACAAAGCGCTTTCGTTTATTCAAACCCTTGAGATAAAAGGCATTGATAAACAAGGAGTTCTGATTGAAATTCTAAAGGTTGTTTCCGAAAAATTTGGTGGGAATATTAGCAAAATTACCATTGATACAAATGATGGCATTTTTGTAGGGCTATTCTCAATTACCGTACACGATACCGAGGATATTGAATTGCTTTGTAAAAATATTAAGAAAATTAAAGAAATTAATTCGGTACAGCGGGTGTAGAATTTTTAAATTCTAATTGTTTATTTCAATTAATGTACTTATATTTGTGCCTAATTAAGTACATAATAATGCGAAAACTATGATTGCAACAAATTTCTCAGAATTCAGACTTGGCTTAAAAGGATTTCTTGACAAAGTAGAAAATGATAATGAAACGCTTATTATAAAGCGCAAATCGGGAGTTGGTTCAGTTCTGATTTCGCTCGAAGAATATAATTCTTTAATCGAAACAATGCATTTGTTAAGTTCAAAAAAAAATGCCGACAGATTGTTTGAATCTATTCAACAAATGAAATCGGGGCAAATTGTTCAACCAAATTTAGAAGATTAATATGCTCATTACATTTACAAAAAATGCATGGGAAGATTATCTTTATTGGCAAAATACAGATAAAAAAGTACTAAAAAAGATAAATGAACTGATAAAAGATATTCAACGAAATCCGTCTGATGGTATTGGGAAGCCCGAATCGCTGAAATTTGATTTGGCTGGCTATTGGTCGAGAAGAATCGACCACGAACACCGATTGGTATACCAAGTTAAAGAACAATCTGTTTTAATTTACGCTTGTAGATATCATTATGATTAAAAAAAACATCAGTAACATAAAGCTGATTTGTCAAATTCAGTATGAAACAAGAAATTGATGTATTAAAAAAAGCGTTCTGCAATTCTAAAACAGATAATGAACGTAATAATATTGATTTGAAGATGCAACTTCTTATCAACGAAAATCCCGATGAGTTTGCACAGTCGATGGCTGATTCCGCAAAAGATACAGCCGAAAGAGCAACTGCTTTAGCAATGCGAATAAAATTGGAAAGTGTAATGCCGGCTATGAAAGAAGATATAGGTATGGTTAAAGCTATTAAAAGGGGAAGGACAAAACAGTACACTAACACCGAAAGTTTTTTAAAATATCTTCGGAAATAAAAGTAAGTAATTCGAAATAATTAATGATATGTTTTTATTTTTTTTACTTTTCGACCCCCAACCCCCAAATGCATGGCCGTCAAGCTAAGGATTATTTGTAAGAAGGGGATATTTTATTTAGTGGTTTTATGACCCCCAACCCCCTACTGGGGGCTAAGACATATTCTCCAAAAGGGATATGAAAAATTAAAGATACTGCGTCTTAAAGCCCCCTTTGGGGGTTTGGGGGTCACAGAATAAAATTAGCTTGACGGCTATGCCCCAGTAGGGGGTTTGGGGGTCATACTAAAAATATATCATATAATATTATCTACCACTTACTTCTTTTTTCAATCAATAAATTTTTAAATAAAAACTATTCTAACAATAAAAAAAATGGGAAAAATACTCCTAATTGGCGCCGGAGGCGTAGGAACCGTAGTAGCTCACAAAGTAGCTCAAAATGCGGATATTTTTACTGAAATCATGTTGGCCAGCCGCACCAAATCGAAATGCGATGTGATAGCTGCCGATGTTAAAAACCGTTATGGGGTGGAACTAAAAACCGCTCAGGTGGATGCCGACAATGTACCTGAATTGGTAATATTGCTTAACGCTTACAAACCGGAATTGGTGATAAATGTAGCTTTGCCTTATCAGGATTTAACCATTATGGATGCTTGCCTCGAAGCGGGTGTAAACTACATGGATACAGCTAACTACGAGCCAAAAGACGAAGCGCATTTTGAATACAGCTGGCAGTGGGCATACAAGGAAAAGTTTGAAAAAGCTGGTCTGACAGCTATTTTGGGATGCGGTTTCGATCCGGGAGTAACCAGCATTTATACCGCTTATGCTGCCAAACATTATTTCGACGAAATACATTATTTGGATATTGTAGATTGTAATGCCGGCGACCACGG
>JAIFKX010000073.1 GCA_020049335.1 Paludibacter sp. | reverse complement strand
TTTTCAGGACAACTCAGTTTATATCGATGGTTCGTCCAAAACGGCTAAATACGAAACGGCTGTTTTAGATGCTGTTACAGGACGATTTTTGACAATTAATACCGTACGTACTGCAAACGATTTGGTTTTAACAACTGCTAAAGGCGGTACTGCCCGTGTATTGAAAGACAAGAATCTTTATAACATTATGGCACGCGATTATAAGTTTAATAAAGCCGATCCCAAAGATGCAACTCAAATTGAAACATCGTCGTTTGCAGTTATTCATCAAATTGACAATGTGTTATACTTTCAATAGAATCTAATAATTAAAATATGAAGCAACTGTTAAAGAATATACTGACCCTCTTTTTAATCACTTTTTGCGTACAAGCCGGATTCGCTGCCGATGTGGTCGATAATAATATCCGTGGTAGGGTTACTGCCGCATCGGAAGGTGGACTTATGATGGTTAATGTTGTTGAAATTGACCAGAATAACCGCATTGTGTCGTCGTCCACAACAGATGCAAGTGGTAATTTCTCGATGAAGATTAAAAACAGAAACAATAAATTAAAAATATCATATATTGGTTTTAAAACTGAGATACTTGCAATATCAGACCGAAAAGTATTTAATGTTCAATTAGAAGACGTTTTAACTTTAAACGAAATAACTGTTCAGGCTAAACGAACGGTAAACACCGGAACGTTAGATATACAGCAGGGCGAAGTTACTATGGCAATGCAAACAATTAGTTTAAAGAAACTTGCCGGATTGTCTGTTTCGTCGGTAGACGATGCTTTGCAAGGTCAGATTTCGGGGTTGGATATTGTCGGAAATTCGGGCGATGCCGGTAGTGGCTCCACCATGCGAATAAGAGGTGTAACTTCTATCAATTCGGGTTCTGCCCCATTAATCGTTGTAAATGGTATTCCTTTTGAAACTCCTGCCGCCAATAATTTTGACTTTGCAAGTGCCAATCAGGAAAATTTCGCCGATTTATTAAGTGTCAATGTAGATGATATTGAAAGCATTACGGTATTAAAAGATGCAGCGTCTACAGCTGTTTGGGGCTCGAAAGGTGCCAATGGCGTAATTTCTATTAATACCAAAAAAGGACTTCGCGGGCCTACAAAAATTCAGTATACTTATCGTTTTAGTGGTGCTACACAACCGCAAGGTATGACCATGCTTACAGGCGATGATTATACCATGTTGATTAAGCAAGCTTATTTTAACCCCAAACAGAGCGATGCGTCCTCTACCATTCGGGAATTTAATTACGACCCCAATTTTTCGGAATATCAGAATTACAACAATAACACCAACTGGATAAAAGCAGTTACGCAATTTGGTATCACGCACGACCATTATTTGCAACTTTCGGGAGGTGGCGAAAAAGCAAGATTCATTGTATCGGGTGGTTATTACGATCAGACAGGCTCCATTATTGGCCAAAAGCTGCAAAGATATACAACCCGTATGAATTTGGATTATCTTGTTTCGGATAGAATAAAATTTAGCTCCGAGTTTTCGTTTACTTATACCGATAATCCCCAAAATTACGATGGGCTTTTAGGTATAGCATATAAAAAAATGCCCAATCTGAGTATTTACGCTCAGGATGCCGATGGAAATGATACTAAAAAGTATTACAAAATGCTTCAAAATGCTTCGCCACAATTGAGTGATCAGATTTGGTTAAGAAATCCCGTAGCTTCGGCCAACTTAGCCATCAACGAAGTAAAAACTTACCGTATTATACCTACATTCCGAATTCAATACGATTTGCTGAATCCGGAGAAGCAAATGTTACGCTATAAAGGTGTGGTATCATTTGATGTAAATAATAATAGTATTAATAAGTTTTTACCAAAAGAACTTTCAACAGCCAACTGGCTAGATGGAAGTATCAACTTGTCGGAAGGAAATGAAAGTCGGAATCTATCCATTTCGAGTGATCACAACCTCACATGGCTTCCCAAATTCAGCAACACCGATCATTCTTTAATGCTGTATTCTTCGTTTCAATTAGGCGCTTCCACTTCTCGTTATCAGCAGATTGTATCCTACGGCACTCCAAATGGGCAAATTACAAGCCCTACTGCAGGTGGCTATTTGAGCAATTTTGCCACCGGACCCGGAAGTGGTCGATGGCTGGCGTATATGTTTATGGCGCATTATGCCTACAAATCAAAATACATTGCCGATTTAACCGTAAGGCGCGATGGAAGTACTAAATATGGCGAAAATCGTCGTTGGGGAACTTTTCCCGGCTTATCGTTAGCATGGAATGTGGCCAACGAAAATTTTATGAAGCCTGCTAAAAAGTGGCTCAGCACCTTAAAGTTGCGCCCAAGTTGGGGTATGACCGGTAATCAACCTCAATACGAATACTTGTTTTATAGTTTGTACAATTCGTACAGCAGCTATATGGATGTTTCGACCATCAGACCAAGCAATATCCAATTAACCGATTTGCGTTGGGAAAAGGTTACGTCGTTAAATCTTGGTGCCGATTTGGGCTTTTTTGATGATAATTTTACGATCGACTTTAATTATTTCTACAAGCGAACCGAGGATATGTTATTTCCAACATTGGTTTTGCCTACTACTTCCGGTTACAATTCGTTATCGTACCTAAATGCCGGAACTATGGATAATCAGGGCTGGGAAATAAATTTTGTAGCGAATAAATTTCTAAAAATTGGTAAGTTTAATATGGACTTCAATATGAATTTATCCAATAATGTGAATACAATTATTTCGCTTAAACCAGAGGTGCTGGCATCGCTAAATAGTAAATTTTCATATAGAAATGGAACTTATCTCAGTCGCGTTCAGGAAAATAATGCTTATGGTTCCATTTATGGTTTTAGATTTAAAGGCGTTTATCAATACAACGAATATGTAGAAGGAAGAAGCGGAACTAGTCCTTTTGCATTCGACGAAGACCAAAATGTTATCAGGGATGCCAAAGGTGAACCAATACCAATGTATTTTGGATTTGGTACCAATACGGCTTATAAATTTAAGGGTGGAGATGCCATTTACGAAGACATTAACCACGATGGAAATATAAACGAGCTCGATATGGTGTACTTAGGCAATTCCAATCCATTGTTGAATGGTGGTTTTGGTTTTAAATTAAATTACAAACAACTATCGGTTAATATTTTTTCGAACTTTAGAATTGGGAATAAGGTCGTGAATATAGCTCGTATGAATGCCGAAAATATGTATTCGAACAACAATCAGAGTGCCAGCGTAAACTGGCGTTGGCGCAAAGACGGCGACTTAACCACCATGCCTCGCGCATTGTACCAGACAGGTTATAATTGGTTAGGAAGCGACAGGTATGTTGAAGATGGTTCGTTTTTGCGCTTGAAATATGTGCAAATAAATTATTCCATTCCTACTAAATCGCTGAAAAAGTATTTTTTGAACCAAATGATATTGTATGTTACTGTAAATAATCTGTTTACATTCACTAAGTATTCGGGTGTCGACCCTGAGGTTAGTTATGGTTCTTTAGGCGTAAGTCAGGATAATAATCAAACGCCACGTTCAAACTCATTTACAGCCGGTATTTCAATTGGATTTTAATGCAGTTAATTTATAATACTGCCCCTAACCCCTAAAGGGGAACAGAAATTAGTATTGATAACTATAACATCAGATTGGTTCTTTTATTCAAATTTATATGAAAGCACATATTTTCAAAATAGCATTTATACTAATTCTTTTATCAGGCTTGTCGGCTTGTACCGATTGGCTCACCATTAAACCCGATGGCAAAGTCGTTCTGACTGATTATTGGAAAAACGAAGCCGATGTGGAAGCGGTGGTTGCTACTTGTTACAGAGCCATGCTCGACGACGAATTTATGAAGCGTGTAATTGTGTGGGGAGAGCTACGTTCCGATAATATTATTGGAGGGAATGGTACCATTAGCGATGCCGAAAATAAAATGTTGCAAGGAAGCATTATTCCTACAAACGAGGTGTGTAAATGGAATAATTTTTATTCAATAATAAACTATTGCAATACAGTTTTGTATTACGCACCCAAAGTTGTTGATCCAAATTTTACCGAATCGAAATTACATGCCAAAGAAGCAGAAGTATTGGCTTTAAGAGCAATGTGTTATTTTTATTTGGTGCGGGTTTATAGAGATGTACCCTTAATTACCGAACCATCAATTTCGGATGTTCAAGATTATAAAGTGCCTCAAAGCACCGAAACCCAGGTGTTGGATAAAATTGAAGCCGATTTGTTGCAGGCCGAAAGTTGGGCTATGTTGGCTTATAGTACGATGCAATACACAAAAGGCAGAATAACTAAAAATGCTGTACGAGCCATGTTGGCCGATGTTTATTTGTGGAAAAACAATTATCTGAAATGTATTGAGTATTGCGATAAAATAATTGATGATAAGATATTGGCAGACAAATTGGAGAATAGTAATAAATCGTTATTAATTCAAAATGATGACAATCCATTCTCGCTCATTTTTGGATTGAAAAATTCAGACGAAAGTATTTTTGAACTACAATTCAGCGAGTCAAACAAAGTAAATCAGAAAGTATACGATTATTATGGCTCAACGTCGAATAATGTGGGGCAACTTAGTGCAACAAGCTCCATAGCTTCGACATATACTGTTTACCCCAAAACTGATGTACGACGAAAAGACAATATAAGAGACCTTATGAATCAGGGATTGTACAATATTTTTAAATACGCTGGTCAATATCGTACCGAAAATAGTCAGGGATTAAGTTCATACACGTATAGAAGTACAACCGCTAATTGGATTTTTTACAGGTTAACCGATATTATGTTAATGAAAGCCGAGGCTTTGGTTCAGCTCAACCGGAGTAACTCCGACTTTAACGATGCGTTACACATTGTAAACAAAATATTCATACGTTCGAACCCCACAATGATACTTGCCGATTCGTTTAAAATTGATTCCTATTCCACAAAACAAGCTATGGAGGAATTGGTATTGCTCGAACGTCAACGCGAACTAATGTTTGAGGGTAAACGATGGTTCGACTTGTTGAGAATGGCACGCCGCGATGGAAATTCAAACAGATTAGTAGCTAAAGTATTGGGTAAATACACTGATAATCAGACAACAATAAAAAGTAAAATGACAGATATGAATTCCCTTTATTTGCCTATATATCAGGACGAAATTGAAGCAAATCCTAATCTGGTTCAAAACCCGTTTTATATTACCGAAGGCGAATAAATACACATTCGGTTAAATATTTCTTTAAAAAAATCTTTGGTCAAAATAAATATATGAAGACTCAGTTTAATACTTTTCGACGTTCGGTTTTACAAAAAATTGGAGTAATACTCCTGATTATCGTTGTTGGTTACGGCTGTAACGACGAGATTGCTACCGATAGCTACGTTACATTCACCGGCGACATGGTGTATTCTTATTTGCAAAAAAGGCCCGAAACATACAGCGAATTTATAAAAGTAGTAAATAAAGCGGGGTTAAAAGGGATGCTAAGTGCGTATGGTACTTATAGTTGTCTTGCACCACGAACAAATTGACTACCTGGCCAAAACGCATATTATTCCCGAAACTTACCTTACAAGCAATTTGGTTACAGGAGCTATACCTACACCAAATATGAACCAACGTTATATTCTGATTAATTTCACGACCGACTCGGTGGGCAAATTACAGATAATTCTAAACAGCGAATCGAAAATTATTAGTAAAGATATTAAAGTTTACAATGGTATAATTCAGAGTTTAGATAGGGTTTTACAGCCTTCGAATGCTCAGTTGCCCGATTTGATTATTGCTAATGAAGATCTTTCCATTTTTGCAAGTGCACTTACTTTAACCGGTCTTTCTGACTCATTACGATTGAATGAAGATGCCACTTATGTGCCCGTACTGAATTTTCCGACAATCTCAGGGTCGGGAAATACACCAAGTCCCGAATATCGCAAATTTGGATACACTGTTTTGGTTGAATCCAATGCCGTTTTTGCGGCAAATGGCATAAATAGTTTAGCCGATTTAAAAGCAAAAGCTGCCCAATGGTATCCTTCGGGAGCTGCGTTTGCCAATGATTATACCAATAGAAACAACAGTTTAAACCAGTTCATTTCGTATCATTTAATTAACAAAACAATTAATTACAATAACTTTTTGTACAAATTGAATTCAGTACCCAATGTAACTCATTATGAGTTTATTGAATCGATGTACCCCAATGCCATGATGAAGGTAAATGACGATTTATCGGGGCTTAAAATAAATCAGGATTTGGATAGAGGTGAAAATGGCATTACAATTTTGTCGCAAGATGCCGGCAGCAAAGATCAAAGTGCAATGAATGGCGTTTATCATCTGATTGATAACATTTTATTATATACAGAAGCCACCCAATCGATGTTTTTAAATACGCGCATCCGATTCGATATTGCCAGTTTATTGCCAGAATTAACGACCAACGGAATACGTGGACTTTCAGGTAAAGATTTTTGCTTTCCACAAGGATATTTGGCCAATCTGACATTTTCGAAAGAATCAAGATTTTATTATTTAGGCCCAAGGTTAAATTGGGAAAATTATCAGGGCGACGAATTGATGGGGCTGGGTTCGTACGATTTAACTTTGCGATTACCGCCCGTTCCGCCCGGAACTTACGAACTCCGATACGGTTACAATGCCAACCAATTTCGAGGCGTTGCTCAAATATACGTTGATGGTCAGCCTATTGGAATTCCTCTTGATTTGAGAATTATGATGCGTAATAGAGGCTATCTGAAAGGACCTATTACTTTTCAAAGCCAAAATGGAGACGTAAAAATGATTGCCCGAGACCACAAAGGTGCTTTGCGGCGTATCATCGGAACATTTACGTTCGAAACTTCGGAGCCGCATTATATCCGATTCAAATCGGTTCTCGAAGATCCTTCAGCTCAATTCCACATGGATTATATCGAATATGTGCCCAAAAGCATTTACGGTGGCGCAACTGCCGAGGACAGGAATTAATTTGAAAATTTGAAGATTTTTTACAAACAATAGAAATTTACATGAGAATGCAATTTATTAAAAATCATATTTATCTTTTACTTTTTATTTGTAGTGTTACTACTTTTAGTTCGTGCGACGAAAGTTTGAACCAACACTATGCCGTAGATAGCAAAGTAGTTTCGGATAAATCTCTGTG
>JAIFKX010000236.1 GCA_020049335.1 Paludibacter sp. | reverse complement strand
CTGGGCGATATTAGCCATTTTCAATCGTTCGGAATATTTATTGAAAATATTCAAGCTTAATGCAGCTACAAAGGCATCGCGCATGGTGTTTTGCTGATAAAGTGCGGTTGTAGCGCCAGGTTCCTCATCCCACCAAGTTCCCCATTCGTCCAGCATTAAGCCCACTTTGTTTTTAGGGTCGTATTTATCCATAATAGCAATGTGTTTTTGTACAACATCTTCTACTTCAATACATTTACCCATTGTCCACAAATACGCTTCTTTGTTGAATTTTGTTGCCGAACCTTTGCTGCCATTCCATCCACTTACCGTATAATAATGCAATGAAATACCCTGCATGCGGTCGCCTACATTTTTCATCAATGTTTCAGTCCAGTTATAATCGTAATCGCTTGCACCGCTCGCAATTTTAAACAATTTATTTCCATCGTATTCGCGGCAATAAGTGGCATACCGGCGATAGAGGTCGGAGTAATAAGCGGGTGTCATATTGCCACCACAGCCCCAACTTTCGTTGCCAACACCTAGGTATTTTAATTTCCATGGCTTATCCCGACCGTTTTCTCTGCGCAATCGTGCCATCGGACTGTCACCGGCTGAAGTTATGTATTCAATCCACTTTGCGAGTTCTTCCACGGTACCACTGCCTACATTACCGCTCAGGTAAGGCTCACAACCGAGTATTTCGCATAAATTAAAAAACTCATTTGTACCAAAACTATTATCTTCTATCACTCCACCCCAGTTGTTATTCACCATTTTAGGGCGCTTCTCTCGTGGTCCTATTCCGTCCATCCAATGATATTCGTCGGCAAAGCAACCTCCCGGCCAACGCATTACAGGAATTTGAAGTTGCTTCAACGCATTGAGCACATCGTTCCGATAGCCTTTGGTATTTGGTATAGGTGAGTTTTCGCCCACCCATATACCGCCATAAATGCAGCTACCGAGATGCTCTGCAAACTGACCGTATATTTCTTTGTTTATCAGCGTCTTTCCTTGATTGGTATGAACGATAATTTTAGTTTGAGAATGGGTTTCTGAAAAAGCAATAAGTGCAATCAGAAATGTGAAAAGTGTATTATTCATAATATTTTTTGTTACGAGTGTGATTTCAAGCGGTTAGAAACCGCTTGTCCCTTGTTATTTTTTATTCAATATTCCAAAAGTCGGATAGGTATTTCCTTTTTATTATTACCATTTCCATACATTAATTTGAGTGCTTCTCCATTAATATTATCAAAGTAATCAACTCTTATTGAATGCTTTCCTTGCGTAAGTTCCACACTTCCTGCTTTTTCTATTTCTCCATGAAACCCATCGTTGTCGATAATTTGTTTGCCATCGATATACAGTTTGCTCCCATCGTCCGAAAGCAGGTAAAATGTATAATTTCCCGCAGTTGGCATGGTGATAGTTCCGTGAAACCGAATGCCGTAATGATCTTCACGCCCTTTAATTGCTGCAATATCTAATCCGGTTGATTTTCCTTTTTTTAGCGGTGTCAACTTATCAAAATCGGTGGTGCTAGTTATTTCTCCTTCATAATATTCGTAATTCAATCCGTTTGTTTTGGGGTTGTAAGCTTCCACTTCGAGCTGTGCCACATCGCTGGGCTGTTTTCCTTTTCCGAACGCTTTGGCTTTTAAAATTGTATAATCTGTCAATTCAAAAGGTTGGGTATAACGAGCCGACTTTTCGGTAGGCGTTGTTCCATCCGTAGTGTAATGTATGTTGGCAGTAGCGGTCAATGTTTTCATTGTTACCAAGGCTTTTTCGGGTTTCGAAATCAGCTTTTTATCCACCGTAATGCCTATTTTCTGCACATAAGGCTTGGGGTCTTCAATTTGTAATGTAACAGGGCCGATAAGCCCCGATGGCATTAAAGGTGCATTGGCATCAGGTGCTGTGGTGGCGTTTGTAGTGCGTTTTTCGGCTGGCAAATTAGCATCGCCCACCAGGCGGTTGTTCCAGGTGTTGGTAATTTCAATTTCCAATACATTGTTTTTCTTTTTCAAATAGTTGGAAATTTCAACAATATGAGGTTCTGCCCACACCAATCGCAATGCTCTTTGCATTGAACTTTGGAGCATTGAATATTTTTTGATAACGAGCCGTTCCGCTGTAATACTTAATACCTGCTTCTGGACGTTTTGTCCAGTCTTCGAGTTTATCAAAAACCACCGATTCTGGCGCTCCCTGTTTTTTGTCGAAATTAACGGTCCATGCACCGGTGAGTTCTCCAATTGTTTTTTTGCGAACAAAGTTGATTGGATTTGCATTGGCAGTAGTGGCTTTTTTTCGGAAAACAATAAAATAGGACTCACGAGGAGCAAATTCGAGCGGCACAGTGATTTTACCATTTTCAATCTTAAAATCAGGTAAATCGCGCATTTCATTTGTTACCGGGTTCCAAAGTTCAGGCTGCAAACCTGTTAGCCTGAACGATGGTGCAAATTCAGCCGTTTGGTCTTTTTGGTTCGGCATCGGCGGCCGAACGGTGAATCCAAGGAAATGATGTGGCATCAATATTACCAATATCAGGAATAAGATTCAACTCATTGAAAACCGCTGTTAGCTCTACTCCGTTATATATTTTCCCTTTCCCAACAACAATGTTTTTGCACTGTACGCCATCGCAATTTTGCCAAAGTTGCTGTGCCATAAGCTTCACTTGTTCGTCGCAAGCGGGATAATTTTGGAGGCTTGGAGAGCGGGTTGGAGCTGGTCCTACCACCGTGCCACCATCGGTAATTAATTGTTTCAGTTTGCTCAATACAGCAGGGCGCATGGTGTTTTGCGGAGGCAATACCAACACTTTGTACGACATACCATCAGGCAACACAAAACGATTATTTTCGATATGCATTTTGTCAATCACTTCGGCATTTACATAATCAAAATTGTATCCATCAGGCAATTGTGGATGACGAATTCCGGTCATTTTGGGCGCATCTTCGCCTGTAAAATAAGCCACATCGGCCACATATTTTCCTTGTTGAAGCATATAATGCGAACGACGCATATAATCTATCCATTCTTTGGATTGATAAAACCAGGTGTTGTGGCGATTAAATTCCACACCAAACCAGGCATTTATTCCGGGCACTTTATCTTCGTAAGGTTGATGAATGTACACGTGCATCACAAAATGATTGATGCCTTTGGTAGCAGCCCAATCGCCACGCTTTTTCAAACTCCACGGCTCCCAGTTCCACATCGGCCCACCCGAAGTAAATGCCTCGGCATGCACCACATTTTTGCCATAACCGTGTGCTGCCGACGATGCTGCACGCAGTTCCAGCCCTTCGTTTTCGTCGCCAGTCCAAAACTCACCACCAATCTCGTCGCTTTGTCCGCCGTACTGCAAAAACTCGCCCGGATAACCCCAGTGTCCGTAGTTTTCCAACCAAAGTTTCAAGCCATTTTCGTTGGCTTTTTGGCGTAATCCACCCACATATTGATACGAAATGCGGTCGGCAATAATACGTCGCAAATCCCACAAAAAGCGGTCGGACATATCGGCACTCCCCACCACGCGCCCCGAAATTACAGGCAGAAAAGGCGTTGGGTCGTAACCAAACTGTTTTTCGAAATCGGCAGCCAAACCGTCGGTCCAGTTCTGCGCACCCGTTTCGTAGCTATCGGCCACAATGTGTTTAAAAGCTATTCTGTCGCTTTCGGGTAGCCGTTTTAGAATTTTTCCAATATAGGCATCAAAATGACCAGCAACCCATTGGCTGTTCATTTTGTCGATTTCCAAGCCGGTAGCTTCTACCGATGCCGGCGCATTTTTTTGTCCGGTTGGTGTCATTCCAATGCGTTGAATCAGCCATTCGCCAGCAGGCACATCCCATTCAAGCGTGCCGTCAGCTTTCATTTTGGTCGAGATATTGATTACCTTTTGCGGTTGAACAGCCAGCGTGTTATCATTAATTTCGGCTTGCGGTTTCCACAAATAAGCATCCCAAAGCGGTGCCGGTGTAGGCCAAAGTTTAGCTAGTTGTTTTTCGGCAAATCGCTCGGTACGCGCTGCACCCGAAAGTGCAATTTCGGTAAATCCGGCTTTTCCGTTTATGCTGGTAAAAATCAACCTGAAATGAGTTGACGAAGTAGCAGCAAATGTTTCGCAAATGGGGGCATAAGGAATAAAACCAACACTGGTGCTGTTATTTGTTCGCTCAATGCCAAAGGTTTTAAACGTTTTAAATGTGCCATCGCTCTGTTTGTACTGCAACTCGCATTGAGCCCTAAAACTGCTGTGCGATGGATAAAGCATTAAACTCCGCACAGTATAAGGTTGCAATTGGCTGAAATTGAGCGTAAATGTAGTTGAAACAGAATTCGGAATATACGTTTCAGCACCCTGATTGCCATCAAACCATACATTTATATTTTCAGTTTCGGGTGAACAAGTAATTATTGCATTGTCATTGGACAAATAGTTGGCATCATTAGCCGGCACACTGTATGCAACAACCGCCACATCCTGAAACTGCACGGTAGGCGCGGTGAGCTTTACCGACAGTTTTTGTGGTCCTTTCACTTTCAACTCCGACATGGTAAGATAGCGCATTGAGTTTTCGGGTTTATTCCACGGTCCGCCCGACTGACTCCAACCCGGCGAGTTGAATAAGCCAATGTTCACGCCTGTGCGCTTGCCTTCACGAATGGCATGATCTATCATCAGAAACCATTCTTCGGTGAGTGCTTTCACCTTACCTTTTTGCTTAATCTCATCAATATTGCCAATCAAAGCTTCGCCAATTCCCACTTTAGCCATTGCTTCGAGGTCTTTGGTAATGCCTTCTTTGGAAATATGGTCGCTTATCCAGTACCAATACACCCAGGGTTTAGTTTCGGTAGGTGGTGTTTTGAAATTTGTAGACAAAGCATCCGTTTGCGCATTTGTAAAAGAAAAAACGTATAAAAAAAGAATGATAAAGGTCGATTTTTGTAGTGTTTTCATGCAATATTTATTAAATACTTCTTTTAAAAGTTGTCATAACAATCTCAAACCTTCTAAATAACAACTGTTTTAAGTAAAGCAGTTTTATTATTTTGCAAACTTATTTTCACCAAATAAACTCCTGGTGTATTTACATAAAAGGTTGATTTGCCATTATTAATAGGTTTTACTTGAATGGCAAGTCCGCTAATACCAATTAACTCTGCTTTGTATCCATCTTTTGCAAAAACAATCACATTCTGATTATGAACGCTAACATAATATTCTCCTGATAATATGTTGTTTACACTCGAGTTTACATCAATAATTTTTCGAGGCGTAGAATCGTTACTCAACACAATAGCATCAATATAGAATGTTGCAATTTCCTCTGTATTTTTTAAATAGTACCGTTGAGCAGCAAGATTATTTTGGACTAAAACAAGCGCAAAAAAAGCTAAAATTATACTGATATTGAGTTTCATGTTTGTAATTGTTATCTGCCCCCTAACCCCCTAAAGGGGGAATAAGAACGGGTACAGAGCGTGTTTGGATGTTTTTTAAATTAAAAAAACTTTTACAAGTCGATTACTTGCGAACCTTCTTTTAACTGCACTTCTTGTTTATTCCATATCAATGTTCCGCTCAAGCCGGCAGGTAAATCTATTACCGCATGAAGATTGCCGGAAGAAGACTGTGTGAGATTGACTGTAATTAATCCGAGTTTATGTGGCACTTTGCATTGAATGGAGTTTAACGAACCCATTTGAGGTTTGACAAGAACACTTGTAAATCCATCGTCTTTGGGTTGAACACCTGCTACATATTGCGACATAAGTGTAAGCGGACCACCTGCCCAACCGTGGTTATAAGAACCTCCACCGTATGTGCCAGAACCAACTCCCCAACCTTCCCAAAGTGTAGTTAAATTGCTTTCAACCATTGCTTTGTAGCGAGTTTTCATTCGGTTGATACCTCCCTGGTCATCGTTCATCACAAAATAGGCTTCTAGTATATATTTTTCGAGGTAGGGTCCCGCAAAAAATGTAGCATCCAACAGGGTTTTGATGGAAGTCCATTTCGTTTCGTCGGCAAGTCCGGCAACCACTGCCAAGCCATTTCCTCTATCATCCGTTGGTCCATAATACGATGGCGAGCGGTATTCCTTACCAGTCCAGAATGATCTATTAAATGCTTCTTTCAATACTTGTCGTTGTCGTTCATATTTTGCTGCGTCCTCAGTATATCCTTGCAACGCAGCGGCATATCAATATTGCTTCCCCAATCTGTCCAATCCCAAAATAAATTTTCTTTTCCTTTTTCGGCTGCTCCTGGACGATGTACCACCAAACCCTGCGCATTGAGTTTCCATAAATCCATGTATCGTGCAATTTTTGGATAAGCATAATCAACAAACGTTTTATCGCCTGTGTAGCGGTAGTAATTCCAAAATCCGAATTTACCTATACTTGCCAATGTTTGTTGTGGAAGTTCGCCATGCCAGGTTCCGGCTGGTACAGGTGAATAAATGGAGGCATCTTCTCTTTGCCATTCTAGCAAATTCGACATGGCTTTTTTAATTGCTTTTACCCCAATGCTATCGCAGGTATAAAAAATTTGACCCATAATAATTACGGCATCACCCCACCACTGAGCGCGCTCACGGTCAGGGTCTTGTATGGCATCGCGCATGTTTAAATCCATGGTATTAAGCGATTTTTGCCAAAGCGTATTTAAGAACGCATCATCGCTTTGAAACAATCCAATGTGTTCGGTAGGAAATGAAGTACGACGATAGCCCAGTTTAAGTACTTTTATACCTGCTGGTATCGAGTATTGCACTTTGTGGCCATTCATATAACCAAAGGTTTCAAATTCCTGCACACCCGCGCGCGTAACATACTCGGTACGAACATTGTATTCGCTACCGCCTTTGTAATTATCGGTGCGAATATCAATAGTAACTCCCGCTGTGGGCGCTTCAATTTGCAGGTAAGGTGTGATGGTATAATTTACAGGAAGAACCATTTCTATAACAGTACCATTGGACACAAAAGGGTAGGTTAGCGTATTGGTATAATCCACTATGCCCGAATTTTTCCATTGTGGGAATGGTCGTTTCCAAAGTTTATTCCAGGGAGCACCGCCGGCATTAGCGACCTCCACCGAAGGCGAAAAATATGTCTCACTATATGCAGGCAACATCCAACCATCGTATTTGGCTTTTGAGGTATATTGGATGTTATATTCGGGCAAGCGATAATTTGGTTTCGGATCGCCTGTAACGCCAAAAGCATCGCAGGTATGATTTTTCCATGATTTATCCGAAACCCATGAAACTTGCGAATTTTGTGCTTCGAAAAGAAAACCTGCCGTTCCACTGTTTTTATGACAATAACCATCGCGTCCCCAATACCAAACTAAAGCTGAAATGGTATTTTCGCCTTGTTTCAGGTAACTTGTAATGTCAACCTCATCGTAATACGTGTCGGTTGGAGTAGGTCCCCGTTTCAACTGTCCTTCGAAAACCACTAATTCGCCATTGATATAAAGCCAAGCGGATTATCGAGCGTAAACTTTTTACGAAACATCAACCATTGATTAGGCGTATTCGGGCTTGTTGCGCTCGTAATCCATTTCGTTTTGGCATTAAATGCCCCGTTTGTTTGGTTACTTATCCATTGCGCACTGTTAGGATTGCTTTGTATATTGCTGTAATATACAGCTATCTCGCTTACAAATTTCAAAGATGAAACATCCACTACAAAATCCTTCCATTCACCGGCTTCATTAGCGCTTACTTTTTTAATGCTCTCAACAGAATAGCCGTTAAGGTCGGTAGCTCTAAGCATTACATTTACACCGTGCCTATTTGCCCAACAGGAATATAAACCATACTGTGTAAATAACCCGGCAGTGTGCCACCCACGGGAATAGCCCCTTTTAATTCAATTTTCGGACCTTGCTGCCAATTAAAAGCGAGACTACTTTTATTGAATTTCAACACCTTACCTTTGCTGTTTACAACGCTCTGCGTAAATGGATTGGCTACTGATTCGTTCGAATTTCCGGCATATTGATTATCAATTTTCAATATCCATCTGTTGGTTTCATTTTCGTCTTCAAAATTCAGTTTAAATCCTGCACCATCAATAATATTTTTTGTTCGCTGCTGCGAATTATCGCTCAATTCAAACTGGTCGAATAAGTACTTTGCTTCCCCCCATCCGCTGCGGGGTTCATCCCAATTGTTACTTAATACCATCTCTATAAAATTCACTTTGGTATTCATAAAATTTACACCAAGGTCTACAACCACATCTTCCCACACGCCATCCTGCATGAGTTTCCCTACAAAAGGAGTTGATTCAGTGCCATTTATGCCTATCGAGAAATTTTTGGGTTGAATAGATCGGTAACACATTATTTTCAAATAGCGATTCTGCTGGGTAATCGTTATCGGAGTTTTCGGTGTAAAAAAAATAAAATTTCCCCACCAGTCAGCATTTTTTACATTTATTGCCTGCACGCAAGTCGCAGTTTTGTTTACACCTGTTACATCCGGGTTAGCTACCAAGCCGGGTACACCGTTAAATAGATTGCCATCATACCAAGTTCCGGCTCCATTCACTACAATATTGTTTGTTCCACCAGTCTCAAAATCGGACAAAAGTTGAGAATAGGTGGAAAAATTGAAAACCATTAAAAACAGGAATATAATAGAGTTGATTCTTCTCATAATGAATAATTTGCTGATATTTTTTATAATATTATGGGGCAAAATAGTTTTTACAAAATAAATTTAGTTGCGTACTTTTTTTCGGCGGTTCCGATTACAACAATGTAAACACCTTTCGAAAAAGGCAAATCAATTTCAACAGGTATATTTGCATCTGTTTCTACGTGCTTACTTAGCAATTGAATGCCAGATACATTCAGAATTAGAATTTGCACAGACTGTTGTTGCGTAGCATTTATAACCAATTGTTTTTTATCGTTTACAGCATAGTTTAGCCCAAGTTCAAAACTCAGTTTTTGAATAGAGCCATCGGCATTAAATACCAGTGGACTGCTCCAGTATTGAAAATCGTGCCCTTTAATGCCATCGGGGCGTGAACCCCAACGGTCGGCCATCCACAAATAGGCAGTGCCCGTAGTTGTTGCTATTTCGGCAATGTGTGTTTGCTGACCATGGATAATATTATCGCTTGCATCAAGGTATTCGGATGACGCTCGGACTGAACCGCCATTGGCTTTTGCAGCCACATTCACCCCGTTTGCGTACGCTTCCATTTCAATAACCCGCGAAAAATCGCCACTTTTTGAACCACGGATGATAAGTCGGATTTTATTGGTAGAAAGCGCTGCGAAAGAGATTTTTCGCCAGACCAGGTTATTTCCCGAAATGGAACCTCCGGGTATTATTTTCCAACTTGTTCCGTCCCAATACTCTATATCAAAAGCAGTAATGCCACTATTAGCAAAGGTCGTAGTTTCGGTTGGAGTTGTAGCATTTCCGTCCTGAACAGTAAACACATTTACTTGCGAAATGGTCTTTGTGCCATTAAATGTAAATTCGAGACTATCGGGAAAATATCCTATTGTATTGTCGTTCCAGCCACCGGCATTTCCCCAACTTGCACCCGTGCGGTCGCCATCGATAACAGCCGAAGCCCCAACGGATTGGTGGAAGTAAAAGCCTGTGCTCCAGAGCCTTCGGTACAAAACTGACACATTTTGTCGGCCAACACATAATACGTTCCGTTGCGTTTGAACATGGAACAAGCCTCGGCACTGGGCAAAATAACGCCACTATTTGTTAGTAGCGAACCCATAAAATCGTCGGTAAGCCGTTCTACCGTTATGGTATGGTCGGCTAATGTGGTGTACACGATGTATCCCTTGGCATCATCGTCCACAAACAGACTAAAATCGCCCAGTCCTTTTGCTGAATATTTCATACTAACATTCTGACTCACTATGCTATACGGGCCTTCAGGATTGTCGGACATGGCTACACCATATTGGCCATTCCAAAGCGTTTTATACCAATTGTACCACAATACATATTTTTTGCGCTTGGCATTGTACACCACATGTGGGCGGTAATAAATGCCCGTTGGTGGGTTGGTTAGTATATCGCCACAGGCTGTCCAAGTAGTTAGGTTGGTTGATTTATAGCACTGAAAATGATTAGTTGTTACATATCCATCCGTATTGCCGTAAGCGGTACCGTACCAATAATAGGTGCTACCGAACTTTATCACTCTTCCATCATGTGCATCAATAATGCTTCCGTTGGTGTCGTATCGTGGAAGTATATTGTTGATGGTAATCGTATTATTCGAAAATGCAAATACAGAAATAAACCAACCAATAAAGGTTAGTACCAGACCTGCAATTCTGTTTTTTACAAAAGCCATGTTATTAGATTTCAGATGTATTACAATTTCAACCGCAAAGGTCTAAATAAAATACGCACTTAGCTTTATATCATGTACAAAATTCTTCAAATATTGTAACATTTTATCTCTATCATACCAAAAAAGGAATAATAAGATTTATCAGGGTCAAATCTAAGATACAAATATTTATCTTTGTGTAAATATTATTCGTCTATGAAACGAGCACAATCACATTTCTGGAATTTCTGTATCCTTTTCATTTTTTTGTCAGAAGTTTCATTTACGGCATATTCTCAGAAAATTGAGTCGAACCTGATTAAAAAATACTCTTCGGAACAAGGTCTATCGAGCAATATTATTTATAGTATTATTCAAGATAAAAAAGGTTTAATTTGGATTGCTTCCGAAGAAGGACTCAATAAATTCGATGGTAAAAATTTCAGTCATTTTACAGTAAACAAAGGCCGGTATTCGCTTTCGCACAACCGTACGCAAACCATGATACTTGCTCCCGATGGCAATATATGGGCGGGCACTTCGGATGGTTTAAATATTTACGACTACAAATCGGACAGTATTATTCAGGTGCGAAAAAACACAAAACCTCTACAATTAATTTACAACGACATAACCTACCTTACTTACAATGCAACAAAATCGATAATATGGATGGGCACTTATGGCAATGGTGTACATTATTTCGATTGGAAAAGGCAAACATTCCATGCGTTGAAATTACCCACAATTCAGGGGGTGGCTGCACCACAAAATGTAATGTCGATACTTGAAGATGATAACAAACGCTTATGGATTGGTACGCAAAATAACGGACTGTACCGATATAATCCAGATGAAAAAAAACTGGAGCATTACAGTATGCCGGTTAACGGACAATTTGTACGAACCATTTATCAAGATAGCTACAGACGAATATGGATAGGCACTTCCAAAGGTTGCTATATTTATAACGAAACTACCAATGTATTAGATTTGGTAACGTATCCAGAGTCGCTAATAAACAACTCGATAGGTACGATTAAAGAAGATAAAAACGGCAGAATTTGGATAGGTACAGAGTTGTTTTTGCTGAATTTTCAGGCTAGGCTATTTTCAATTACCCAAAAATTTCAGTACAACGAAATTTTTCAGGGCGAATCGGGCAGCCGACTAAGCTGTCCTTCTGTCAATAGTCTTTTTGTTGACTACGACAATAATGTGTGGATAGGTACGGCTTGGGGTGGTTTAAATATGATTAATGGGACTTCCAATAAGTTTTTACTTTACAAGCACGATTCCGAAAATCCAAGTTCACTTCCCAATTCACCGTTGAATGCAATATGTGCATTAGATAATTCGAACCTGTTGGTTGCTACTATGGGAACTGATAAAATTGGAATTTGTAGGTTAAATATTAATACCGGAGCAGCTCAGCCATTACCCATCGACCAAAAGCTTAAAGGTTATGTTTATCAAGCTCTTATGCTCGATTCAAAAAAGAATGTTTGGGTTGGAACTTATAACAAAGGCTTACTCAAAATGGATGTAAATGGCAACAGCTTCAAACAATTCACGTTTGAAAATAACGATCCTAAATCCCTTCCGGGCAATGACATACGCACTATTTACGAAGCTAAAGATGGTAAAATATGGATAGGAACAAATAACGGACTGGCATGGATAAATAACCAAACAAACGAAATTACCCGTGTAACATTAAACCCTAAAAGTAATTTTGCAATAAGAGTTGTTAAGGAAGATAATAAAAATACGCTCTGGCTGGGCACTTATGGCGCAGGAATAATAACATATAATACCCTGACAGGAAAAATATCTGAAAAACCAATCCGGTTGTCGCCACATATTATCACCGACATTTTTATTCAATCCAATTTGATTTGGTTAACAACTTTTGGGGATGGATTAATGGTACACAACACAAATACGAATAAAACGGAACATTTTACTACCTCAATTGGCTTTGCAAGCAACTATCTGAGTTCTATTCAAGCAGATAATAAGGGGAATTTATGGATAGGTTCAAGCAAAGGGATATCAAAATTCGACCCTAAAACCAAAGAAGTAGTAACTTTTGGCACTGGCGATGGCATACAAAGCCGCGAGTTTTCCGAACGTGCTGCATTGCAACTAAACAACGGGTTAATGGTTTTTGCAGGTTTCAGTGGTATAAATGTTTTTAATCCGCTCAATGTAACCAAAAACGACAAATGTCCGCCGGTAGTTTTTACCAAACTAATGGTATTCAACGAATTGGTATCTCCATCCAACAAAAGTGAGGACTTTTCGCCCATAACAGAAAATATTTCGTTAGCCAAACGTATTGTTTTGAAACATAGCCAATCTGTATTTAGCATTGAGTTTATGGGTATAAATTACAATGCAAATCCCAAAATTCAGTATGCTTATTTTCTCGAAGGGTCCGACAAAAAATGGAATCTTATTGGCAACCAAAACAATGTTACTTTCCGTAATCTTTCGCCAGGCCGCTATGTGTTTAAAGTAAAAGCCTCGAGTCCGGATGCTGTTTGGGACGATAAAAATACGACATCTATTCAAATTGAAGTATTGCCTCCTTTTTGGGCAAGTGTCTGGGCTTATATTATTTATCTGATACTTTCGGTAATTATTGTTTATTACGTATGGTACTTTGCGAAAATAAGAATCCAAACGGCTAATGGCTTGAAAATTGAACGCGCCAAACGCGAAAAAGACGAGGAATTGCATCAGGAAAAACTCCAGTTTTTTACCAATATTTCACATGAATTTCGAACACCGCTGACACTGATAATTGGGCCTTTGGAAAAAATGCAGGAAGGTGAAACCGACACCGACAAGAAACTTTCCGTATCGCTTATGCTCCGCAATGCAAAAAGACTGCTGAGCATGGTGAATCAATTGCTCGATTTCCGTAAAGCAGAACGCGGACAAATGAAACTCAAAGTTCAGTTTACGGACATTATGCCTTTACTCCACGAAATTGTTCAATCGTTTGAAGACTTGCGCCGTCAGAAAAATATTAAAGTAGAAATTATAAGTCCGACTGAAGACTTTAAAATATGGTTCGATAGCGAATTTATCAATAAATCAATTTTTAATTTGCTTTCCAATGCCTTTAAATTTACGCCTGATAGTGGAAAAATCACAATTTCATTAAGTGTGCAAAATGATGCATTGGGAAATAGCGAATCGGCAATTCTGGTTACTGACAACGGCAAAGGAATACAACAAAAAGATATTCATTCCATTTTCGAACGTTTTTATCAGGGCGAAGAAAAAAGTATGGTTCAACAGGGCTCTGGCATAGGACTGCATTTGGTACGGAATCTTATTGAACTGCACCACGGAACCATTGATGTAGAAAGCACGCCAGACGTAAGCACCTGTTTTAGAATAGTTTTGCCCAACGAAGAATCGGCTTACCTGCCCAATGAACTATTATCCGAAACCAATCCGCCCGAATCTCATCAAGACATTTTAAATGAAACACAAGGAGACGATTTGGATATTCATTTTTCAAAAAAGCAGGCAAGCAAATTAATTAAGCGTATTTTATTGGTTGAGGACAATGCCGATATACGTATTTATATCAAAAGTATTTTAGGCGCTGAATATGAAGTTTCGGAAGCCGAGAATGGCAGTATTGGTCTGGAAATGGCTACTTTACACGAATACGATTTGATAATAAGCGATATAATGATGCCCGAAATGGATGGTATCGAAATGTGTAAGCGTTTGAAAAAATCGGTAGAAACAAGTCATATTCCCATTATTCTGCTTACAGCCAAATCGGGCATCGACAACCGCATCGAAGGTTTGAATGTGGGAGCCGATTCGTACATCACCAAACCATTTCACCCACAGCATCTTATGGTACGGGTTAGTAAACTTATCGAGCTACGGGAAAATATGAAAGAGCGTTACAGCCGAAGAATTTCGCTGGGTGAAATACAACAGTCAGTTGATAAAAACGATTCACCCGACGAAGCATTTTTACAAAAATCAATTCAGATTATTTTGCATAAAATGATGGATACCGATTTCAATGGCGATGCGCTTGCTATTGAACTGAATATAAGCCGCATGGGCTTGCATCGTAAAATAAAAGCATTTACAGGGCAGAGTACTGGCGAATTTATCCGCAACATCCGCTTGAAAAAAGCCGCAGAACTGCTCCAATTGCCAGGTCGGAATATTTCGGAAGTATGCTACGATGTCGGATTTAATTCGCCATCCTATTTCTCTACCTGCTTCACCGAAGTGTATAAAATGACGCCATCGGAGTATGCAAAGCAGGGGAAATAAGGTTGTAGTTTAATAATTTAATCCAAAAGCCCAAAGTGGGAGAACATTTTGATAACCGTATTCAATATCGTCTTTCACAATGTAAGCATTTTTCATTCCTAATATTTGCTCTTGATTTTTGCTTTTTCCACCTACCTCAAAAGTCATATTATTAATATTAAAATCTGCTCTTTCAGAGCGGAAAACTTCGTTAAGCACACTCATCTGGTTGAAAAATACAGTTTCGCGAATATTTCCAATGTCAGATTGTTGCTCTGCCAGTGCAAAAATCAAATTGGTATTGTTCAAATATATTTTATCAACTTTGCCTAATTGTCCAATTCCTGCTCCCTTATCCCGCAATTGCATTATTAAACCAGCTAATTCCATATAGTAACAATTATCGTCAATAACATTGCGACTTGATTCGAGCATTGCTCCGATTTTAGAAAAATTTGGCTTAAAAGGAACGCTTTGAGATATGATTTTCAGCAACTTACCAAGCTTCCTACTTGTCGACACATTCATATTTGCGTAAATCGGAATATCAGTTTCAAGCGTTTGAATTATTACCTGATTCAAGCGTTGTAAAAACATGGTGTCGTTTACTCCAAAGGGATAATAGCCCCTACGAAGATAATCTTTGAACAAAGGTAAAGGATGTCTGACTGGGAAGTTGTCGGTTTTGTGTGCTACTATATCTTCCAAACTATATATTTCAACCGAAATATTGTGAAAGAAATAAAGGTATTCGCGAAACGAAAGTCCTTGTAATTTGAACATTAATGCCCGGCGACTCAAATCGGCACTACCTTTAAGAATATCTAAAATTGAAGACCCTGTAAAAACAATTTTCATTTCCGGCAAATAATCGTAAATTGACTTCAACGCTTGCGACCAACCTGGGTACTTGTGTATTTCGTCAACAAACAAATATTTGCCTCTGTTTTTTGAAAACTCTTCAGCAAGTTCTATTAATGTATGATTGGCAAAATAGATGTCGTCAGCCTGCACATATAGCGTTTCATTTACGTCAAGATTTTCTTTTATGTACTGCAAAAGCAATGTCGTTTTGCCAACACCACGAGGGCCTACAATGCCAATCATTCTGTCATCCCAAGCTATTTCGTTGTAAATATAACGCTTAAAATCAAGAGGAGTAAGTGACAATATATCTTTGAATCTTTTGATTAATGAGTCCATATTATTCTTATTTTCAGCAAAGATACAACATTATTTTAATTATTGCACATTTAAAAGTGCAATATTATTTATATAATGCACTTAATAAAGTGCATTATATTGTTTTTAATGCACTTAACACAGTGCATTAAATCATATTTCAATGTATATAATTGAATTAAATACGGACTCAACTAACTTATGTTTATTATTAAAAAAGTTATATCCGTGAGGCAGGATTAACAAGAATTGAAATTGTAGAACCTATTCCAATTCTTTAACCGCTTCGAACAGAGCCATCACATTTTCGACGGGAGTGTCGTCCTGAATGTTGTGTGCAGGGGCCAGAATGTAGTTTCCTTTTTCGCCCAGAAGGCCGGCAATGCGTTTTACTTCCGATTTAATATGTTCGGGCGTACTGTTTGGCAATAAATCCTGGACACATATAGCACCAAAAAATCCGATTTTACCTTCAAAGTTTTTCTTGATATTTTCGGCGTCCATATCCTTAGCCATGGGTTGAAGTGGGTTCAGAAAGTCGAGACCGAGCTCGATAAATTTGGGAATAATTGGTATAACAGAACCACAGGTATGCCAGGCAAGTTTAATATTTGGATTCGCAGTACGGAAAGCATCAAACATTTTTTTGATACGCGGTGCAAAGTATTTATCAAACATTTCGGGGCTCATTATCAGGCTGTTTTGCGAACCAAAATCGTCGCCGGCCCAAATCATATCCACACCGCACTCTATCAGTCGAAGTCCGGTTTTGGTAGCAATGTCGGTAACTTTGTCTAATAAAACCTCCACGTAAGGTTCTTCAAGCATCATGTCCATCAATAATTTTTCGAGACCCACCAAATACCACGAAATTTCGTAAATAGCACATTCCAAATCGCCAATTATGCCAACCTCCTTACCATACTTAGCTATTGTTTCATCGGCAAAACGAAAACGACCCGGCGCATCTACATTCGGAAACGGATAATTTTGAATATCTTCCACCGATTGCGCATGAGCCAACGGATGAATAGCAAAATCATCGTACAATCCGTGAGGTTTTGTGCCAATGCCCCATTCGTTTATGGTAATTCCGTCGGGACGTAATACAGGTTGATTGTCGTCCGGAAAGCAAGCCGCCACACCAATGGCATCCACACCCAAACCAACAAGCATATTATTAAACGAAATACGGCTGCCTAACAACGAAGAAATAGGCTGTTCGTAAGGAACGCCAAGGTGGTCGCTCAATCGTTTTGCCAACTGTGGAACCATACTAATATATAAAGGCGGACGGTCGGGTTGTTTGCCGTTAATGGTATTCAGAAATCGTTCTCTACGTGTCATTTGTGTGTGAATTTATGGTTAATTTGGATGTTATTAAATCACTTTTACATAAACAGCAATGGTGCGTTTATTCATATTTAGGTCAGTAACAGTCAGTTCCATTTTGTGGTACGATTGTGTAATTTTCATCGAAAAACCATCTTTGAAATAATAGCTTTCGAGCCATGGACTAACCACAGCATCCGCCGGAACTGCTATATCAGCACTTAATGTATAAGTTGCCGGATTAAGCGGAATATCACCTTCGGGATTCGAAAAATTAATGTATTTGCTATACAGCCACGGCGAATAAACCAATACAGCACTTTTCAGTTTTGTATTATCCGACAAAACCACCGAGAGATTAAAGGTGCTTCCACGCGTTACAGTGGCCGTTGGCAGTACGATTGTTTCCAGATTTGTTTGTGGCACTACTCCCCAAAGGTATTGCGTGGTTATATTGTCGGCAATTGAAGTGCTCTGAGCCCCAACTTTGAGAGTCAGCGATTTGCATTCAGGTACCTGATGGTCTTTGGCAATGCTCAAATCTTCGGACGATTCGCACGATGTAGTTGCAAATAACAATATTATGGCGGCTATTTTAAATATGTTTTTCATCATTATTCTGATTTTGTATTAATTTTCATTACAAAGAAACAAACCGCCCCAAGTCCGTCAGCCGACGGAGATGTGAATTAGCTTTGTCTCTTAAAATCTAAACACTTCACTAAATTTTCAATCACTATGCATACCACTCTTTAAGCCCCTTTAGGGGTTTGGGGCAGCACCATCTATTCCCAACCAGGATTTTGAACTATCGTTTTGCCCATATTCCGGTATTTCAGAATTTCCTTTCGAGGTATTGGATACCAATACATTTTAGGATTGAACAAACGGGTATCGGCATCGAACACTTCGTAGGCTAAAGCACCTGTTGTAGCATCTTTGGTAATGCGAACGCCTTTTACCGGCTGATTCAGAACTGTTTCGGCATCTTTCCAACGGCGCAAATCCCAGAAACGGTGTTCCTCGAACGCTAACTCCAACCGACGCTCCTGCTTAATGTATTTACGCATTTCGGCTTTGTCTTTCAACAAGTTTTTGTCGGCAGTTGAAAATGGACGAAGTGTGGCTCTGTTGCGCAATACATCTAACTCCTTGGTAATAGCTGCAAAGTTAGCAATATTATCGGATTCATTCAACGACTCGGCATAATTCAGAATAATTTCTGCGTAACGCATATACACCCAACCGCGCAAGCTGGTTTGCCCTTTGGATAAATCGAGTGTTGCATCGGTAAATTTACTCATATAATAGCCTGTTTTGGTAGCACTTGGCGTCGAAAACAAACCATCTTTTCCTCCGATAAAAGTCATTACAGTAGTATCTTTAAGTCGGGCTCCATTAAAATATACGGTGTAACGCAACCGTTCTTCGCGCTTTTTGGCAGCCGTAATGCTGTAAGGGTCAGTTGCTACAAAACCATCGCGACGCGCAATATAGGTCGATGCTGTCATGCCAAAAGCATCCACCAAACTCTCGGTGGGATTCATATAACCTGAACCCTGATAGCTTATCGGATAATTAAACTTTTCGATATCGTTGCGGTTTTGAGCACGTACAGAAAAAATTATCTCTGAATTGTACAACTCGGTAAAAACTTTCGAAAGTGATGTTAGTGTGTATTTTTTTGAGTCAACAATAACCTTTGCAGCATCGGCAGCACGCTTCCATTTGGCCGGGTCGTTTGTCGGATTATTGAGCGGACTGGCAGCATAGAGCAACAAACGGGATTTCAATGCCAGTGGTGTAAGCGTCAGTGGGCGACCCTTGTAGCTATCGTCGGGGTAAGTTGCGGGTAAATATTTTGCAGCTGTATCCAGATCGTTTACAATAAATTCCACCGCCTGTTCGAAGTCGGATTGCGGAACCGAAAAAACCTGATTTTCATCGAACGGGTCAATTACCTCATTTACACAAAAAATGCGGTTGTATCTTTTCAGCAACTCAAAATGGAAAAATCCACGCAGAAAATACGCCTGACCCTTGTAATAATCGCGCAACTTAACACCTTCTTTCAGCACCGGAATACTGTTTGTTTTTACAATAATTCCCGAATTGGGATTTAACTCTTTCAGAAAAATATTGCATTTACGAATGCCTTTGTACATAGCATCCCACACATCATCCGGATTGGTAGTAGCATTAATAGCACCTTTGTTAAACAGTTGAACACTGGCAGCAGGATTTGAGCAAACCGCTTCGTCGCAGGCAGCAGCAAGCATGGCTCCTCCAAAACGCGAATAGCCATCGGATATATCGTTGTAAATATTATTCAAAAAACCCGGAGCATAATGTACATCCGAAAAAATTTCGTTGTAGTCGAGCGTGGTGTCCACATTTACTTCTTTATCCAAATAATCGGAACACGACACCGTAATCAGCGCAAAAAGTGCTACTGTAAAAAATAAATATAGTTGATTTAATCGTTTCATATCTAAATTATTCGGGCTTTAAAATTTCAAACTTGTGCCAATATTAACTACGCGCGTTTCGGGATACAAAGTAACACCAGCATTGGGTACTTCCGCATTTATATTCAGCTTTTTCAATCCATCAAACGAAAACAAATTGTAGCCATTTACAAAAAAACGCAACGAACTAATAGATACTTTTCGGAGCCATTTTGATGGAAGTGAATATCCTATTTCCATATTCTGTATACGTAGAAAATCAACATTGCGCAACCAAAGCGACGAAGCCTGATAGTTATGCGGATTAGCTTGTGTTGTAAGTCGCGGATATTGAGGATTTTGACTAACGCCCCAGGAGTTTTCGGCCACTTCAGGTGTAATATTGTTGTTATCCTGCAATCCCCACAATACATTGTTTGAAATAAACAAACTCCGATTCAGCATACCACTCAGCAAGATATTAAAATCCAACCCTTTGTAATCGAAGCCGAGATTAAAACCGTAAACCGCTTCGGGCACTGATGGATTCCCCATTGGAATATAATCCTGACCATCAATCACTCCATCGTTGTTCTGGTCCACATATTTCACATCGCCGGGCTGCACGTTTCCGTAAGTCGTTTTTGCATATCCATCAATTTCTACCTGCGTGCCGAAAAACTTCTCTGGAGTAACTTCAAGTCCCCATTGCTGCATTACAGCTCTGTTGGTGCGGTATTCCCAAGCGTTCATACCCTGAACTTCCTGTTGTGCAGTGATTTTATTTTTGACAAACGAAAAATTACCCTGTACAAAATAGCCGAAACCATTTAGTTTGTCGGCGAATTTCATGCTGATTTCAAATCCCTGACTAAGTACAGATCCACTATTTTCGTACGGTAAATCCTGACCAATAAACGAAGGAAGCGTATTCCAACGTCCGGTAATAATTTGCGTGCGGTTATTGCTAAAAACATCGAGTTCGATGCTTAATTTTTGGAATAAATCCATTTCAAGGCCAATATTGGAGTTCAACGATTCTTCCCAAGTTATATTCGGATTAGGGACTCTGCCTTCGTACGAACCATCGGTATCCGAAGTTCCAAAATAATATCCGCTACCAGCATAAAAATTTTGTTCGTACGGATAACGATAACCAACTCCGATATTGGAATTACCCACTTTGCCATACGAACCACGCAATTTCATAAAAGTTATGGTTTTATTATCTTTCAAAAATTCCTCGTTCGAAGCAGTCCATGCACCCGAAATAGTTGGGAAGAAGCCAAAACGGTTACCTTTGATAAAATTTTCTGAGCCGTTGTATGCAAATCCAAATTCTGCTGTGTAGCGCTTGTCGTAAGTGTAAGATGTTCGTCCGAAAACGCCTTGGTTTTTATATTCAGGATTATTTCCATCGTTTGATAATGCCGACTGCATGTATTTTACATCAGCTACAATTGCATTTACTCCAAAAACCTTGCTATAAGCCAACCCCGCCTGATAATGCATCATAAGCGAAAATGCAGAGCCCCAACCCGAATAATAAATATCGGTAGGTGTGTCTTCACCAAATTTGGTGTAAGTGCCATCCAGATTTTGTTGATAAACGGCATAAGCCTGACTTTTTGAGCGACCATACTCTTTGGTGGCATCGAAACCAAACAGCGCATTGGCCGAAAGCCCCTGCAACAACTTATTCAGTTTCAAATTGGCGGTTGCAGTTCCCTGAAGTACTCTGCTGAACCTATCGGCAAAGCCCGATTTGGCAATTAACCCGTAGGTATTATTTCGAAAATCGGCCGAACCAGCCAACGAATTATCGGCATTGCGAACAGGCATGGTTGGCGGCAATTTCGAAAGCGACGAAATAATACTGGTAGCCGACGAATTAGGTGTGTGGCGGTTTTCGACACGCCCTGCCAGATTTACACCCACTGTTAAATCGGAGCTCAAATCAACATCAATCGCTGAACGGAAATTATAGCGCGAAAAGATATTTTGAGTTGAAAATCCGGCCGATTCGTTGCTGAAATTGTATAGACCCTGCTGATCGACCAAACCTATCATTAAATAATAGCGGGCTGTTTCGCTACCACCTCTGAATGATAATTTGTGCATTTGCTGTGGTGCCTGTTTGCTCAAAAACGTATCGTACCAATCGGTATTAGCATACATAGCCTGATTACTACCGTTATAATTATCGGGATTATTACGCGGATTGCTTAAGAACAATGAATTAAACTCACTGTCAGTCAACTTATTGTAATCGTTCCGCAGACCCATATTTCGGTATTTCACAAAATCGGAGGCTGAAGCGTATTGAGGCAATCGGGTGGGTTGTTGCATTCCGTATTGCAATGTAAGCGTAACTTCCGGCTTACCAACAAATCCTTTTTTGGTAGTAACCTCAATCACACCATTTGCACCACGCATTCCGTACATGGCCACAGCGGCGGCATCTTTAAGTATGCTGATGGTTTCAATTTCTTCGGGGTCGAGTTGTGTAAAGTCCCTTTCCACGTTATCTACCATTACCAAAGGAGCATTTCCACCGCCAAAGGTCTGAATTCCACGAATGTAAATATTTGGTTGATCCCAACCCGGTTCAGCACCCACGTTACGCAACACTGTAAGCCCTGAAGCCAAACCCTGAATGGCATTACCGATGGTAGAAACAGGCGATTTTTTGAGTTTATCGTACGTAATGGTCGACACCGAAGCTGTGCGCATAGGTTTTTGTATGCTATCTTGCGCTTGCAGCCAATTGGAGTTAAGCAATAGCAACACCAACATGAATACAGCAGTTATTTTATTTTTAGTAATCATAATAATAGACTATTCGATAGTGATAATAATAGATTAATAACCAGGATTTTGAACGAAAAGCGGATTCTTATCCATTTCACCCAGCGGTATCTGATAATAATTGTTGTACGGTTGGTAGATGCGCGTAAAATAGGGTTCTTCGCTATAACTTACAGCACTTCCGTTTTTGGTTACCACTGTTTTGAGCATAGCACCACCAAACCATTTCTGCGCTAATTCTCCTTCTTCGCCTGTGCTCCATCTGCGGGCATCCCACCAGCGCTGTTCCTCGAAACTAAGCTCAACAGCCCTTTCGCGTTGCAGACGTAAACGCATCGATTTTTTATCAGATGTTAATGTTACAGGTAAGTTGATTACACCCGAACGGCTGCGCACCGCATTCACTGCATCGCGTACACGCTGCGTTGGGCCTTCCACTTCGTTCATAGCTTCGGCATAGTTCAGATACATTTCGGCCAAACGGAAGTAAATCCAGTTGTGATAAGCTGTTACTGACGTTTCTTTTTTTACTTCTTCGGGAATGTATTTTCGAACAAAATAACCCGTCAGAAAAGTCCCTGAAGGAAATTGCGCTGTTGTGGTCGACAAGTCGACTGTTTTTCCTTGCCAAGTGCTACCGTGATAAATAATGGTTTTATAAAATCGTGGGTCGCGGTTAAGATAGGGTTTAGTTGGGTCATAAGTTGTACCCGGCTCATCGATATATTTTCCGTCGGCCATTTCGAACAGCTTCACGAAATTAGCAGTTGGCTGCACCTCACCGGCACCTCCAAAATCGCCCGACGGCATCCAAACAGCAATTTGACTATTTGTAATTCCAACTGGAGCTTCGTGTTTGTAAAAAATCACTTCTTTATTGCCATGTTCGCGGCGTTTGAAAAACAGTTTTTCGTAATCGTCAGCACGATTGGCAGCAGTTGTTTTATACAATTCGTAAACCAATGCGCCATCTGCAGCCTTCAAGTCAATCACCGCTTTTGCAGCTTCGGCCGCTTTCAGCCACCAGCTTTTATTATCTTTGTCCATCCAATCGTCCATCTGACCACCAACACCAAGAAGCCCGGTTTTCTGACTATAAAGCGGACTGGCAGCATACAGTAACATACGGGCTTTCAACGCCATAGCAGCACCCTTGGTAGCACGACCATATTCGTTGGCAGGGATAGTTACAGGCAACATACTAATTGCTTTTTCGATATCGCTCATAATAAATGCAAAGCACTCGCGATACAAATTTCGGGGTCGCATCAAGTTATCACCGGGCATCATCAAATCAGCCTCAGTAAGTATCGGCATTCCACCAAAACGTTTCAACAGTTCATTGTAGTAAAAAGCTCTCAAAAAGTACACTTCACCCAGCATTTTGTCTTTTGTTGCATTATCGGGAAATGGAATTTTCGAAGCATTTTTCAAAAAAGTATTTGCCTTGCGGATAGCCGCATAAAGTCCGTAGATATTAGCATCCACGCCATTGTAATTGCCCATGTTTAAGGCTTTAGTGCCCGAATATCCCGGATTTGATTCGGATTCGTCGCTGGCCGATGATAATGGCACCGGATTGAAACTTCCAACCGCATTGAAACGTTGTGTAAGTCCACTGTAAATATCGGCCTGATAACGTTGTGCATTTAAAAATACGCTGAAAACCTTCTCTTCATCGAGATTTGAAGTGGGTGTGCGATCCAAAAAATCATCACACGCGCTAAACCCCAACAATGCTATTAGTATAATTATATAATTCTTCATTGCTCGTTATTTACTAAAAGTTAACATTTAAACCTGCATTAAAAGCTCTTGTAGGTGGCATTTGTCCACCTCGACTGTTTCTATTATCTGGGTCGATGTATTTTTCGACAGCCCACATATAGGTATTAACCGACGATAAATACACACGAACACTTGACAATTTGAGGCTTTTCAGCACATTTGCCGGAATGGTATAGCCAAGTTCAATATTTTTTAATCGCAAATAGGTGCCCGAACCAGCTTCGTAAGTTGAATAATAGCGTTCGTTGTTTACCCACGATTTGCCGTAGAAACGTGTAAATTGAGCAGCATCGGCAATTTCGGGCGCCCAATAATAATTATGCTGTTGAAACACATTATCGTTGTTCGAAAAAGCCCACATTAATTCCCAGTTTTTCATAAACTGCGAATGAGTGGAACCTTGAAACAATATCGAAAAATCGAACGATTTCCAATTTCCTCCCAAGGTTAAACCATACTGCAATTCGGGTACAGAGCCATAACCCTGACGGAATGCATCGGCCTGATTGATAACGCCATCATTGTTAAAATCGAGGAACTTTAAATCTCCAGGTACAATCTCCACATTGCTCGGAATACCATTGTGATAAGTCAGTTGACTCGGACTGTTCTGTATTTCTTCGTAGCTCCCAAAATAGCCCAAATCTTTCCACATTAATTGTGTGCCAATCGGGTATCCTTCTTCTTTTTGGTAAGGCAAAAGTCCTTCTTTATCAGCACGTTTCACAATTTCATTTCGGTTGTATGTTAAATTTCCTTTTACATAATACGAAAAGTTTTTGTTGATTTTTTTGTTGTGTTTCAATTCCACTTCAAAGCCTTGATTAATAGTTTCACCAATATTGGCATCTTTAAATGCAGCTCCCACATAATCGGGTTTTACATTGTCGATATTGGTCAAAATTTTGTTTCGGAACTCGTAGAAATAATCGAAGTTCACGCCCAGCAATCCTTTGAAAAATTCGGTTTCGAAACCAATATTCTGCTTGTTAGCCACTTCCCAAGTAACTACTTTGTTTGGCATTGCACCTTGCTGTATACCCGCAAAAGCATTATCACCAGCGCCAAAGGTGTATCCTCCGGCATTGGAATATTCATCGAGAAATAAGAAACGATAATTACTTTTATCGTTACCCACCCAACCAGTTGAAGCTCTTAATTTGAGCATTGTAATAACATTTGCCAACGACGAATTGGCAATAAAATCTTCGTTGCTAACTAACCAGCCTGCCGAAAATGCAGGAAAAAATCCGTATTGCATACCTTTGGGGAAATTTTCGGAGCCATTATACCCAACGCTCACTTCGGCAAAATATTTTCGGCTATAATCGTAAGTAAACCGACCTACTAACCCCTGATCGGCATAAGGAATTTCTCCATCGCGTACTAACAAATTTCGGTTTGCTAATACAAGTCCGGTAACATTGTTATTGCCAAAACTCCGTATATAATTTATTCCGGCTTCGGCATAAAACTTATACCAGTTATTGTTTTTGGTTACGCCTCCATAAGATAACGGCCTGTTTTCTCCAAACATTTGATAGGTGTTATTTGCCTGATTGTAAACATATTCAGCCGTTGAGCGATTCCACGACCGACCATTTAGTCCCTGCGTGTCGAACGAACTTTGTACTTTCACAGACAGACCTTTGGTAATAGCATCGAGCTTGTAATTTAAACTCAGACTCGACTCAATGGTGCTTGTATTACTTTTGTAAATGGCAGCTTCTTTGAGTTTTTTAACGATATTATTTCCAATACCTGCATACGAGCCATCGGGATTATACACAGGATACTGCCTGCCACTGTTCGAAAAAGCACCGCGGTATATATCCCAACTGCTCCAAACAGTTGACGAGGGAGAATTCAAGCGTTCAACTCGTGCGCCGATATTTACCGAAGCTGATAAATTTTTAGAAATATCAATATCTAAATTTGATCTGAAATTAAACCGGTTGTAGTTTGTAAAATCATCGTTTTTATAAAAACCATTTTGTGTAATCACGCCACCTGACACAAAGTAACGTACATTTTTTGTTCCGCCCGAGATATTCAGATTGTATTGCTGCTGTGTCGAAAAATCCTTCATAACTTCGCCAACCAAATCCACATCGGGGTGTGTCCATGGCGAAGCACCTGTACGCCACAATGCCAAATCATAAGCAGTTGAGCCATCTTTGCTTTGCGGTGTGCGCGTTTTAAATTGTCCCCAATCCTGCAGGTACATCAAACTTGCTGCATCGTAAGCACCCAGCGGTTGTGGTATTCGAATGGGCTGTGTAATAGCTGTCTGTGCTGTAAACGACACTTGTGGTTTGCCTTCCTTGCCGCGTTTGGTGGTGATAATTATTACTCCATTTGCCCCTTTCACTCCAAAAACGGCTGTTGCAGAAGCATCTTTCAAAACATTTAAGCTCTCTATTTCGTTCGGGTCAATTTTAGCAAACTCAGTACGCACAATTCCATCCACAACATAAAGGGGAGAAGTATTATTCCATGTTGCTACACCACGCACAAGTACATCGGCCACATCGCCACCAACCTCACCCGAACTTTGCACTACCTGTATGCCCGAAAGCCTACCTGCTAAAGACTGGGATATATTTGTTACAGGACTGCCAACCAAGGCTTTGTTGTTTATCGACGAAATAGAACCAATTACCGATTCCTTCTTTTGCACACCATAACCTACTACAACCACTTCGGTAAGTTCTTTGCTGTTTTCTGTCATTTTTACATTTATAACAGCTCGTCCATCTGCTTTAAATTCAGTATTTTGGTAACCAATATACGAGAAAACTAAGGTTGGATTTTGCAACTGGTCGACATCGATGCTGAAATTTCCATCAAAATCGGTTATTGTACCTTTTGTAGCTCCTTTAACAGTTACGTTTACTCCTATCAGGCTTTCGCCTGTATTAGCATCAACCACTTTACCTCTCAGACTTTTACCAACCTGAGCATTAGTGCCTAAAACTACCAACGCAAAACTGATGAATAGTATAATTGTTCGTTTCATAATTTTTCTGAATAAATTGAAAGTCAATTACTTTCTTTTCTAAATCGGTAGATATACGTTTTTAATGTCCGAAACTCTTTTTGAGTTGTCCAATAGTTATCGTTGGTAATCAGTTTAGGACTGTAATTTACTTTTCCGGCATCTACTTTTAATTCCACAAAATCAGCAGGCGACGGTGCAAAAAGCATTGCATACTTTTTTTCGCCCACAAAAGTTTTAAGTCTTATTTCCAACTCATTATCCGAAAGTTTCAGTATTGTAAAACGCGATTGAATATGGTATTTCGACCATTGTTTCAGTACGCTGGTGGTAGTATCAATTACAGTTTGATTCAATGCATTTTGTTTATAGGCTAAATTTACTTTTGCACTATCCGAAGTTACGGAAGCTATCAGTTGCCATTTGTCGGTCGAAATATTGAGCCATGTGTCGTCTAGAATACTCCAGGTGCCGTAAAATGAAGCTGGACTGCCGGCATACTGAGCAAATGCATTGTGCGAAAACCGACATATTCCATTGGGTTCGAATAGCAAAAAGCAGTTATTGGCCTGAGCAGGGTCTTCCACGCCATCTTCGAGCAATGCAACCTGCTTCCAAGTGCCCGATAGTTTCGATGCCGGAAAATTCACTTCGTCGCACGAAGAAAACAGCTGAACGACTATCAGCAATAACAAAAGTTTATTGATTGATTTCATTAACATAATGTTCAATTAGTTAGAATGGAATTGCAGTAGATTTTGTGAATTGAAGGGTTGTTTTTTGGACTATACTATAGCCTGAAAAATCGACTTTTTCCATAGTTAATGATGAATTTGCCACCGTCACTTTCCACGAAGCCGGTAAATCTATCGCCAAATTCAAATAATTGTCACTAAAACTCCATCCGGAACGTTTTACGATTGCATTATTTCTTTTAGCAACAGCCGATGAGTCACACAGAATACAGATAAAATTTTCGTTTACCTGCATCAACAGTCGGGTGCTGTCTTTAGTAGTGGCATTATCGTTTATGGAGCGTGCTGTTTGATACCAAGTTCCGATAAAATCGTTGTTTATTGAAACCTCATCGGTTTGACACTGCGTGAAAACAACTGCTGAGAAAACTAAGAAAAAAAAGGGAGTAATTTTTCTTAATATTGTGATTTTCATAACTTTTTGGACTAATAAATAGATTCGATCAACTGTAAATTTTTGCTCCTAAAAGCAAATTTCCTCTCCCGAAGGAGCATAGCCGTCAAGCTAATTGTAAGTTTCATGTCTTAGCCCCCAGTAGGGGGTTGGGGGTCATTAAACCACTAAATGAAATACCCCCTTCTTAAAAATATTTCTTAGCTTGACGGCTATGTCCCGAAGGAGAGGAAATTAGATGAGGCAGATAATCAATAAACTACAACTTTCGATGTTGCAGCCTTGCCTTGTGCGTTAATTGTTTTTACCATATATACACCCGCAAAAGCCATTGGTATTGAGTGGTTCATTTTTACTTCGTTTATTTGGTTAACTCTCTTTCCATCAACCGTATAAATTGAAATCTGTGTTGCAGCACCACTAATATTTATCGATTTGTTTTTTACAAATACGTTCACACCATTATCGGCAACTGTTTTAACTGAAGTTGGAGCTAATACGGCTGTACGTTGTGCTTCGCTTGTATTTATAGCAGCTGCATCCATATAAAACTCACCAGCTGGCGAATTAATTAAAGCATCTGCGGCATCGCGACGAACATCAAAACGCACCGTAAACTCCTGTACATAGCCTAATGTGGTTACATCAAACACCATATCAATCCATTTACCTTTATCATCAGCCCAATATTTGAGGGCATCACCACTTTCTAATTGCTTGCCTGAGAAATCTTTCGCATTTAACTGTACGGTATAAAAATCTTTACCTGCTTCCATGGTCGGGATGTTTACCATTACGTGTAAGTACGAGCTTGCACCAGCTTTTCCAACTTCCAAAATGCCTGGAAAAACCACTCTCGGGCCTTGCCACCACGATGCATTGGCACTTTTGTTGAATTTTAAAATGCTTGTTGAATTTAATACTGCTGTTTCGGTGGTAAATGGATTGGCTACAATCTCCGAAGTATTTTCGGCATTTTGCATATCAAGTTTCGAAACCCATTTGTTGTACGAAGTTGTATTGCCAAAAAACAATGACATTTCGGTATCCGAAAGAATGGTAATTCCTCTCGGCATATTATCGTTCGACAAGGAAATTTCGTCGAAATAATAGTTGGTAGCAGGCTCGGCATCGCCTCCCCAGTTCATGTCTATAAGTACACATATACTTGATAAGGGCACGTTGTTGTCAATAAACCATTTCAAATCGATCACTACATCTTCCCATTGTCCAGCTTTTGTAAGATTCATATCAAAACGTTTTGTACCAACATCAGTACCTTCGAGCGCGGTAGTAGCGTTTATCGAAACACTAAAACCTTTATTCAGATTTTCGCGAAAATGCATAATATGCAAATAACGGTTTTCTGCGGTAATTGTAATTGGGGCTGTCAAATCAAGATTCAGAAAATCGGGCCACCAGCTTTTTCCTTTTAATGAAGAAAGTTGAAGCGCTTTTTCGGAGGCATTTAAACCTGTTTTTACTGGATTGTCGGTAACACGTGCAAAGGCAGGTGCTGCATCGGTTCCAAAATTGGCATAGCGGGCATTATCTTTTATCTCGCCCATAGCCCAAGCAACCATGTCCATACGTGAGAATAAACTTGGAGCCACATCGCCGGTAAACAATTTTGTTTCGGCTGCGCTCACTGTCGAAAAGTAGCAACTTAATGCTAACGCGAATAAAGTAATTTTTTTCATTTTAAATTTGGTATTAAATAAATATTTTGAAAATTTGTTGTTGCAAAATTAGCTTGTGTTTAAAGCATTATTTTTCTGTATTGTATCAATTGTTTTTTTTATTGTATCAAATCGGTTTTCAAGATATGTTTTATTGTATTTTGATTTTTTTTGTATAGGATTTACCTTCCGAAACTGCATTCACAATATATACACCTGTTGGTAAATTAATTTCAACCGTAGTTTGAGCTGCCACATTATCTAATTTTTTTAAATTTTGCCCCAAAGTATTGTAAATAAGAATTGCAACCGTATCACTGTTATTAAAATTGGTTTGCAATGTATTGCCCGACACTAGTATTTCATTTGTATCAATGCCGGTTTCATCTATTGCTGCCGGCGATTGGTTTATGGGAATCACAAATGTAGTTACCGATTCGGGTAATGCGCTAAAGTCGAACAAATTACCTGTAATGCTGAATAGCGAAAGTGTGTTTTTAATCGACAGCGATTCCAAAGCCCTTGTGCGAATTTGCTGTACTCTGCCAAAATTGCTAAAACCAGATAAATCGAAAGTATAATTTTGAGTAAATGCTTCTTTGTTATTCAATACAATTACCAATTGTTTCTCGTCTGGGCTGATGGCTGTAATTACTTTTGAAGTCGAATTATTGCCAATAATAGTATAGCCGGGTTTCAAATACCTGCTGTATTGCGCTCGCAGATAGTACGAAATGGCACGTGTAATCGGATTAAACTGATCGCTATATGTGCCAACTATTAATCCCCAAA
>JAIFKX010000145.1 GCA_020049335.1 Paludibacter sp. | reverse complement strand
GACTTTGTTTTCTCAAGCTTAAATTTACAACTGCTAATCATAATCATTTTCAATTTTAACCTATCTGTCTTATTTTCTGCAAAGTTATATGCTCTATATGTTAAATCTAAAAATTCTTTAAGCTTGAAATTATAGTAAATAAAAAAGCGTAGGATGTTTTTTCCCACGCTTAATATTATAAATCTGTTTTTAATACTTGCTAATAAATTCTTAAACCCAATCTTCGGGCGGATTCGATTATGTTGATTATTCTTTCATCCTCGCAAATAAGTTGAGTTCTATTAAAAGATATTAAGTTCCTCTTTTCGTTTGATTGTATTAGGTATTCGTCACTAAGTTTAGTCTGTTTAATTTTTTTGTTTGCATGATACCGATATTGAGCAAACAGATCACTTGTAGAAGTTGATTCAATAATTAAGCTTTTAAAAGGGTTTTTATCAAGCCTTCCTTTTGTGTAAAGAGCATACAATCTGGTTATCAATTCAATTTCATTTGAATTTATATCATTTTTACGGATGCCATTTTTATGCAATAATAGAAATACATAAAAAGTAAGTTCTGCAGGTGTAAAGTTAATCGTATATTCCCTATCATCTTTCCCGTCTTTTTTCACATGCATGCCATATCTATCTAATTCTAGCATATAGGTATTCGAAATATTTTCTTCATCATTTACATCTGCTATTCCGTATTCAAAATCTCTAAAAACTTTACGTACAGTATCAAATATTGCTACTAAATGTTTTAATACAAATTTATCAACACCTTCTGACTTAAGTTTGGCAAGGCATGTCGGACAAATTGCTGCCGATTGAATTTTTCGGATAATATCGCGTTTCAATCCGCAGAAATCATTAACGCAGGCAATAGGTTCCCGGTGTATATATTTCCAATCGATCTTATTGATGTCCAATCCCATTAAAGTTTGCAATATATTCTCGGCAATGGAGTAGGCAATGGAATATTCAGCTGGTACTTCTGTGTAACGTTCCCATTCATCTGTGCGCACATAGATATTTTTGTTTTTATCGAATGCACTAAACCAATTATTATATGAGGTTTTTGTTAACAACACCATAAAGTTATCAGGGTGAACTCTATGTTTTTTTCTGAATTTAATATTTACATCAAAAATGTCATTGTGCGATTTTATATCTTTCACAACATAACCATCGTTTTCTATCAGTTCGAATTCAAGTTTGCCCGGAATTTGGTTTAAAACTTCAAGCGTCTTTTTTGCTAACTCCGAATCACAATCGGAGGATTTAATAATTATGACTTTCATTTGTTAGTGATTGATTTTGATTACGACAATTTTATAAATTCAATACACAAAAGTAATGTATTTTATTGTTTTAAATTGTATAGCAAAAAAACGTGTTTAGTCAAAAATTTTTATTTATTGATTTTAAAGTATTATTTCAAGCTGGTTTGAATATATCTGATAATAAAATCAGACACATCATATCGCATAAAATTGTCCATAATGCGTAACTTACTATCTACATTTAATGCTACTTCTTTATGTTTTGTAAGAACTTTTATTAATTCGTCAACTAATTGTTCATCATTCAAAGCTAACATTTTTTCCAATTCTGAATTGTAATCTAACAGCAGTAAATTTTGTAAATTTGTACGTACCCACGTTGCTTCGCAATAGTTTTTAAGATATATGGTTATTTTATTTGCATTAAATTCGGTGATATGGTACTTTATTCCTAATTTAGAGTATAAAAATGGATAAAAAATGGTAGATACAGCACCTTCAAAACCACACCCCATTCCATTTGTTATTCCATCACAAGTATTGCTATAAACCGATTTAATTTGAGTTTTATCCTCAAATAGCATTTTAATAAGCTCTTCATTTGTAAAACCACTAAAATACATTATCCAGGAGGGTAATGTGTTATTCGGATGATTATAGCAGATGATATTAATCTGTTTATTATTTTGATAAAAAAGCTGCAATTTTCCTTTAATTTGAAATGGAAATCTTCTTTCAAAGTTGGATAAACAATAATCATCAAAATAATTACTGGCATCGCTATGAATAAATATACGCGGTATAACGACAATTAAATCAGCCAAATGAATATTGTTGACATAAATGAGATCAGTAATATCATCACCTGAACTTGGGTAAAATAACTTATCTTCCTTCTCAAAATCAATATTAAATTGTTCTAGAAGATTTTTATCCCCTTCGTAACGAATTGGTATCAAAGATGCTAATCCATTTTTCATTTTATATGTTTATTTCGTTAATTTTTTTCTTAAGCACAGATAGATACATAGCAGATAACTTATTTGTATCATTTGAAAACTCCTCTATAAAATAAGGTTCATTAATAATTCGTTTCAGAAAATCAGAATAATTCAATGCTCCCATAAGAGCATTTTCAGTTATCTCTTTAAATGCATCAATAAGTAGATCTGCATTTTCATTAATCATGGCGATTGATTTTTGATTAAAAAACAATCTAAAATTATCCGAGCAATGTAATTCTTTAAAATCAATTATTGAACATAATTTTTCACTATATATTCTTGATTTATACGTAGAGTAATTCTGAAACTTAAACCAACAGTAATTATGAACAAAAACATAATAATCAGGAGTAAAGCAATAAAATGTCTTTATTAGCAGATTATAATTTACACTCCACCATATCAAATCATACAACTCATAAAATCTCTCTGATTTGTAGGATGCTGCTAAGGATTTTGAAATATAGCAATCCTCAGTCTCAGGACGTAATTTATAGTTGAAGAAATATCTTTTTCTATTTAATGGAAGATGAAAATATCCTTCAATAAGTTTATTATTGCTCAGCAATGACGTCGTCATAATTTTCTAAATAATTTATATGTAGCTCCTGTACCATTGAATTCTGGAAATGATTTATTTGTATTTTCAAAACCACAATCCGACAAGATTTCATTCAATTCACCTTCTGTCCATTGTCTTAAAGGAAAAACATCGCAGTATCTAAAGGGCTCGTTATTAAATACCCCGAAACATTCTTCATTGTAATTATATAAACTGTCTGCAACATGGCTAATAACTATTTTTCGCGTAAAATAGTTATTTTTAAATACACCACTATGAGATGCGGTGATACTGGAAATATCGAAGAAAAACAAACCATTGGACTTAAGATGCTTAGCTATATTTTTTATAGTTTGCACCATTTCTTCTTTAGTTGTAATATATATTAATACCGTAAATACACAAACGGCTAGATCGGCCTTGGTATCGAAATTAAAGGTTGCGATTGATTTATTTTGAGAATCACACTTTAAGTTATTTGAAGTAAGCTTACTAACTAGCACGTCATACATCCCTTTACTAATCTCAACAGGTAAAACTTCGTATTCATTTTGTAGTAAAGGAATTGTAATTCGTCCTGTACCTGCTCCTAAATCTAATATTTTACCACCTGGCAAAATATTATTTATTGCATTAATCGTGTCATTTGTCAGCTTTTGGTACACTTGACCGTAGGTTTTTTCATATATAAAATCATACAGATTTGCCCAAGAGTTGTGAATAGTTGATAGTGTTTCCATGTTTTAAGTTGCTTTATAATGTTTAAATTTCCCAATATCCATGTTGTAAATGCTTGATTTCACCTTTCTTTGAATACGAATTCAATGCAGTACGAACAATATGCTTCCATTCGGGCTGTGTTGAGCTCTTTTTGTGATGCATACATATTTCAGCATCGTTACATAACTGTGGATACTTTTGTTTAACTGCTTCGTAAATTTCATTCAAACTTTTTATTCCTTTCGGAATAAAATTAAAACTACCAGAGGTTAACTCACTGTAGAGTGAATTGTTTTTTTGGTTTGCCATACCAATTAATTTTATAATTAAAAATTCTGTGCAAATTTATGGTTATTATTTTAGGTAAATTTTATGTTCTCAAGCTTGAAATTGTATTCATTTCATTCTATCTTCCTCACCACTCAAACACCCCCGTGCAAGGATCACATTTATACCCCAGCTCTTTTCCTACACAATAAGCCTTACCGTTTTTATTAATGAAAACGTAAGCTAAATCCAATTCTTCCTTTATTATCTTACCGGATTTATCAATTCCTTTTAATGTGATTTGGTAATATTGTTTATACTTCACTGACTTAAAACGGACTTTCGAAATCTTAACAACTTGTTTTGGGTCATTATCGCAAAAGGCACACCATATCAATACTTCAGCTTGCTGTTTGAGGAAAGCAGTGGCTGTTTTGGCTTGTTCTTTAGTCAAATAAGCCAATTGGTCGGCACTCAAATTAATCAAAGTACAAAACAGAATGATAATGGAAAGCGATACTCGTTTCATTTGTGTAATTTTTAATTATTTTTTTTACATCCCGGCCCAATAAGCGTACTTACACCGCCAGTGCCTTTTATCACTTCAATTTGGGTATTGATACGTTCACGGAACGAACCTACGTGCGAAATCACACCTATCAGCTTACCCTCTTGTTTGAGATTGGAAAGTGCACTGAGGGCAATTCCCAACGTATCCTCGTCGAGTGTACCAAAGCCTTCGTCCAAAAACAACGTGTCGATTTTTACATTCTTACTCGAAATGCTCGATAGGCCCAATGCCAAAGCCAAACTCACAATAAAAGATTCACCACCACTGAGGTTTTTGGTGGAGCGACATTCGCCTGCCTGATAGTTGTCGATAATATTCAGATCGAGAGGCTCTGTAACATCTCTGACCAATAAGTACCTGTCATTCAGCTTCCGAAGTTCCTTATTGGCATGCGCCACCATAATCTCGAACGTAATGCCTTGCGCAAAACGGCTGTATTTGGCTCCATCTTTTTGACCGATTAAGTTATTGAGTGCCTCCCATTTTGCCCAAACTTCTTTTTGCTTTTCATATTTCGCTATTTTTGCACCTTTTTGTCGGATAGCGTTCTCGTTGTCGGCAAGTTTTTGTTGAGCTGCACCAATTTTTTGTAATAATTCAGCTATTGCACTTTTCAATTCCTCCAATTTCTCATTGAGTTCCTCCAAAGGCTGTTCGGTAAGTTTTCTATCTTGCTCAGCAGCAAGCGATTTTTCTTTTTCCGATTTAAGCGTTTTTAATTCGGTCGTTTTGTCGTCTAACGCTTTTGCTTTCATAATTAACGATTCACGCTCATCTGCCTTCATTCGTGCAGCCAGAAAATCAGATTCATACACAAATCCTACTCTTGCCTTTGCATCTGCAAACTGCAATTCCAATCCTTCAAGCTCTGTTTTCCGTAGCTCGATGGCGCTTGTTAATTCCGCTATCCGTTTTTGCAACCCTTCTAATTTTCCTTTCAATTCTGTTAATCCGTTTTCTGCATTTTTTTCCTTTTGGCGAGCAAGTGCCAGCAGGTTATTGATGCGTTTTTCCTCCGTTTCCGGATTTTTATCACCATACAATATTTTACGCTTTTCCCGATGATTTTTTATATGAATTTCCTGCAACTCAAATTTGTTTTGCTCCTCCTGTAGTTGTCTTTCAACTTCTTTGAGTAACTCATTTTGAGTATCCGCTTTCGCTTTAAAATCTTTAATTGTCTCCTCCGAATCGGCAACCATTTTGGCATAAGCATTCCACGTATCAAGGCGATTTTGCAAAGCTGTGATGATAGTCCGAACATTGTCAATTTGCTCCACTCCAAACACCTTCAGCGAAGTGCGTAATGATGTTAACTGACCTTCTAATTCCGTAGTCAATTTTTGGAAAAAATCTTGCTTGGCAACTAAATTATCAGTTGCATTTTTTACATTATTTTTGTAAATGTCTAATTGTGCTTTTGCTGTTTCAAGGGCAATCAACGCTTCGTTTTGCTGTCTTTCGGCAGCCGTTTGCTGTTTTTCGAGTAAATCTATTGCTGCAATAAAGTTTTTCAAATCAGCTATCAGCTTTTCAGTCTCGGTTGTTTGGGGTATGTTTCCTTCGGCAAAAGGGTGTTGCAACGAACCACACAGGGGACATTCGTGTCCGTCCTGAAGCGATTGTCGGTGTGCTTCAAGACTTTGAATTGTTTTCAGTAAACCAAGTTTTTCTACCGCATAATTCAGCTCATATTTATAATCATCAACTCTTCGCCCGTTTAATTTAGAAACTATTTGTTTGTTTAGTTCGAGGTGAATTTTCTGAGCCTGTTCGTAGTTATTGGTCGTCTCTTTAATTTGTTCCTGTTGTTTTTCCAGCGACTTTTCTGCAGCTGTCAAAAGAGTTTGCGCTTCCAATAAATCATTTTCAGCATTTTTCTTTGCATTGAGCTTGGATTCATATTGCAGCAACGATATTTTTATAGCTTCAAATTGCTGAATAAGCTCTTGATCTGATGCATTATCCACTATATATTTCCGGGCTGTTGTAGCAGCTGTGGTTGTATTGTTAATTTTACTTTGAAGCAATTCGATTTCGGATGCGGCTTTTGATTTATTGAGCTTTAGTCCCTCAATGGCATTGGTAGTAGCTTTCAAATTTGATGCTGCATTGTCAATTTCCACATCCATTTTGCGAACTTCCACTATCGCTTTGTTTTCAACCTCAGCTTCTGAAATCAATTTCTGCAATTCCGCTTTCGCCTTTATATCGGCTTCGTTCGCTATGTTAATTTGTTCGTTGAGCTTTGGCAACTCTTCTTTTTTCAATTCCAGTTCAGCAATATCCTTATTTTGAAGCCTACGCTCATTTGTCAGCTGCAAATATTGCAGCTCTATCGCATTCGCATTGTTAGCTCTGTCCAATATTAAACGTTGGGGCTGAAAGGCTTCCAAATTATTTTTATTGATAGCCTCCTGCTGATGAAGTGCTGCAATTTCGGTATTTAATTTTTCAATCCCGTTCAGCCAATTAATAAGCCCTGATGTAGTCTGCTGTTGTTTGGCTAACTCCGTTTCAGCAGCTTTATTTGAAGTTAAATCATCATTCAACTGTTTAATTTCTTCGTCGTTCAGAATAAGAACTCCTTCCGTTTCGGCTTTGAAATCTTTCAACTTATCGAGCTCGATTTTGGTGCGATCATATACCAGCATCGAAATTTGGCTGTATATTTCCGTTCCCGTAATTTCTTCCAACAGAGGTGCACGTTCATTAGCATTTGCCAACAGAAATTTCGCAAATCCACCCTGTGCCAACAGCATCGACTGCGTAAAACGATTGAAATCCATTCCTGTGCTATCTTCAATGACTTTTTTTGTTTTATCAATATGATTAGCAATTACTTTTCCTGTCACAGCATCAGATATTTCAAAACTTGGCTGCTGCAAATTGCCATTCGCTTTTTTTCGTGCTTTTGACTGACTCCAACAAGTTCTGAACTTCCCATTTTGAGTCTCAAATACGACCTCGGCCAAGCATTCGCCAGTGTTATACGCCATGATTTCATTTGTAGTGCTGGATAAAGTTTTCAAGCGGGGTGTGCGTCCGTACAGCGCCAAACAAATAGCATCGAGTATCGTAGATTTTCCCGCTCCCGTAGGCCCCGAAATGGCAAAAATACCATCCGCATTGTAGCGGGGGTGCGTAAAATCAATCGTCCATTCGCCAACCAACGAATTCAGATTTTTAAATCGGAGTGTTAATATTTTCATGGTTAAGTATTTAATTTGCGTTTACATCGTTGTTTTCCAATTCTGCCAAAATCTCCCGATAACACGCCCACAAGGCATCTCGGTTTTCGTTTGCTACGCCCTGAGCGTCCAACAATCGCTCAAAAACATCGGTAGGCTCTAAATCGCCCAATTCCTCTGCTTCATCAGTTCTACTCAGAATACGGTTTTCTATCTGTTTGTTTTTCAGTCGCAGAACTTTCAAATCCGTATCTTTTGTCGCCTCATTCACCATTTCGTTCAGACTACCCGCCAAATCCATTTCGGTACATTCCACTTCTAACCATGCATTGCTCTTTGTAGCTTTCAAATCCGAAATTCGAGCTGTTATTTTTTCAATATTTCCTTTTACTTGCACCAGGGGCTGAAAAGTGGGAATAAGATGTTCGGTAATTGTTTTGCCACGCTCATCAAATTCAATCACTATCAGCTTTTTCTGTTGGTTGGCTTCGTTGAATCCCATCGGAATAGGCGAACCCGAATAGCGCATGCTATTTTCCGAACCAACCGTTTGAGCTATGTGCAAATGCCCGAGCGCCAAATAGTCGAAGCAAGCGGGAAAAATATTTTTCTCCACTTTCAATGCCGTGCCTACATACAAATCGCGCGTTCCATCGCCTTCGGTAACGGTGCCACCAGTGGTAAACAAATGCCCCATACCAACGATTGGAATATTAGCTACTTCTTTCTTAAGCATCTCGGCAAGTTGTCCAATTTTCTGATAGTGTTGAGCTATCCCAGTGTTCAGCTTAGTAACTTTGTCATCAATGCTTTCGGCCGCCTCCACTTGTCGCACATCCCTGTCGCGCAAAAATGGCACAGCACACACAATAACTTCCGCTTTACCCGCTTTATCACGCAATGTAATTACTTCATCTTCGATGTTTTCGGTCATTTCGCCCACAATATGCACGTTCAACGCCCGCAGCAAATCCTTAGGCGCATTAAGCAAGGTTGGCGAATCATGATTGCCACCCACTACCACTACGTGCCTACAACAGGACTGCATGGTACGCGACAAAAACTGATAGTACATTTCCTGTGCTTTGTTGCTCGGGGTGGTAGTATCAAATATATCACCTGCTACCAACAAAACATCAATCATTTGTTGTTCAATAAATCCGTTAAACCATAACAGAAAGGCTTCAAACTCTTCGTACCTTTTTTGTGAGTAAAGCATTCGGCCCAAATGCCAATCGGAAGTGTGTAGGATTTTCATATATTGTAAAATTTTGAAATCACTGTTTTTTATAAATTATCGCACAAAATTCATTTTCCTAATACTCCCCAAAACCCTCGGGTGAAGGCTTACAATCATACTTTTATCATTATCTATTCAAAAAGAATTTCGAAAAACAAATATACAATATCCCGCCCCAAAATCAAAATTCAAGTTTCTTTCCAAACCAATAGATATTGGCTTGATTCAACAAATCATAATCAATGGGAGGCTCAATATTATTTAGCAAGGCTAACTGACAAAGTTTCAAAGCCTTACCGGTTGCATTTTTACCTGTCCATACGCCATAGGTATTAATCCGGTTTCGAACAATCTTTGCATATTGGTCGAGTAACTTAATCGTAGTTACGCCTTCGGACATGAGCATCTCAACAATTTGATTTGATTTCCCTTTTCTTAAATTTGAAAGTATGGGATTCTTTGCACCCCAAACATTACTCGTGTAAGTATGAAATGCCGATGTATCTTCAATTATATGGGCATCAGCCGGAATTGAAAGAAGCAAGTTTTTGAACGCCTGATTGTTTTTGGTTTTTTCCCAAAGCACAAGCAACATCCATTGAAAATTAATTACTTCCCAGTCGCTTCTGATAAGTTTCGTAGTGTCGTTTTTAGCTTTTCTAAAATGTCCCTTGGCACTATATCCTCCTCCCGGATAATAAGTAAGCGACTGTTGTATTTGGGCGTAAACTTCTCCCTCAAGAGAATAACACCCTGCAATATACGCACACTCACTATCCTGAAAACTATGCCCCAAACAAACGTAAGGATAGCCAGAGACCATATTTCCAAGATTTAATTCAACTCCATTTCGGGTATCTCCTTTCGAACGAAACGACCAGCAGTTTTGGTTGGTTGCGTCGTATACCTCCAACCTGTCAAACTGAATTGACTCCATTACAATGGGTTCCGAGTGAATTGAACCTGTATTGACATCACTTAATACTAAATCGATTAACTGACCAATTCTTTCCGGATTTAAAATTTGTTTTTTCATATAAGCTTCAATTCTAATTTTGCATTTAATGGCAGCAAAATTAAGCTTATAATGTATTTCAAATTTCAAATTTTCAAGCTTGAATTAAAGTGGCTTGTTTAATAAAATAGACTTATTATTAGATGACATAACTGATAATCACACCTACATAAACATTTCACATAAATATTCTAAACCTGACAGTCATTCTTTTTGCTAAATCGAGTATTTCCTCTTTCTTGGTTACAACATTAGTCCAATTATCGGGAATATTATCAAAACCATAATAAATGCCAGCCATAGCTCCGGTTACTGCAGCAGTTGTATCGGTATCATCTCCTAAATTGACTGCTTTTAAAACGGCAGCCTCGTATGAATCAGTATTTAAAAAACACCAAATACTTGCTTCAAGTGTATGAACTACATAGCCAGAAGAGTATATCTCATTTTCATTTAACGAAATAAAATCTTCGGAGAAAAGTCGATTGTATATTTCAATTTCAGCTGTTGGAATCTCGATTTCACTTAGGAAATTCGGTATGTCGCTTTGGATTTCTTTAAATGCTTCGAACTTATCTTTCCCTTTGATTAACAGTAGGATAAACTCAAGATATATAAAACAAGATATTGCTGACCTTATATGACGATGTGTAATGGAAGATACCTGATAAGCTAACAAAAACCGAATTTCAATAGACTTGAAATACGAAAGAAAAACCAAAGGCGCAATACGCATTAACGAGCCATTTCCATTTTCATTTTCGCCCGTACAACCAGATAATAATGAAGGAGTTCCGGTACTAAATCTTTCAATAGCCCTGCGGGTTGCATATCCAATGTCAAAAACAGAACCATGAGCTGTCCAATAACCATCATGATACCATGCAACAAACTTTTCAGCCATATCAGTTGGATTATATCCATCTATTAGTGATTCAGCCAAACAAAATGTCAAAGAACTATCATCCGAAAACGTACCAAGTGGTTGGTTATGTGTTCTAAATCCAACCATATCCGTCACCTTGTTTTCATCAAAATATCTTCTGGACAAAAATTCGAATGGTACACCTAATGCATCGCCAACGGCAACTCCAAAGAACATTGATTTTAGGATATATTCCAATGATTCTTTCTCAAATACTTTACGTTTTAAATAATAATCTTCATCAAAATCATTATCGAAAAATGAAGTTATTTCATCCCAAAGTTTTTTAAATTCCTCATCATTATTATACAATTCTGTAATATCAACTGCATTTTCGAAATCCGTTTCGTCAGGTCTTTCTTTAAGATCTCTTAATATTCCATCGTCCGTATACTTTTCATTTCCGTCAACATTTAATTCCAAATTAATAATTTCTGTCCAATTCATAACTCTAATTATTTATTTTTTCGCCTTATGTATATGATTGATTTGTATTCTATTGATTCTAATATGTTTAAAATATCTTTAGTTACTTACTAATCCTCACCAAGCCATTCAGGTGAAGGCTTACGACCATACTTTTTTGCATACTCCATTTTGCGCAAGCGATATTCATATTTCTTGCTCTTTGCATTATTCAGGCAAATAACCACAGCAAAAACAGCAAGGAAAAACCCTACTATCCCTACTATCAAAAGTGTAAATTCCAACATGTATAAACAAATTTATATTTTTCAAACCTCCACAACATACCAATTTACATCTCCCACTGGGCCGCAACTAAATACAGTTGACTTATCATCGAGTACTTAAGTTTTATTGCTTTTGTCTTAATTTTCAATAGCACCGTGTTGAGTGGTTAGTCGGAAATTCCGACACACCACATCTTGATTCAATTCACCTTCGTTAAAAACATTTTGAATATGTTCGGTAATAGTGCTACGTGCTTTACCAAATAAAACCGAAATTTGCTCCTGCGTCAGCCAAACTGTATCGTCCTCAAAACGTACATCAACCGATATTTTTTCATCCTCGGTTTTGAATAATATAAATGCATTCTGTTTATTTTTCATTTTATTTCACATTTTATGCTATATCAGCAACCTACAATTACAGCACAAAAACATACCATCGAGTACTTAAATGGAATGGCTCCATCCGATTGTACATCTACTACTATGTTACTCATAATGTTATGTGATTTTTACCTGAAATCTACTCTTAATCCATTCAGGATCTGCCTGAAAATCTTCACCTATTTGCTCCGATATTCTTAATTCTATAATACACCTATCCAGTACAATTCATCTTTATCCTCAGTAAATTGCCCCTGACTATTAATTAAGCCATGTTTTCCGTTTTTAAGTAACGGTAACAAGTGTATCAGTTCCATCGTAGTTTATTGAATCAAAAATGGCATCAGTTATTTCGCCCTGATTATTAATAACTCCACATTTATCATCAACACCGAAATGTCGCTACTACCAATTCTGAAGAATAATATATCTATGCCACGCAACATTTTAGTTATATAAAATAAATAATTTTGTTACTCAATAGAAAAACGCATTATTTAAATCTCACTGAATTTTCAGATTTCTCAATTTTCAAAAACCTATCAAGTAAATCGTTAGCTTGATTTAAGCCTATAAATTTACCATTCACCTCGCTACGTACCCAATGTACAAATTTTTTGTAAAATCTATGATTAAACTTAAAAGGAGATGGCGATAAAGTTGGAAATTTTTCAATTTTCAGTTTTGCTAATTCATCATCATGCGTGCCTTCATAATTGATAGTCATTTGATTCTCTACGGAGGTCAGATACATAAATATTCTCAAATCAGTTTTAATCAGACACTCAAATTCTGCGAAAGATTTAACTGAATTAAGCACTTTCTTACCTGCTCTTTTTCTGGGAAATATATGTTCTTTAACCCCTTTCTTTCCACTAATTTCATCATTAAGAGCATTTATACTTAGATAGCCATTAAAACATTCATTTACAGGGTGAGGCAAGTAAAAAATGGCTGCACCAATAGTAGTTTCTATAAAGTCTCTTTCTTGTGGAGAAGCTTTCTCATAAACACTCCTAATAGCTACTATTATATTCCACAGCGTTTTTATTTTTTGATTTTCTAAGGTTGTTACAATCTCTGGTTCTGATTCTTGTAGTAAACTCAAAATCTCGTCAACCTCCCTTTTAAGAATAAACAGGTGGTCCCTATTAGTTACTTCTGAAAAAAGCAATTCAAATTGAGACTTTTTTACCTGACATTTCAGTTTATCAATTTTGGAAGATAATGTAAATTCAATCTCAACATCCCCATTTTGTACTTTTCGTGAATAAATAGTACATTGTACTAGCTCTTCTCGGTTTCTTTTAGAAGAAATTGCACTTCTATATAAATGATCAATATTCCATTGATTGTATTCTTCCTCCCATATTGGATTTGGAATTTTTTTGTTGAAATGCAGCATAAGGACATAATACAGCGAATATGCCCAAGCACCACGTGACGCCTCACTATTAGATATTTCGTTGTATAAAGCTTCTACTAAAGCTGCAATTTCATAATTTTTGAGTTTGTTTTTCATTATTATTTTTTAATAGACATTATATTGATATAAAAACTTTACGTTCAAAATTAGTTTTTTTGTTTGTATGCTACTGTATACAATATGCCATCAACTGACCTATTATATAGTCTTATATCGTTGGCAAAATTTTCTTCCCAACCACTATTTCTATCTGCATGATCAACCACCCAGCCATTTTCAAAACCTCCATCTGGTCTGATTATGAATTCATATTGAGCATTTTCAATTTTCAATTCTCTGTAATGAGGTAAAAATCCCTGACTATTTACATTAACTCGCATGTTAAAGTTTTCGGCATACTCATTAATATATGTGTCCCTTTCATGTGTGTCATAAAAATCATTATCCCTTCCATTTCTTACATCTGCAAGAACTAAATTAAAACTTTCAACTGTTAAATTAGAATTTGTGATTATTGAAGTTACGAAATCTATCAATATACGGCATGATAAAGGTGACTTTAAATAAATATCTGTATAGCTTATTTTTACAGATGAATTTAAAACTTTTTCATTAATTCTGAGCCATTTTTCTCCTTGATAATTAAGAATTTTTTCCAACAAATGTCTTGAAGTTAATCTATGATCAGTTATTTTGAAATCAAACATAATATAATTGTTATTCTCAACAATGAAATCAAAGTTTGGTGTCCAGGGTGTAAAATTAAATGGATTTTGATTAATATTTGCTTTGTAAATAAATGAATTTCCATTAGACCATAGATTATCAAAACTGTTAGCTGTTTGGTTTAATTCAGAAAATAGTAAAACTGAATTTCTATTTCCGGAGAATTCTGCAAAGACTAAACTTAATATACTTGTAAGATTTCCAGAAAAACATGTCAAATTGAAAGACATTCTCATTTCAGCCAAGACAGAAAGTTGACTTGCGCTTAAATTGTTTAATGCTGTTGTAGTCTGTTGGAATGCAAAGCTTATCGTTACACCATGTTGACGCAACCTCTTAGCAATATTGTAATACTCCCATGTTTCAGGTTTCCAGCTTTCAATTTGATTATCAATAAAAAAGGTGACCTTTGACAAATCTGGATTCACTAAGATCTTGTTTAATTCAGAAGAGATATTTGAAGTAAGAGCATAAACCTGATTTTCAAATCTATCATGAATATGGACAGGAACTTCGGTTCGAGACGCAATTTCTAAATTCAACCATTTTAATCCTTTTTTTCTATCCAGTTTGTCAACCGACCATTGAGACTCTCGATTTATTAAACAGCTATTGCAGGCTCTTTCGCAATTGCAGTTTTGCAAAGTTGTTTTGGACATTTCAAACACATCTTCTTTTAATTCATTAAATCTGATTGAGTAACCAGCACCACCTTTAGCTGTATCGTATATAAAAACAGACGAATAATTTTGATATTTCTTGATACCAAAACTTATTTCCTGAGTATTTATACCTATTTTCTCAGCTAATTTTTGTGTAAGTATAACTCCTAAACTGAAAATTGTTTCTTCGTCATTGATTATGTTTCCATTATTGTCTCTAAATCGTATTTCAACAAAATCAGTTTGAAAACGTCCTCCAATTAAAACATTTCTTTTGATATTATCATTGGAGCATAAAACCTTATCATCTGCCTTCTTGCCTCCAATAATTGGTTTATGATTGTTCAAACCTAATAACTCAATTGCTTCATCATAATCATCTTCATTAATGTCGGCTACTGCTCTTCCACATTCGAGACAAACTGCATATCCATTACCATATCCCTTATTATAGTATAAAATTTCAGCATTACTTTCATTACTGTGTCGTAATTCAAGTTTTGCAACTGAAATACCATCTTGGACTTCCCACGGTGGCATATTCAGCAATTCGGGTTGTGTGTAATTTTTAGTTACACGATTATTGATAGTTCGTGTTGGTGGCTCTGAAAAATCGACCCTGAAACCTGCAGGTTCAATAAGGGGTGTGAATTCTGCACCATTTATTCCTTGAAGATTTGAGTTACAATGAGGACAATTTACTATTTTTTCACCTTCCTTAGAAATGGCATAACCACAGTTTGAACAATATTGAAATATTACACGTCTTGCATCATTCCATTGAGATTTCATTACGATTCCTCTTGATACATAGCACGCCTCATTAAGTACGATTTGGTTCCCGGGTGCATATTCAGTTATTGCCTGAGTCAACAACATAGACGGATTCGCTTTTTGATATCCAAAATTATATTCGGTTCCATCTCCAACTCTATCAGCATGAATATCTAATTTGTTGAATTTTTCAAATTCTACAACTCCGGTTGGTATTCCGGCACTTGGAATAAAGTTGTTTTCGGCAAAAAAACCAAGAATGTTTTGGCTTAATATGTGCCTAAGTTGACTTTTTATTGCTTTGGTCGCTGGGGAGTCTTCATTATAATTGTTTGCAAGAAGGTTACTTATTTTATCATCTAACATTCTTTTCTTATCTTCCAACCTTCCAAATATAAATTCTATACTAGATAAACATGCAGAAACTGAATCGGTAAGTGTAACTGTTTGTTTGCAGGTATTTCTTACTAATGCTACATATCTTTGATTTAATTCTTCATCTCCATTTAAAATTATTCCATTCAGGTATGTCCTAAAATATTCAAAATGATTTATAAAACCATCCATTGGATAGAAAAATTTTTCAACTGAAGAACTAACTGAAAGATTATTCTGACCATCTGTTTTTATATATGAAGATAATAAAACCGAATTGATATGTCTTTGCACCAACATATTACTATCAAAACTAACCTTTGGAACAGCTGTTCGGTGGGTCATAGCCCACTTTTGGTTGTTAAACAAATTAATGCCTATTGGATTTGGTGCACAATATGTCAAAGCCAAAGCTTTTGTTTCACTACCACGACCGGCACGACCGGCTCTCTGTAAATAATTGGCAGGTTTAGGCGGTACATTGTTCATAACTACTTCAGTGATACCACTAATATCTACTCCCATTTCCATAGTTGTAGAACAGGAAAGAATATTCAGTTTGTGGTTTTCAAAATCGTCTTCTATGATTCGTAATGTTTGTTTATTTTGCTGTGCTGTATGTTCAGCAGCAAGATAGACTGGGTTGTTTAACAATATACGCTCATGCATATTGGACCATAATCCCGCATCACGTATAGTATTCATATTGGCATTTATCCAATTAATAATATCATTTTCAGAAACAGAATTATGTTCATTATTACGTCGATATGCGAAAGGAAAATAGTTATAGCTAACAGGTGGTTCAGTGATTCGATAATTCTCCAAATTTGAACTTATTCTCGAAGTAATTAATGGGCTATAACCTCTAAAAATAGTATCTAACGGTACTTGATTCACTGGACAAATCCATGCTTTATCAATAATTTGATAAGCGACTTTCTCGCCTAACATATTTAATTTATATCCTACAATATCTTCAGAATTTGGAGTTAAAATATTCGTTTTTAGAAAGTTCCATGCAGCATTTAGTATTTGATTTATATATGTTTCTTGCAATTGATCAATTTGTTCTTCTCTGTTTATTCCCATTGCTAATAACAGCAAAACAACAAGACGATTCGGATTTTTTACAATGTCATCATTCCTTAAGTTTAAAACTGGAAATTTCTTGTTTTGAGTACTATTTGGGGAATACACAAAATCATTTACAAATGCTTGTGTTCTAAATCTTTTTGAGGCAAATGAAACTTCAATGTGTCTGTTCTCACGAATAAAATAATCAAGTGATATCTTAAGAAAATCTTTCCAATCTTTTTCTATCCATCCTAATGCCTCGAAAATATAATGTATTGCATTGGGCATTTGACATGTTTCAATTGTTGGATAAACAACTCGTACAAGCCCCATTGTTTCTGGGTTATTAATGCCTGCTTTTCTTGGTCGTCTTCCAAATTGGTCAATTATCAATTGTTGTAAATAAACAGATTCATCGCTACCTGTTTTAAAAGAATTGGGCAAATGATTGAAAAGTTTACTCAATTCACTATTGCCAATAATAGCGTTAGCAAATTCAGAGTACGTTTTGTATGGATTAAATGCTTCATTTAATCCGTTTTTTTTACGTTCAAGCTCAATTATACGTGGAGATCCTGGGTTAAATTGTCGAATTGCATTAAGCTCATTTTCTTCTTCAGCTGTAAGATTCTGTGGAGGGATTATTGTCAATCTGCGTTCATTAGCTAAGTAATGATAAATAGCTGAACGTATCCAGTTACGTTCTACCTCAATGTTTTGTTGAAAAGAAGATTTTGCTGTCCCTTGTCTGTTATCGGTAAAGGATATGTATTTTCGTCCTTGCCAAAGTGCATTAATATTATCAGTTTCAGCTGCTGTTTGTTCCAAAAGAGTAGGCGCTAACAATCTACTGAATAAATTACCAGAGTACATCGACTGCAAATTATCAGTTTTTTCACCGCAATGTGGACAAATTTTAGTGCCATTTTTATGACAATCAACAAATCCACCTTCACCCGGAACAATTTGGCCATTCTGTGTGTCAATAATTTTTGGTAGCAATTGTGAATTACTTATTGGATTTTCTGTTACTCCTCTTGCTAATACAAATGATACAGAATCGTCAATTGCAGTTAAGGCAGTGCCATCATCATTACTATCATCGTTGTGTTCAATTTCAAATAAAGATTGAGATTCTTTTTTTGCAAAACCATAATAACCATTTTGTTCATGACCTACTAATAATAAATTACCACAACCATTACATCGGTTTACTTCTAATAGTTTTGATCTACAACTATTACAATTGGTTTGAGCAATAGTAGTTAATGAACCCAGATTAATTCGGATATCGTGGTGTTTAGTACATTCTGGATTTACGCAAGCATATAAACCACCCATATTACGGGCAAAAAAGTGAGCTCGTGTAGGCAATAATGCACCCCGTCTGTCGATATCTGATATTAAAGCAGGATTCTTTTGACTTAAACTGTCTATCAATTGCAATCTATCATCAATACTAATATTATTCTGTATTGCAAATCTATCAGTTATCTCTTTAGCACTTAATGTAGTAGTTATTAGTTCTTGGCGAAGAGATATCAGGTCATTTTTTGTTAATGAAAATTTACCGACGAAATTGTCGTTGATTTCTGAAATTGATGAGTTTAGACTTTCTTCTGTAATAGCAGGCAAAATCTGATTTCCTTGAATAACAACAATGTCATCGTACGATTTACCTGTAACCTGTGATAGAAAGCTTTTATACTCTTCTATTGAACCTGTACCTAATGTAGCAGAGGTCGCTGCAAAACGTACATCTTTTATAGATACACCAAAAGCATCTAAAATCCTTCGGATTTGAAGAGCCAATTCGGCAGCTGAAGAGCCGCTATACGTATGTGCTTCATCTAAAACTATCCATCTCAAAGTTTTTTTCTCTCTTGAAGTATTTAGGATGGGCTTATCATGTTTTCTGACAAGCATATATTCCAACATGGTTGGATTGGTAAATAGAATTTGAGGTGGATTTTTTCTAATTTGTTCTCTGGATTTTAACTCGGGCAATGAGGTATTCATTATAGCTTTGTGTTTTTCCTCTGTGTCACCCTTATACATCGCAAAACTAACCTTAGGTGTCACAGCCTTGCACCACGATGACATTCTTTTTTGCTGACTACTCATTAATGCATTTAATGGATAAA
>JAIFKX010000272.1 GCA_020049335.1 Paludibacter sp. | reverse complement strand
CGAAAAAAAAAATAAAAACAACGAATTATGAGTAAGGAAAAAGAAACTCCAAAATACGAGAGTTACCTCGACTACCAAGGTAAATACAAAGGCATTTGGGGTTGGGTATTTTCAACCGACCACAAACGTATAGCATTATTATATTTATATGCAATCACAGCCTTTTTCTTTGTAGGTGCAATTATTGGTTTAATGATGCGTATCGAATTGTCAGCTCCTGGAGAAACAATTGTTAAAGCACAAACTTATAACGGCCTTTTTACAGTACATGGAGTTATTATGATTTTCATGGTGGTAATACCCGGGTTATCGGCTGTTTTTGGAAATTTTCTGCTTCCGCTTCAAATTGGAGCTAAAGACGTGGCATTTCCAAAACTGAATCGTTTCACATGGTGGATTTTAATGGTTGGTAGCGTAATGGCGATACTTACTCAATTTTTGCGACAAGGACCTCCCGATACCGGTTGGACTTTTTACGCCCCCTATTCTACCACTACTGGTACAAGTGTAATTTTGGCTACTTCGGCTGCTTTTGTACTTGGTTTTGCATCTATTTTAACTGGATTGAATTTTATTGTAACTATTCATAGAATGCGCGCTCCAGGTATGAAATTTTTCAACATGCCACTTTTCCCTTGGGCTATTTATGCCGCTTCATGGATTCAACTGTTGGCAACACCAATAGTTGGCATTACTTTAGTGATGCTTATTTTTGAACGTGTATTTGGAATTGGATTTTTCGACCCTCAATTAGGAGGTGATCCTATTTTATTTCAACATCTATTCTGGATTTATTCTCATCCAGCAGTTTATATCATGATTCTTCCTGCAATGGGTGTCATTACCGAAATTATTCCAACATTTTGCCAACAAAAAATTTATGGTTACAGAGCTATTGCCATTTCAAGTTTAGCAATTGCAGGTGTTGGATTCTTAGTTTGGGGACACCACATGTACACTTCTGGAATGAGCGATCAAGCTCGCTGGTTCTTCTCTTTGTTAACTTTCATTGTAGCTGTACCAAGCGCAATAAAAGTATTTAACTGGATATTAACTATGTACAAAGGTTCTATTGATTTGAAACCTCCATTTTTGTATGCATTATTTTTCATTTTCTTGTTTATAATTGGTGGTACGACCGGGTTAATTTTGGGGTCGGTAGCTACAAACGTTCAAGTACACGATACTGCATTTGTTGTTGCTCACTTCCACTATATAATTTTTGGAGGTATGGGATTTGCATTTTTTGCAGGTATACATTTTTGGTTTCCCAAAATGTATGGGCGAATGTACAATTTTAAACGTGCCAATTGGGGTGCTGTATTATTATTTATCGGATTCAATTTACTCTATTTTCCACAATTTATAATAGGTTTCCAAGGCATGCCACGTAGGTACTACGATTATCTACCCGAATTTCAGTGGGCTCAAGTAATATCAACTTTTGGAGGATTTTTATTATTTATTGCACTTATTATCATGGTAGTAAATTTAGTTTTAGGTGCAAAAAGAGGTGAAATTGCCACTGCAAATCCGTGGAAAGGTTCAACACTCGAATGGATGGTGCCATCGCCACCACCACTCGAAAACTTCGACGAAGAACCTGTGGTAAAGAAAAATCCGTATGAATACGATTGAGAAATTAAAAGATAGAAATTAGACATCTGAAATTAATAAATTGATAATTGGAAATTAAAAAATATGAGCAATCACGAAGTTCACGAACATGTTCATCGAGACGATGAGGCGCAAAAATTAGGAATGTGGCTATTTATTTTCACCGAATTACTATTGTTTGGTGGCTTATTCTTAGTTTATTCTATTTTTAGAGCACAATATCCTGCTAATTTTCACGAATCGAGTCTTGAGCTGAGCGTTACATTAGGTACCATCAATACGGTAATACTTTTAGTTAGTAGTATGTCTGTTGCCTTATCGCTTAGTGCTGTTCAAAAAGGTAATTATAAGTTAGCAAAAATTATGCTCTTACTAACAGTGGCGTTAGCATTTGCATTTATGGTAAATAAATACTTCGAATGGGGTGCAAAATTTCATCATGGACTTTATCCTGGCTCCGAGCTTATGCAACTTCTTGATAGAGGTCATCATTTGTACTTTAGCTTGTATTTTTTTATGACCGGACTTCATGCGCTACATATTATAATTGGTGTTATACTTCTCCTTATAAGTTATGTGAAAATTCAAAAGTCTAAAGTAGTAGCAGATAATTATATGCATCTTGAAAATGCTGCACTTTACTGGCATTTAGTAGATTTAATATGGATTTTCCTGTTTCCATTAATGTATTTAATTTCTTAAAAAACAAGTATCATGTCAGAGCATACACCACATATTACTCCATATCGAACATTAGGTATCATATTGTTGATACTTCTAACATTAACGTTTGTTACCATTGAAATCACATCTATCCATTTGGGAGCGTTTACTGTAACTGCAGCACTATTGATAGCTGGAATAAAGGGATTTATAGTTCTAACCTATTTTATGCATTTAAAACACGAAAGTTTGTTGCTTAAAATTTTAGTAGCTATGGTATTTGTTCTTTTTGCCATTATCGTGTTAATAACATTTATCGATTATGCATTTCGTTAATCGATTAAACATTTAGAATATATGTTTAGCAACGCATCAAATTTTGTACAAGGAGTCGATACTGCTTTTGCCATTATAGTTGGGATTTCACTTTTTTTTCTTATTGGCTTAACTGCATTAATGATTTATTTTGTAATACGCTATAGTCGTAAACGACATCCTAAAACGGAATACGTAAAAGATAATCCATGGCTCGAAGCTACTTGGATTGGAGTTCCTTTAATCATCGTTTTATATATGTTTTACATTGGCTGGGAAGGTTTTCTACCAATGCGACAAGTGCCTGAAGGTGCTATGAAAGTAAAAGCGATTGGCAAAATGTGGGTGTATGAATTTGAATATGAGGGAAATAAGGTATCTGACACTTTAGTACTACCAATTGACAAACCTGTACGAATTGATTTATACTCACCTGATGTTTTGCACGGATTTTCAGTTCCTGCATTTCGTATCAAAGAAGATATGGTGCCTGTAAAAGACAATTATACTTGGTTTAAACCAGGTGAGCTGGGCGAGTTTGACTTGTTTTGTACAGTTTATTGTGGATTAAGTCATTCCAGTATGCATTCAATTGTAAAAATTGTTCCCGAATTGGAATTTAATAAATGGTTGGCAGCGCTTCCAGTCCGTAAAAAAGAAGTTGGAGGTCAAGGTAAAAAAATATTGGATAAAAACGGATGTTTTGCCTGCCATTCAGTTGATGGGACAAAACTTGTAGGTCCAACTTTCAAAGGATCTTATGGTTCAAAAATTAAAGTTAAAACCAATGGTGCAGTACGTGAAGTTATTTTTGATGAAAAGTATTTAGAAAAGTCTATTTATGAACCAGATGCAGACATTTCGGGCGAATATCCTCAAGGATTAATGAAATCGTACAAAAAAGTAATATCCAAAGAAGATTTGGTTGTAATAAACGATTATCTAAAAGGTTTGAAATAAGAGAAAAAGTCAACTACTTAAAACATATAATGCACAACAGACAACATATCTAAGAATAAGCATGTCAAATTTATCATTAAGTACAGTCATAAAATTAATGAAATTAAAGGTATCGGTGGCAGTAACATTTACTGCCATTGCTGGCTATATAATCCACAGTCATTCACTATCCTTTGACATCATTTATCTTATAGCTGGAGTATTACTTTTTGCAAGTGGCTCCAGTGCATTAAATCAAGTTCAAGAATCACCATACGATGCCTTAATGCAACGTACATGCATGCGTCCAATTCCAATTGGTTTACTAAGCAGGAAGCAAGGATTGCTACTCTCATTATTTTTTATAATTGCTGGCTCAGTTATTCTTTATTTTGCTTTCGATGCGCATACAATGCTGTTAGGACTATTTAATGTGCTATGGTATAATGGTATTTACACACCACTGAAGCGAATTTCAGCTTTTGCCGTAGTTCCTGGTTCTTTAGTTGGTGCAGTACCTGCTTATATCGGCTGGGCAGCTGCTGGAGGCTCTATTTATGATAAAACAATACTTTTTATTGGATTATTTTTATTCATTTGGCAAGTTCCACATTTCTGGCTATTAATGCTTAAATATGGTGAAGAATATAAATTGGCAGGATTTAAAACTGTTACAAACACTTTTAGTTCTATCACTTTACCAAAAATTATTTTTGCTTGGGTAATAAGCACATCTTTTAGCTCGATAATAGTTCCTTTATTTTTAGACACCTTAAGTTTATGGTTTTTCATTCTAATATTCATTTTAAATTTGATGTTTATTTCGTTATTTATTCAGATGGTATTTAAAACGGAAGAACCAATTCCATTTAAACGTTCGTTTATTGGAATAAACGTCTATATGATGGTTTTTATGCTATTGCTAATCGTCTTTCATTTGTTATAAATGTTGCTCAAACATTTTATTTTATAATTGTTTGATAATATGACATTTATATTTTTTTTAAATAAAACTCATAAAGCTATTGGGTATTCCAAAAAAAGACATTATCTTTGCACTCGCTAAAGAAAAAAAATGGCTGCGTAGCTCAACTGAATAGAGTACCACACTACGGATGTGGGGGTTACAGGTTTGAATCCTGTCGCGGTCACAAAACGATTTTAAATATCTTAATAATCAACTAGTTAAAAACCCACAATTGTACTCAAATACATTTGTGGGATTTTTTTTAAGAGTTTCCATTCGTAATACTTAAGGTCTAACAGTTCAATATTTCAGTATTAATTCTTTTAAAATTCTAAAAAACAAGTAAAACGAACTGAAGGCAATCACTAAAAACTACCTTTATCTTCAAAGCCTTCCAATTAGTTTACAGCACCTTACAGCTTATCGTGGTTCCGTGTCTTCTTTCGTTAAAGCTTACTATATTTTCAAACACTCATACTTTCAAATTATCCATAACAAAATGATAAATTATAAAAACAAACAACGTCCAGAAAAAGATATGATTTTTGGAATTCGTGCTGTACTCGAAGCAATAGAAGCAGGTAAAGAAATTGATAAGATATTAATTCGAAGAGACATGACTAGCGAACTAGCACGAGAGCTTTTCGGCGCACTCAATGGATTAGAAGTACCTATACAAAAAGTTCCAATCGAGAGACTGAATAAAATAACGGTTAAAAATCACCAAGGAGTAATAGCCTTCATTTCGCCCGTTCCATTTCAGCGAATAGAAGATATAATTCCTGCTATTTATGAACAAGGTAATATGCCTTTTATAGTGGTATTGGATGGGATTACCGATGTGCGCAACTTTGGAGCTATCGCTCGTACATGCGAGTGCGCAGGGGTCGATGCCATTGTTGTTCCGCTTAAGGGAGGGGCAGCACTCAACGGCGATGCTGTAAAAACATCAGCGGGAGCCCTTTTGAAAATACCTGTTTGTAGAGAGCATAGTATTACTGATGCACTAAAATATATTGCCTCTTCGGGTATAAAAATAGTTGCAGCAACCGAAAAGGCAACACAAAATTACACAGAAATAAGCATGTCCGAACCTTTGGCAATAGTTATGGGCTCTGAAGACGAGGGAGTTTCTGCCGAAAACATCCGTATATGCAATGACATGGTACGCATTCCAATGTTAGGAACTATAGACTCACTCAATGTATCAGTAGCTGCTGGTGTTTTGATCTACGAAGCGGTTAGGCAAAGGGGGGTAATAGAGTCATTACTATCATAAATAAAAACAGCCCTTTGAAAGTTATTTTCGAAGGGCTGTTTTTGGATAAAACTCAAGTTTTATTCTATCATATTATGAAAAACGTTTTGTACATCTTCATCATCCTCAATTTTATCCAACAATTTAGTTACTTGAGCTTTCTGTTCGTCATTTAATTCTTTCATATCATTCGGAATACGTTCGAACTCAGCACTGAAAATTTCGAAATTATTTTCTTCTAAATACTTCTGGATCAACGAATACGACTGAAATTCCCCATATAGAATAATTGAATCTTCATCTTCTACCAATTCATCAACTCCAAAATCAATTAATTCGAGTTCTAAATCTTCAATAGAAACACCATCTTTAGGTGCAATTTTGAAAACACACTTATGATCAAAAAGGAATTGCAAACTACCAGAAGTACCCAACGAGCCTCCATTACGTGTTAAATAGCTTCTAATATTTGCAACAGTACGCGTTGGATTATCAGTAGCAGTCTCTATTACAATAGCAATACCATTCGGACCATAACCTTCGTAAACCATTTCTTTATAATCTGCCTCATCTTTCGAAACTGCTTTTTTAATTGCTCTATCTACAGTTTCTTTGGGCATATTTTCCTTTTTGGATTGCTGAATCAAAACCCTCAAACGTGGATTTAAGTCGGGCTCTGGACCACTTTCACGAACTGCTATTGTAATTTGTTTACCTAATTTAGTAAAAACGCGAGCCATGTTGCCCCAACGTTTCATTTTTGTTGCTTTACGATATTCGTACGCTCTTCCCATAATTTAATTATATATATTTTGCTTAATAAATTCGATTCAATTTTTCGCAATGCAAAAGTATTAAAATACAAGCACAAAACCATATAGAATCAAAACTATTTCATTTAAACTTTATTAAATCAATTGTTAATCAATTCAGTTTAGAGATTTAAACGCATTCCCAATATTCTCAATAATATCACTTGCAATCAAAGACTCTTCCGACTGACAACTTAATGCAATATCAGCTGCCAAGCCATGCATGTAAACCCCAAATAAGGCTGCATCCAAGGGCAAATATCCCTGAGATAATAAAGAAGTAAGAATCCCAGTCAAAACATCGCCAGAACCAGCGGTGGACATCCCTGAATTGCCAGTAGAATTAAAATAACAACTACCATCTACGTGGATAACTACAGTATAAGCTCCTTTCAATATAATGATAACTTTGTACCGTATCGACATTTCACGGGCCTTCTGAATTCTACTCCAGGTAGAATTATGAAATCCAAATAGCCGATCAAATTCTTTAGGATGAGGAGTTAAAATACTATTTTCAGGAATTAAATCAAAAAAATGTTTATTTCGTGAGATAATATTCAACGCATCAGCATCGATTATACAGGGTGAGAATAGTTCTGAAAATAATTTTTCAAGCATAGAAGCAGTTTCAGAATATGTTCCAATACCACAACCCACTCCAATAGTTGTAAAATTCTTTAAATCAGGAAAACTAACAATAAAATCATTGTTTTTATCTGTGCTATAAATTAATTCAGAAACAGAACTTTGACAAATCAGCCTATTACACTCCGTACTGTGCAAAGTTAAAAGCCCCACACCGCTTCGTAATGCAGCCTTTGAAGATAATATAGCTGAGCCAGACATTCCTTTTGAACCGGCAATCAACAAAGCATGACCATAAGTTCCTTTGTGAGAAAAACGATTACGCCGTCTATATTTATTTAAAATAAGAGATTTGTCGATATAAAAATAATTTGTATTAATCTCATTTATTACATTTATATCTAAGCCAATGTCAAGGATCTGCCATTTTCCAACACTATTACCAACTTCAGGTAAAAAAAATGAAAGCTTTGGAAAATGAAAAGTTAGTGTATGATTAGAATTAACAACATACTGGTTTTCAAGAATATTTTGCTCTGAAAACATGCCCGAAGGAATATCAATCGAAACAACTTTATAACCAGAATTATTAATCCATTGAGCAACTTCAAAAAACAAACCCGATAAAGAACGAGAAAGACCCGAACCAAACAAGCCATCAATAATCACAGACTCGGTAGAAGAAATGATAGGTGGAACAAAATCAGTTGAATATTTAAATAATTTATCAGGAAATAATTTTAAAAAATTATCTTCATTTAGTTGACAATCAAGAGATAACAAATCACGATATATTAAAAACACTTTAACATCATAATCGGATTGTAACAACATACGAGCAATTGCCAACCCATCTCCACCATTATTACCTGGTCCACAGAATACATAAATAGGATGAGAATTGTCGAATAATTCACAAAACTTTGTAAAAAAAATAGTAGCTGCTCTTTCCATCAAGTCAATTGATGCAATTTGCTCAATTTTAATCGTTAACTCGTCGATTAATTTAATATTCTCAGCAGTGAATAATTTCATTTTAATAAATTAAATAAATTAGATTGCAAATATAGTTAACTAAATAGGATTAATGATTATTTTTCAACAAAAAAGCCTCAATTACAATAAAGTAATTGAGGCTTTAAAAAACGGCGGCTATCTACTCTCCCACTTTGCAGCAGTACCATCGACGTAAAAACGGCGGCTATCTACTCTCCCACTTTGCAGCAGTACCATCGACGTTATTGGGCTTAACTTCTCTGTTCGGAATGGGAAGAGGTGGAACCCCAATGCTATAACCACCTAAATAACTTACCCCTAACCCCTAAAGGGGAAAAAGAGTGGTATAGGTATTTGACATTGAAAAGAAAGAGAAAAGATTTGTAAGAGCTAATGTTTGTGTCGGCTCTGCCTTTGCAGGCAGAGCCCTAAAAAAGCTATCGGGCAATTAGTATTACTCGGCTCTACATTTCTGTTATACACCTGTAACCTATCAACGTCGTAGTCTTCGACGACCCTCAATGGAAATCTAATCTTGAAGATGGCTTCGTGCTTAGATGCTTTCAGCA
>JAIFKX010000308.1 GCA_020049335.1 Paludibacter sp. | reverse complement strand
GAATGGCTGGTGCACGCGCGTTGTGGAAAGCCAACGGTATGACAAACGAACAAATGGGCAAGCCACTTATTGCCATTGTCAATTCATTTACACAGTTTGTTCCAGGACATGCACATTTGCATCATATAGGTCAAACAGTAAAAGCTGAAATTGAAAAAATGGGTTGCTTCGCTGCCGAATTTAATACCATTGCTATCGACGATGGTATAGCTATGGGACACGATGGCATGCTGTATTCACTCCCTTCGCGCGACTTAATTGCCGACAGCGTGGAATACATGGTAAATGCACACAAAGCCGATGCTATGATTTGCATTAGCAATTGCGATAAAATTACACCGGGCATGTTAATGGCAGCCATGCGCTTAAATATCCCTACCGTATTTGTTTCGGGTGGACCGATGGAAGCTGGTGAACTAGATGGCAAACATCTTGATTTGGTGGATGCTATGGTACAAGCTGCAGATGATAATATTTCGGACGAACAAGTTCAGAAAGTGGAGAATGCTGCTTGTCCAACCTGCGGTTCGTGCTCGGGTATGTTTACTGCCAACTCCATGAACTGCTTGAACGAAGCTATTGGATTAGCACTTCCCGGAAACGGAACAATAGTGGCTACACATGCAAACCGTATGCAGTTGTTTATGGATGCAGCCAAAATGATTGTTGAAAATTCGTACAAATATTATCGCGATGGAGATGAAACCGTTCTCCCCCGCTCTATTGCAACCCGCGAAGCTTTCCTTAATGCTATGACATTAGACATTGCTATGGGAGGTTCTACAAATACAGTTTTACATATTTTGGGCATAGCACACGAAGCCGAAGTGGATTTAAGCATGGACGATATGGATCAACTTTCGCGTAAAACACCATGTTTATGTAAAGTAGCTCCAAATTCACCAAAATACCATATCGAAGATGTAAATCGTGCCGGCGGAATTATGGGTATTTTAGCCGAACTCAATAAAGGTGGGCTATTAAATCCAAACGTTTACAGAATTGATGGCTTGACTTTAGGTGAAGCCGTAGCAAAATATGATATAACGAAACCAATATCTTCTGAAGTAGAAAATATTTATAAAAGCGCTCCCGGACGAAAATTCAACCTCGTTATGGGCTCACAAACAGCTCAATATAAAGAACTTGATGCCGACCGCGCTAATGGTTGCATCCGAAGCGTAGAAAATGCTTACACCAAAGATGGCGGACTTGGAATTTTGAAAGGGAACATTGCACAAGACGGATGCGTTATAAAAACCGCTGGTGTTGATGAGAGTATTTGGAAGTTCAGTGGACCTGCCAAAGTTTTTACTTCGCAAGACACAGCTTGTACCGGAATTTTAAGAGGCGATGTGGTTTCGGGCGATGTGGTGGTAATTACACACGAAGGACCAAAAGGCGGCCCCGGAATGCAAGAAATGCTTTATCCTACTTCGTATATTAAATCGAAACATTTGGGAAAAGAATGTGCATTAATTACTGATGGACGCTTTTCGGGCGGAACTTCGGGATTATCAATTGGTCACATTTCGCCGGAAGCAGCTTCGGGCGGTAATATCGGCTTATTACAAGATGGCGACATTATCGAAATAGATATTCCGAATCGTACTATCAATGTAAAACTAAGCGACGAAGAATTAAACGCTCGTCGCGAAGCGGAATTGGCACGCGGCAAAGATGCTTTCAAGCCAAAAGACCGCAACCGAGTCGTCAGCAAAGCCCTCAGAGCTTATGCGTCGATGGTAAGTTCAGCTGATAAAGGGGCTGTGAGAATGATAGATTGACCCCTACCCCCTAAAGGGGAACAGAGAATGAATATAACAAATAAAATTATAATTTAAATAAAAACCAACCTTTCTTTTTCCCCTTTAGGGGTTAGGGGTTGTATAATATAAATATGAAACTAACAGGAGCACAAGCATTAATTGAATCGATGTTACACGAAGGTGTAGATACGATATTTGGGTATCCGGGTGGAGCGATTATGCCCACTTTCGATGCTCTTTACGATTACGATAAAAAAGTAAATCACATACTTACTCGTCACGAACAAGGTGCTACACATGCTGCACAAGGTTATGCACGTGTTTCGGGCAAAGTGGGCGTTTGTTTAGTAACTTCGGGTCCGGCCGCAACCAATGCCATTACTGGTATTGCAGATGCGATGTTGGATAGCACACCGATGATTGTTATTACCGGACAAGTTGGAGCCGCTTTATTAGGAACTGATGCTTTTCAAGAAATTGATGTAGTAGGAATTTCAACTCCAATTACGAAATGGGCTTATCAAATTAGGCGTGCCGAGGACATTCCTTGGGCAGTGGCTCGTGCATTTTATATTGCACGCAGTGGCCGTCCGGGTCCTGTGGTATTGGATATTACTAAAAATGCTCAATTTCAAGAAATTGAATTTGAATACAAACCTTGCACTTATATTCGCAGTTATATTCCCATTCCCGAAATTAATCAATCACAAGTTGAATTGGCTGCCGAAATTATTAATTCGGCAAAAAAACCTTATGCTCTTGTTGGTCAAGGAGTTGTATTGTCGAATGCGGAAGAAGAATTAAAAGCATTTTTGCTTAAAGCTAATATTCCTGCTGCGTGGACTTTGCTTGGTGGATCGGCAATGGAAACAGATTTCAGTTTGAATAAAGGCTTTTTGGGTATGCACGGCAATGTGGCGCCAAACTTAATGACCAATCAATGTGATGTATTAATCGCAATTGGTATGCGTTTCGACGATCGTGTAACCGGCGATTTAAACCATTATGCCAAACAAGCTAAAATTATACATTTAGAGATTGATGCTGCCGAGATAAACAAAAATGTAAAAGCCGATGCACCCGTTCTGGGCTCTGTAAAGGATAGTTTGCCACTATTAACTGCATTAGTAAAAGAGGCTAATCACACCGAATGGATTGAAGAATTTAAACAATACGACAAAAAAGAAGCCGAATTAGTTATAGAGCGCGAAGTTTACCCTACAAGTGGCGAACTAACAATGGGTGAAGTTATAAACAAAATATCCGAAGCCACAGGCCACAATGCTGTTGTAGTAACAGATGTTGGTCAGCACCAAATGATGGCAACTCGCTATTCAAAATTCAATAAAACACGTAGTTTGATTACTTCAGGCGGCTTAGGAACAATGGGATTTGGTATTCCGGCAGCTATGGGGGCAAAAATGGGAGCTCCCGAACGTACCGTATTGATGTACAGTGGCGATGGTGGTTTTCAAATGACAATTCAAGAACTTGGAACCATTATGCAAGAGCAAATAGGCGTGAAAATGATTATTCTGAATAATCACTTCTTAGGTATGGTACGCCAATGGCAGGAAATGTTTTTCGAAGAACGTTATTCGTTTACAAAAATGGAAAACCCTGATTTTGTGGCTATTGCAAAAGCCTATAAGATCGCTGGTAGAGATGTAAGCGAACGCTCTGAATTAGACGCAGCTATTGCCGATATGCTGAAAGATGATAAACCATACCTTTTGGTAGTTGATGTAGAAATGAAAGGAATGGTTTATCCAATGATGCCAGCTGGTGCAGCAGTGGATAAAATTTTATTGGGGGAAACCCCTAACTCCTAAAGGGAGAAAATTAATATCATTAATATTAAATATAAAAATTAATAGTAACTTAATTCCCCTTTAGGGGTTAGGGGCAGTATCATGGAAAAAACATTATATACAATAACAGTCTTCTCGGAAAATACAGTTGGTTTGCTTGGACAAATCACTATCATTTTCACTCGTAGAGCTTTGAATATCGAAACATTATCAGTTTCGCCTTCTGCTTTGCCAGGAATTCACAAATTCACAATTACACTTTTTACAACTCTCGATGTGGTTGAAAAAGTGGTGAAACAGATTGATAAACGAATTGACATTCTAAAATCATATTTCAATACCGACGATGATTTGGTTCATCAGGAAATTGCACTTTATAAAATTGCTACTGATAAACTGCTGCAACAAGGTTCTATTGAAGAACTTGTTCGTAAATATCATATTCGCGTTTTAGAGATGAATGCCGACTTTGTAGTATTGCAAAAGGCCGGACATTATGCCGAAACACAGCAAATGTTTGAGGAGTTGAGCGAAACGGTTGGCGTATTGCAATTTATCCGTTCGGGACGTGTGGCAATAACCAAATCGAAAGTGGAACGGCTAAGCGATATGCTCGAAAATATCAAAAAATACGAAAAGTAATACATATTTATTAGATAACAATTTAAAAACGACCCAAAATTTTCCGTCACTTGGCGGATTAGGGCTAATTAAAAACAATGGCAAATTATTTTAATTCACTTCCACATCGTCTGAAAGTGCAGGAATTGGGAAAATGTGATTTTATGGCAAGCAGCGAATTCGCTGATGGTGTAAAAAAATTAGTAGGCAAAAAAATCGTCATTATTGGTTGTGGTGCGCAAGGATTGGCACAAGGCCAGAATATGCGCGATAGTGGTTTGAATGTAGGGTATGCTTTACGCAAAGAAGCAATTGAACAAAAACGCGAATCGTGGAAAAAAGCAACTGAAAATGGGTTCGAAGTAGGAACTTTCGAAGAGCTAATTCCAACGGCCGACTTGGTTTCGAACCTTGCTCCCGACAAACAACACACAGGTGTTGTAAATAATGTAGTTCCATTGATGAAACAAGGTGCTTGCTTGTCTTATTCACACGGTTTCAATATTGTGGAAGAAGGTATGCAAATTCGTAAAGACATTACTGTAGTAATGATTGCTCCTAAATCGCCAGCTTCGGAAGTACGCGCCGAGTACCTTCGTGGTTTTGGTGTTCCTACATTAATTGCCGTTCACCGCGACAACAACCCAAATGGCGACGGACTTGAAATTGCCAAAGCTTATTGTGTTGGTACTGGTGGTCACAAAGCCGGTGTATTGCTTTCGTCGTTTGTAGCCGAAGTGAAATCGGATTTAATGGGCGAGCAAACTATTCTTTGTGGATTGTTGCAAACAGGTTCTATTCTTTCGTTCAACAAAATGGTTGAAAAAGGAATCGATGCAGGTTATGCTTCAAAATTGGTTCAATACGGCTGGGAAGTTATTACCGAAGCCTTGAAAATTGGTGGTATTACACACATGATGGATCGCTTGTCGAACCCTGCTAAAGTAGAAGCCTATAAAATTGCCGACGAATTGAAAGATATTATGCGTCCGTTATTTATCAAACATATGGACGATATTTTATCGGGCGAATTCTCTCGCATCATGATGGAAGATTGGGCAGCTGGCGACAAAAACTTATTGGCTTGGCGTGCTGCAACTGGCGAAACAGCATTCGAGAAAACGCCTGCAGGAGCAGTTGAAATCAGCGAACAAGAATATTTCGATAATGCTACCTTGATGGTTGCTTTTGTAAAATCGGGCGTTGAGTTGGCTTACGAAACAATGGTTAGCGCAGGTATCAAACCAGAATCGGCTTACTACGAATCGTTGCACGAAACGCCACTTATTGCTAACACCATTGCACGCAAAAAACTATTCGAAATGAATCGCGTAATTTCCGATACTGCCGAATATGGTTGCTATTTGTTCGACCATGCTTGTAAACCGCTTTTGGCCGACTTTATGACGAATGTTGATACGAACATTATTGGTAAAAACTTCAACGCAGGAAAAGACGGTCACGTTGACAACTTCGAATTGGTAAAAGTAAATGCTGAATTACGTTCACATTCTATCGAACTAGTTGGAGCTCAACTTCGTGCAGCTATGACTGCTATGAAGAAAGTGGTATAATAG
>JAIFKX010000008.1 GCA_020049335.1 Paludibacter sp. | reverse complement strand
CACTTTACATGAAAGATGGTGGGTTGATATTTTAGACTGCAATATTAGCTTTGCTCGTCAAAAAATTGAAATGACGTTCGAAGATATTATGTTGAAGTTTTATGAAAAAGCTCATTTTGTGGTTATACACCGTAAAAGTTTTGAGCATTATGGCGAAATTGGCTTTTGCACATTAAAATCGCCTGAATATCTTCTATGGATACATCTTACAGAGGAAAAGCTACAATATATAATTTCGAAATTCGATTTAAAACCAATGATTTAAGATGAATATCAATGACTTATGACTATGATAACAAGCAAAGAGACACAATCAATTTACGGTAAACAAAGTTCTTCCGACAACCTATTCACTGCCAAAGCCCGCAAACTACAATCATTGTGGCGAGTGCAAAACGGATTAGAAATAGGCATTGGACCCGAAAGAAACTCAGTTGACAGAAACGGTCAACCAACCTATTATGGCAATATGATTAAGGATGGTGAATCCAACGGACGCAACTTCTTTTTTCCCGAAACCTTTGCCTATGCTCAATGGCGAGTAAATTGGCAGATTAGCTATAAATTTACTGCAATCTGTTGCCTACTGAAAGTTACTTATTAAATATTTATTATAGAAAAACTTCAATATATTTTCTTAATTCAATGTAAATTCGTATTTTTGTAATCAATTTACCGAAAGTATGACAAATAAGTACGATGAACTAATCAACGCATTTGAAACGAAACTGCGAAAACTTATTTCGGAGTACGAGTCATTACGAGAACAAAACGAGCAATTAAAGACAGCATTGGAGCGTAAGCATGAAGATTTAATGCAGGCGCATCAGCAAATTCTCGAAGTTCGGAATAGTTACGATCGGTTACGCGTTGCCCAAAATTTGGGGGTTACCGACGAGGAACGTGTAGAATCGAAACGACGCATAACTAAAATTGTGCGTGAAATTGATAAGTGTTTAGCGCTTTTGAATGATTAGCGATGGAGGATATAAGCGAACAAGAATTTAAGATACATATCAACATCAATGGAGTACGTTTGCCTTTAACGGTCAAACGCAAAGATGAAGAGATATTTCGTACGGCTGAAAAAATTGTGGTGAAATTTATAAACGATTACCAAAAAATTTACAGTCAGAAATCGTACACTGAAATTTTAACGTACGTAGCATTTCGGTTAGCAGTAGTGCTTAATAAGCAGGAATCGAGTGAAGATGTTGCCCCTTTGGCGGAGCGAATTAAAAAACTCGATGACGAATTGAAAGATCTACTTGCCTCATAAAAAGACATTTATCTTCATTTCACGCATGTCGTAAAACGTTTTGTTTACTCTTCGGAGTTAATGGTTTTGTTTTACGAAATGCGTTTTTTATGTATATTGACTTTTATTTTTTTAGTTTTCAATTCTTGTATCATAATTCTTAATTCATAATTTTTAATTCATAATTCAAACATGCTTACTATAATCATTGGCGTAGTTGCGTTGGTTATTGGCTCGGGAGGCACTTACATGCTTTTCAAGGTAATAAACAAAAAAGCACTACAAGAAGCGGCGGCTGAAGCCGAACTGCTCAAAAAAAATAAATTAATTGAGGCGAAAGAGAAATTTATTGCCCTCAAAGTAGAACACGAACAACAAGTAGCTCAGCGCAACGAAAAAGTGCAAGAGCGCGAGGTGAGACTTCAACAACGCGAAATGCAACTCAATCAGAAACAGGGTGATATGCAGCGTAAAATGAATGACGCTGATGCTTTACGCGAAACACACGAACAGCAATTAGCTGTGATTGAACACAAGAAAAAAGAGTTAGAAAACCTCACTCGAAGCGCGCAAGATCAGTTGGAAGCCATTTCTGGCTTGTCGGTAGAGCAGGCAAAAGCGCAGTTGGTTGAGGCACTCAAAGATGAAGCAAAAACCAATGCCATGTCGTATATCAACGATATTATGGAAGAGGCTAAAATGACTGCCAACAAAGAAGCGAAGAAAATCGTTGTTCAGAGTATTCAACGCATTGCAACCGAAACGGCTATCGAAAATTCGGTAACCGTTTTCCATATCGATTCCGACGAAATTAAAGGGCGTATCATTGGCCGAGAAGGACGAAATATTCGAGCCTTGGAAGCTGCTACTGGTGTTGAAATTATTGTTGATGACACCCCCGAAGCGATTGTACTTTCTGCATTCGACCCCGTTCGCCGTGAAATAGCTCGCCTCTCCTTGCATCAATTAGTAACCGATGGACGCATTCACCCTGCTCGTATCGAAGAGGTTGTAAATAAAGTGCGCAAACAAGTAGAAGAAGAAATTATTGAAATTGGTAAGCGCACAACTATCGATCTTGGCGTACATGGCTTACACCCTGAATTAATTCGTATGGTAGGTAAAATGAAATACCGCTCGTCGTACGGACAAAACCTATTGCAGCACTCTCGCGAAGTGGCAAATCTTTGTGCTACTATGGCTTCGGAACTTGGATTGAATCCTAAAAAAGCAAAACGTGCTGGCCTGCTACATGACATTGGGAAGGTGCCTGATGATGAACCCGAATTGCCACACGCACTCCTTGGTATGCGCTTAGCCGAAAAATACAAAGAGAAACCCGATATTTGCAACGCTATTGGCTCTCACCACGATGAAGTGGAAATGGAAACCTTGTTAGCGCCTATTGTTCAGGTTTGTGATGCTATTTCGGGTGCTCGTCCGGGTGCTCGTCGCGAAATTGTAGAAGCCTATATTAAACGTTTGAATGATCTTGAAAATATGGCATTAACGTATCCTGGTGTTGTAAAAACGTATGCTATTCAGGCTGGTCGCGAATTGCGTGTAATTGTAGGAGCCGATAAAATAGATGATAAAGAAACCGAATTACTTTCGTTTGATTTGGCTAAAAAAATTCAGGACGAGATGACTTATCCCGGACAGGTTAAGATTACCGTAATTCGTGAAACACGTGCTGTAAGTTACGCAAAGTAATTTTTTTTGAAATCTACATAAACACGAGTTAAAAAGCTAGTTAAAACACTATTCAGAACACTTATAATTACGAATGAATAACATCCGCAATTTTTGTATTATTGCCCATATCGATCATGGTAAGAGTACTTTAGCCGACCGCCTTTTGGAGTATACCAACACGGTAGCTGGCAAAGAGATGCAGGCACAGGTGCTCGACAATATGGATCTCGAACGCGAGCGTGGCATCACTATTAAAAGTCATGCCATACAGATGAATTATCGACTTGATGGGCAAGAATATGTTTTCAACCTTATTGACACGCCAGGGCACGTGGATTTTTCGTACGAAGTATCGCGTTCTATTGCTGCTTGCGAAGGTGCACTTTTGATTGTAGATGCTACACAAGGTATTCAGGCGCAAACAATTTCGAATTTGTACATGGCTATTGAGCATGATTTGGAAATTATTCCGATTATGAACAAGATGGATATGGACAATGCAATGCCCGAAGAGGTAGAAGATCAAATTGTTGATTTGCTTGGATGTAAAGCTGAGGAAATAATACGAGCAAGTGGCAAAACAGGGTTGGGAATTGATGCTATTCTCGAAGCTATTGTAAGCCGCGTACCAGCCCCGAAAGGTGATCCCGAAGCGCCTTTGCAATGCTTAATTTTCGATTCTGTTTTTAATTCATTTCGGGGCATTATTGCTTATTTCAAAATTGAAAACGGAACTATTAATAAAGGTGATTTCGTAAAATTTATAAATACCGAAAAAGAGTATTATGCTGAGGAGATAGGTATTTTACGCTTAGAAATGCAACCCACAAAAACGCTTAGTGCAGGTAATGTTGGTTATATTATTTCGGGAATTAAAACGTCGAAAGAAGTAAAAGTGGGTGATACTATTACCCATGTAAAACGACCTTCGCAAACTTCAATTTCGGGTTTTCAGGAGGTTAAACCCATGGTTTTTGCCGGAATTTATCCTATTGATACCGAAGATTTTGAAGATTTACGCTCGTCGATAGAAAAATTGCAGCTTAATGATGCTTCGCTTACTTTTGAAGCAGAATCGTCAGTAGCTTTGGGCTTTGGTTTTCGATGCGGATTTTTGGGCATGTTGCACATGGAAATCATTCAGGAACGCCTTGATAGGGAGTTTGATATGAATGTGATTACCACTGTGCCCAATGTTTCGTACAATGTATATACTATTAAAGGCGATTTGGTTGAAGTGCATAATCCGTCGGGATTACCTGATATTATGGCCATCGACCGCATTGAAGAACCATATATTCGTGCTTCAATTATTACGCGTACCGATTATATTGGTCAAATAATGACTCTTTGCCTTGGAAAACGGGGTGAATTGATAAAACAAAATTATATTTCGGGAAACCGAATGGAATTGATTTACGATTTGCCCTTGGGCGAAATTGTATTTGATTTTTACGACCGACTGAAAAGTATTTCGAAAGGATATGCTTCGTTCGATTATCATACAAATGGATTTAGACCTTCGAAATTAATTCGTTTAGATATTTTGTTGAATGGGGAGCCGGTAGATGCTCTTTCATGTCTTATTCATGTGGATAATGCTGTAACCTTGGGTCGTCGCATGTGCGAAAAGTTAAAAGAACTAATTCCACGTCAGCAGTTTGATATTGCTGTGCAAGCTGCCATTGGTGCTAAAATTATTTCGCGCGAAACAATTAAGGCTGTTCGCAAAGATGTTACCGCCAAGTGTTATGGTGGCGATATTTCGCGTAAACGCAAGCTGCTCGAAAAACAAAAGAAAGGCAAAAAGCGCATGAAACAAATCGGAAATGTAGAAGTGCCACAAAAGGCTTTCTTGGAAGTTTTGAAATTAGATTAATATTTTAGTGAACAATTTTAACGTTAGTGTTGTTATGTTAGTGCTTAGTCCTAATTTTAATACTAAATTATTTATATTTAATTGAATTTATTAATTAAAAAACACAATAATAAATCACTATGTCAGTACTATCAGGACATATTTCCCAAATTATCGGACCAGTAGTAGATGTTTTTTTCAAGTTGGATAACAACGCTACTCAACTCCAACTACCTGCCATAAATGATGCTTTAAGCATTGCTCGCAACAACGGCAAAGAATTAATTGTAGAAGTACAACAACACATTGGTGAAAACACAGTGCGGTGCGTGGCTATGGACTCGACCGATGGCTTAAGCCGTGGTTTGAAAGTGGTTGCTCTTGGTACACCAATTTCGATGCCCGTAGGCGAGCAAGTAAAAGGACGATTGATGAATGTAATTGGCGACTCAATCGATGGCATGAAAGACCTAAACAAAAAGGGTGCTTATCCTATTCATCGCGAACCACCCAAATTTGAGGATTTAACTACAAGCGAACACATTCTGACTACCGGAATAAAAGTAATTGATTTGCTTGAACCTTACGTAAAAGGTGGTAAAATTGGCCTTTTTGGTGGTGCTGGTGTTGGTAAAACGGTATTAATCATGGAATTGATTAACAATATTGCCAAAGGACACAGTGGCTTTTCGGTATTTGCCGGCGTGGGCGAGCGTACGCGTGAAGGGAATGATTTGCTTCGCGAAATGATTGAATCGGGCGTAATTCGTTACGGCGAAGAATTTAAAAAAGGCATGGAAAAAGGCGAGTGGGATTTGTCGAAAGTAGATTACGATGAAGTGGCAAAATCGCAAGCTACACTCGTTTTCGGACAGATGAACGAACCTCCAGGAGCTCGTTCTGCCGTAGCGCTTTCGGGACTTACCGTGGCTGAGTCGTTCCGCGATGGCGGTGGCGAAGGTGGAAAAGATATTTTATTTTTTATCGATAATATTTTCCGTTTCACACAGGCCGGTTCCGAAGTATCGGCACTTTTAGGACGTATGCCATCGGCTGTGGGTTATCAGCCTACTTTAGCTACCGAAATGGGACGTATGCAAGAACGCATTACTTCGACTAAAAACGGTTCTATCACATCGGTTCAAGCGGTGTATGTACCTGCCGATGATTTGACTGACCCTGCTCCGGCTACCACATTTTCGCACTTGGATGCTACTACCGTTTTGAATCGTAAAATCGCCGAGTTAGGCATTTTCCCTGCTGTAGATCCGTTAGAGTCGACTTCACGCATTTTAAATCCACAGATAGTAGGAGAGGAGCATTACGAAACAGCGCAACGGGTTAAACAAATTTTGCAACGCAACAAAGAACTTCAGGATATTATTTCGATTTTGGGAATGGAGGAGCTTTCGGATGAAGATCGTTTGACTGTGCAACGTGCCCGTAAGGTACAACGTTTTCTTTCGCAACCGTTTGCTATGGCAACCCAGTTCTCGGGTATTCCTGGCGTAATGGTTTCCATCGAAGATACAATTAAAGGCTTCAAAATGATTTTGAATGGACAATTAGACGAAATGCCCGAAATGGCATTTTTGAATGTTGGTACTATCGACGAAGCTATTGCTAAAGGACACGATTTAATGCGTCAAGCACGTAAGGCATCGAAAAACTAATTGCTAGAATTATTTTTTTATGCAAGACATTGAAGTTATTCAACATAAGATTTTTGAAATTCGAGGTTTTCGCGTAATGTTCGATTTTGATTTAGCAGCTCTTTACTCGATTGAAAACAGAGTTTTAAAGCAATCTGTTAGACGTAACATAAACAGATTTCCAGAAGATTTTATGTTTACACTTACAAGATTCGAGCTTAATCAACTATTAATCAGTGGGGTATCACAAATTGTGATACCCCCTGAATACAACTTTGGTGCTACAACTCCAATGGTATTTACTGAACAAGGAGTTGCTATGCTTTCTGGAGTTTTACGTTCCGAAAAAGCAATTGAAGTTAACATATCAATAATGAGAGCTTTTGTGAAAATGAGACAATTTCTAATTCAAAACAATGAATTGTTTCATAGTATTGCAGAGCTTAAAGTGAAAATTCAGCAGTTAGAACAATCAGGAGAAGAAACTCTTGCAGCAGTAAATGATTTAAGTGAGGACGTTAGAACAGAAATAGATGACATCTATATTGCATTATCGCAGCTGGCAAATAAAAACGATACAAAAAAAAGAAATCAAATAGGATATATTAAAAGTACTGAATAATGAATCTTGAATTAATTTCACCGCAAAAAGTTTATTTCTCAGGCGAAGTATCTTTGGTTTCGCTGCCTGGTAAATCGGGCCGATTTACGGTACTCGATAATCACGCTCCAATAATTTCGAAGCTCGATAAGGGTGTTTTGAAATTTCGTACGAACCAAAATGATAGTGAAGTGATGGTGGGAAATGGTTTTGTTGAAGTAAATAAAAATCGTGTAATCGTGTGTGTAGAAGAAATATACAATGCTTAAAGAAATTAAATTATTAGTTGCAACAGTAGGATTATTTTCAATCCTATCGGCGATTACATATTTTTTGCTTCAAACACTAAAGCCCGAATGGTTGCCATTAAATTTTTGGTTAATTCCAACTTATTATAGTATTGCATCTATATTGTTAAGCTGGTTTGTAGCCAAAGCTTCCAAAAATAAACTTTATTTATCCATGCAAGTGCTTTTGGGAGCAAGGCTGATAATGGTAGTTGTGGGCTTGATGTTTTTGTTTATTGGCTTGTTTTTCGACAGAGAACATGCTATTACATTAACAACAATATACGTACTGTATTATATCCTATTTTCGGTAATAGAAACAAAAGTTTTACTTCAACTTAATAGTAAAAAATAGCTTTTAGAATGAATTTGAGTAAGAATATTAAATTTTTTATGCTGGTTATGTTTGCTTTGTTTGTAAACTTTACAACTTTGCAGGCAAGCGCTCCAGACGAACATGCCGAAAAATCATTTGATTTAAAAGAAATGATTTTTCATCATGTGTTAGACAATTATGAATGGCATTTAATTACCATTGGCGAAAAGGATTTTTCTATTCCGCTACTAGTTATTGTTAAAAGTAGCGAGCGGGGTTGGTTTGTTTTTTCGTCGGCACAGTTGCATGGGGGTAAAAGTTACGAAGGCTTCCGAATTAATCATGGCGAAAAATACAATGGTAAAATTGTAGAAAAGGTTAAAAGTGGTGCCGAAGTACGACCTTTAGATTTGTCGTTGACTAAAAATGCAGCGGAAATTTTATTTTCTTGCCTTGTATTGATTTTGGTTTTTGTACGCATGGCAAATTCCTATAAAAGAGAGCCATTAAAAGCCAGAAAAGGACTTTATGGTGCGCTCGAAATGCTTATTGTGGCGATGGTCGACGATGTAATTAAGCCAAGTGTTGGTAAAAACTACAAACGATATGTTCCGTATTTACTTAGTGTATTTTTCTTTATTTTACTAAACGATTTTTTAGGACTTATACCAATTTTTCCTGCTGGAGCAAATGTTACAGGAAATATAGCAGTAACATTAGTGCTGGCATTTATAACATTTTTAATTACGAATGTATTTGCTGGAAAAGAGTATTTTAAAGAAATATTTTGGCCAGATGTGCCATTGTGGTTGAAATTTCCAATTCCCATTATGCCTTTTGTCGAATTGCTGGGCGTATTTACGAAGCCATTTGCATTGATGGTTCGTTTGTTTGCTAATATTTTGGCGGGACACATGATCATTTTGGTGTTAATGGGTTTGATTTTTATCTTTTATGGTCTATTTGGAGCAGTGGCTGCATCGAGTGTATCAATATTATCTATTGCATTTTCTATTTTTATGTGGATACTTGATGTTTTAGTGTCATTTATTCAAGCTTATGTATTTACTATGCTTTCGGCTTTATTTATTGGCATGGGGCAAGTTGAACATCATGCAAAACCGGTTTCTCCATCAGGGGAATAAATTTAAAATTTAATTTATAAACTAAATAATAATCACGATCTTCAAGCCTTATTTAGGGTTTGAAGTTTCAAAAAAAACAATTCAAATTATGTTACTTACAATTTTATTACAAGCAGCAGCTGGTGCTGGTTTAGCAAAACTTGGAGCTGCAGTTGGTGCGGGATTGGCTGCAATTGGTGCAGGTATTGGTATTGGAAAAATTGGTGGTCAGGCGATGGATGCTATTGCTCGTCAACCTGAATCGACAGGAGATATCAGAGCCAATATGATTGTGATTGCTGCCCTTATCGAAGGTGTTGCATTGCTTGCTGTAATCGTTTGTGCATTAGCTATTTTCTTGTAGGATGGAACTGTTTACTCCTGAGGTCGGCTTGATCTTTTGGATGTTAATCCCGTTTCTTATTGTTCTTTTTGTTTTAACAAAGTATGGTTTTCCCGTAATTATTAAAATGATTGAAGAGCGAAAAGCATATATCGACGATTCGTTGTTGATGGCTGAGAAGGCGCGGATTGAATTACAACAAGTAAAAGGCGAAGGCGATCAAATTATCGCAAATGCTCGTAAAGAACATCAAGCTATTTTGGTTGAGGCAGCTCAATTAAGAGAAAAATTGGTGAAAGATGCGCATGTACAGGCCATGGTAGAAGCCGAAAAGGTAATTGCAGATGCTCGTTTGATGATTCATCACGAAAAAGAGGTGGCATTGAAAGAGATTAGATTGCAAGTTGCCGAGCTTTCGGTAAGCATTGCCGAAAAGGTTGTGCGCAATCAGCTGAGCGATTCTACCGAACAGCAGAAAATGATTCAACGTTTGTTAGACGAGATTAGTGTTCCAAAATCCTGAATATAAAATCAAAAGCTAAAATTACAGAATGAATACAGGAATGATTTCATCGCGTTATGCATCTGCATTATTATCTTTTGCTGCTGAAAGTAAGCAGGAGGATGTAATTTATGAAAAGGCTAAAGTTATTGTTCTTAATTTTGCCGAACAGCCTAAATTACGTGCTGCACTCGAAAATCCGGTTGTAAATTTCGACACCAAAAAGAAGCTAATGTTAGCTGCCGCTGGTAGCAAATCGGATAAACTATTCGATACTTTTGTGCAAATGGTATTGAGCAAAAACCGCGAATCCTATTATCAGGGTATTATGCTTAAATTTATTGATTTGTATCGCGAAAAAAACAATATTTATTTGGGTTCGCTGATTACGGCAAGCAATATTGATGCACTTACCGAAAAGAAACTAACAGCTGTGATTGAAAGTAGGAGAAATGGAAAATTAGAAATTAAAAAATCGATACAATCTGATTTGATTGGAGGTTTTATACTCGAAGTAGATAACACACGATGGGATGCAAGCATCAAACGGCAATTGCAAACTATTAAAAATGAATTGGCAGTTTGAATTTGAAAATGTGTTAATTTGAAAATTTGAAAATATGTTTCGATGGTTATCGGTATTAAAATTTTCAAATAAAATTTATCAAGCAAAAAGAAAATTGAAAAAATATTATGTCTGAAACAATAAAAGTGAGTGAAGTTTCCGAAATCCTTCGCATGCAATTGGCAGGTATCGATACCTCAGTTCAGTTCGATGAGGTAGGAACAGTGCTTCAAGTAAGCGATGGTGTAGCGCGTATTTATGGTCTTAATAGTGCTGAAGCAAACGAATTGTTAGAATTCGAGAATGGCATGAAAGCCATTGTGATGAACTTGGAAGAGGATAATGTTGGTGCAGTTTTGCTTGGCCCATCGAGTTCAATCAAAGAAGGTGATTCTGTGAAACGTACCAAACGTGTAGCCTCTATTCAGGTTGGCGAAGGTTTGTTGGGGCGCGTTATTAATCCACTTGGCGAAGCAATAGATGGCAAAGGAGCTATAACGGGCGAAAAGTTAGAAATGCCGCTCGAACGCAAAGCACCAGGGGTAATTTACCGTCAGCCGGTGAATGAGCCACTTCAAACGGGCTTAAAAGCAATTGATGCCATGATTCCAATTGGTCGTGGCCAACGTGAGTTGATTATTGGTGACCGTCAAACGGGTAAAACAAGTATCGCTATTGATGCCATTATAAACCAACGCTCCAATTTTGAAGCAGGCAATCCTGTCTATTGTATTTATGTGGCTATCGGTCAAAAAGGTTCAACAGTGGCTTCTATTGTAAACAAACTCGAAGAACATGGTGCTATGGCTTACACTGTCATTGTGGCTGCCACTGCCTCCGATCCTGCTGCTTTACAATATTATGCTCCATTTGCTGGTGCTGCCATAGGTGAACTGTTCCGCGATACGGGTCGTCATGCTTTGGTTGTTTACGACGATTTATCTAAACAGGCGGTGGCATACCGTGAAGTTTCGCTTATTCTTCGTCGCCCTTCGGGTCGTGAGGCTTATCCAGGCGATATTTTTTATTTACACTCTCGCTTATTGGAACGTGCAGCTAAAATTAATGCACAGCAAGAAGTGGCTGAAAAAATGAACGATTTGCCTGCTTGTTTGAAAGGACTTGTTAAAGGCGGTGGCTCCCTTACTGCTTTACCAGTTATCGAAACTCAAGCTGGCGACGTTTCCGCTTATATTCCAACCAATGTAATTTCGATTACCGACGGACAAATTTTCTTAGATACTGATTTGTTTAATCAGGGTAATCGCCCTGCTGTAAACGTTGGTATTTCGGTGTCGCGTGTGGGTGGTAATGCACAAATTAAACCAATGAAAAAAGTGGCTGGTACATTAAAAATGGATCAAGCGCAATTTCGCGAGTTAGAAGCATTTACAAAATTTGGGGGCGATATGGATCCTGTAACTGCAATGACAATTAACAAAGGGCAAAAAAATTCACGCTTGTTGGTTCAAGCATTAAATAGCCCAATGCCAGTTGAAAAACAAGTAGCTGTACTCTATTGTGGTACAAAAGGATTGTTGAAAGATGTTGCGTTAGATAAAGTAGATGATTTTCAAACAAGATTCTTGGAAATGTTGGATTTAAAATACAAAGCCGAAGTACTCGATGTTATTAAATCTGGAACTATCAACGACACAGTAACAGAAATTATTGAAAAAGTAGCAGCGGAAGTGGTACAAGGGTTATAAAGTCCTACCCCAAACCCCTAAAGGGGCTCAAAGTTACTTTCGATTTATATATTTATTTCTAAAATAACATATTCTGATAAAGTAGAATTAATTAGTTTATTAGTTAATTTGGATATTACAGTATTGGCATATTAATTACATCAATATAGCATTTTATTTAAAATGGCATCGCTCAAAGAAATAAAAACCAGAATACAGTCGGTAAAATCAACGCAGAAGATAACTTCGGCAATGAAAATGGTATCGTCGGCAAAGCTACGCAAAGCTGAGCGGGCGGTAAACGGTTTTTTACCCTATAAAAATGGGATGACTGAAATTTTGCAGAATTACCTAAACAGCGAAATTGAAACACCATCGGTTTATGCTCAAATACGGGATGTTCAGAAAGTGGCTGTTTTGGTTTTTGCTTCCAATTCGTCGCTCTGTGGTAGCTACAATGCAAACTTAGTTAAGCGATTACAGCAATCTATAGCTACGCATCGCGATGTTCGAAAAGAAGATGTAATTGTTTTTCCTGTTGGAAAAAAGGCGGCTCAAGCTTGTCGAAAAGCCGGTTTAAATATTTATGCCGAATACGAACATATTGCTGCTACTCCAACATTCGAAGAAGCAAGTGAATTGGCAAATACCTTAATGGAACTTTATTTGAAAGGTGATATTGATCGTGTAAAAATGATTTATTATCATTACGAAAGTAAAGGGTCGCAAAAACTGACAGCAGATACTTTTTTGCCAATCAACTTGAAGTATTCTCATACCAAAGGCTTTCAATCCGATTATATTATTGAGCCTTCTCATGCCGAAGTTATTGTGGAGCTAATACCTATGGTATTGCGTTTACGTGTGTTTAGTGCCGCTCTCGAAGCAAGTGCTTCTGAACATGCTGCTCGTACAATAGCTATGCAAATGGCTACAGATAATGCTGGAGATTTACTTCAAGAACTTTCGCTACAATACAATAAATCACGTCAGCAATCTATTACGAATGAGTTGTTGGATATTATTGGTGCTTCGTTTAAATAAAATCCTCTTGCTAATCCTCTTTACCTCACCCCCAGCCCCTCTCCTTTAGGCGAGGGGGTAAGAGCTGAATGCAACTTTATAAATAATTCGATATTATTTTGTTGTAATAACACTATCTTTTCCTTATTATAGTAAGTCCATCGCGAAGGGGGAGCATTACTTTTTCAACACGGTTATCGCTGGAAATGTAGGTGTTAAATTTTTGAATTTCAATGGTTTGGTGGTCGTTTGAGTCAGCTTTTCTTAATACTTTTCCATCCCACAAGGTGTTATCAGCTAAAATAAATCCTCCTTTTCTAATTTTGGGTAATACAGCTTCGAAATAGGCGATGTATTCGCGCTTATCTGCATCGATAAATACTAAATCGAACAATTCATCCAATTCGTTTATTATATCCAACGCATTGCCAATGTGGAGTTTCACTTTTTTGCCATGCTCAATTAGGGCTAAATTTTCGAGAATAAAATCTTCCAATTCGTCGTCGCATTCTATGGTGTGTAAAATGCCATTTTGGGGCAATGCCTCCGCCATACAAAGTGCCGAATAACCCGTAAATGTGCCCAATTCGAGAATCCGTTTGGGTTGCACCATGCTGCAAAACATGGCCAAAACGCGCCCTTGCAAATGTCCCGAAAGCATTCGTGGATTTATCATACGCACGTGGGTAGCTCTGTTTATTTTGGCTAAATAATCGGGTTCTTTATCCGTATTTGCAAGTATATATTCGTCGATTGTCATGTGTAATAATTACTTGAATAATTACTTGTAAATAAGTGTGGTAAATTGCTCTGGTCTAAAAATTTCTTGAGCTACTAACTGTATTTCTTCGGCTGTAACGGCTTCAATATTTTTACGTGCAGTTTCTAAATTATCAATTTTGTCGTAGCGCAAAAAACTTTTACCAATACTAAGCGACATGTTTTCTTTACTTTCCGAAGCTATAGCTATTTGACCCACCAATTGAAGCTTGTATTTTGTCAAGGCAGATTCACTTATTTTTTTGTCTCTAAGTTTTGCTAATGTGCTATAAACCAGCTCCTCGCAACGCTTCATATTCGACGGATCGCATCCAAAATACACTGTCCACATGCCGTTGTCGGTAAAAGGTTGAAAGCTTGACTCCACGTTGTAAACTAATCCGTGTTTTTCGCGCAACGAGAGGTTTAATAAGCTATTCATGCCCGATCCACCCAAAATGTTAGTGAGTAAAAACATGCCCATTCTTTGTTTGTGAAAAAGGCTATAAGCAATATTTCCCAACATATAATGCACTTGGTGCGTATTTCTATCTACTATTTTCTTTTGAGGAATATAATCCGTTTGGGCAATTCGTGGTAGCGGAAGGGTTTTGCGCTCAGGGACGGCTAAGTGTTTTTCAGCCCAACGGATTATTTGTTTAAAATCGAATTTACCAGTTACAAAAAATACCATTTCGTGTGGCAAATACTGCCGATTCACAAAATCGAGCGCTTTTTCGGTAGTTAGCTGACGAAGCATTTCAGGTTCACCCAAGATGTTATGCCCCAATTGATTATCGCCAAAAAGTATGTCTTCGAAATCATCAAAAATCTGTTCGGATGGGCTGTCTTTGTACGATTGTATTTCGTCTAAAATTATAATAACTTCTTTGTCGATTTCTTTTTGTGGAAAAGTAGAATGTAGAGCAATGTCGGCAATAAGTTCAATAGCTCGCTCTGTATATTCGTTGAGTACAGCTGCGTACAACACCGTTTCCTCTTTCGTAGTAAAGGCATTTAGCTCCCCTCCCACATTTTCCAATCGGTTAATAATATGTCCCGATTTCCGTTTTTCAGTACCTTTAAAAAGCATGTGCTCAGTAAAGTGTGCCATTCCGTGCTCGTGCAGCTTCTCGTCGCGTGAACCCGTGTTTATGGCTATGCCGCAGTAACTTACATCACAGTTTTCGGGTTTGAAAACAACGCGTAAACCATTTGCCAAGGTATGGTTGAAAAAATAAGGGGTATTTTGGTCAATGATCATTTACGTTCTATTCCTTTTTAATCGCATGATTATTTTACTTTCGAAATTGATTCAATTGCTTTTTTTACGGCTTTGTCGTCTTTTAAAAAATGAGGATAAAAGCCTGTATCGCCCAATGTGTTTCGAATAATGTAGGATTTTAGCTGATTTGTAATAAGCCGTTGCGAAATAGCAATATCTTTCGCATTGGGCTTTACGCCTTTAGCATTTGCAAAGTTTGTGAACTCTTTTAGCAAGGATTGTGAAGTTAAATACTGATCCATTTTTTGCCATGTTTTGAAAGTATTCAATGTTTTTCGGTTTGTATCGGTGTAGTTAAACGCAAATTGATACACGTAACCATAATTGAGTACTTTGTTTAAATAGGGCGTATATTCGGTGGTGTCGCGAGCTACAAAAATATCGGGCATAATGCCGCCACCGCCGTATACCGTTCTTCCTTTTAACGTTTTAAATTTAAGTGAGTCAGCCACTTGTATACTGTCTTTGTTGTCTAATTCACCATGCAAATAGCGGTTCATAATATCATTTTCGTAATCGTCGGCTTTGCCTTTAATGTATGGTTTTTGAATACTTCTGCCCGAAGGTGTATAGTATCGGGCAACGGTTAGTCGAAGTGCCGAACCATCCGACAAATCGTGTTGCTGCTGTACCAATCCCTTGCCGAATGAACGTCGACCCACAACCGTTCCTCTATCATTATCTTGGATAGCACCAGCAAAAATTTCGCTTGCCGAAGCCGAAAACTCATCGATTAAAACAACAATGGGTGCATTGATGCAACTCCCTTTGCCATCGGCAAGCGCCTCGAAACGTTTGTAAGCTTTTCCCTCCGAGTATACAATCATTTGTCCTTTAGGTAAAAATTCGTTTACCATGTTAATTGCCTGATCCATAAGTCCGCCACTATTTTCACGAAGATCTACAATGTATTTTTTTGCACCTTTAGCGCGTAAGTCGGCAATGGCATTCAGAAATTCAGAATAAGTATTTTCGGCAAATTTATTTACTTTTATAAAACCAATTTGCGGTGCAATAATATAGGCAATATCAACCGAATGCACCGGAATTTCACCCCGTGTAACTGTATATTTCAGTGTTTCTTTTGTTCCGTGGCGTTTAACACCCAGCTTTACTTTTGTATCGGCTTTGCCACGAAGTTTTTTCATTACCTTTTCGTTGGTAATTTTTTTACCTGTAAAAGTAGTATCGTTTACCAATACAATACGGTCGCCAGCCAATAAACCCACTTTTTCGGAAGGTCCGCCACTAATAACCGATACAATCATTATCGTATCGTTTTGGATATTAAATTGTACGCCAATGCCACTGAAACTGCCTTCGAGCTGACTGTTCACGGCTTCCAAATCGGAAGCAGGCACATACACCGAGTGTGGATCTAATTTGGCTACCAAATCTAAAATGGCATCTTCGCTCATAGTGTTAATGTCGGTTGAATCAACATATTTGGCATCTATTAACGACAAAACTTCATCAATTTTGTTAGCGCCCATACCCGACAATAAGCCTCGCAACGAACCCGTATCACGAATTTTTGCACGGTTAGCCAACATGTTTCCTAATGCCAATCCTACAATTATCGACACAAAAACAATTAATACTAAAACTATATTTTTCTTATTCATAAATTTATTATTTCTAACTTTCTAAAAACACCACTTCTATTCCAGCTCGTTCGAGCAGTTCCACGCCATCCATAATGCGGTATTTCTCGCCATAAATAACCCTTTTTATACCAGCCTGAATAATCAACTTGGCACATTCGATGCAGGGCGAAGCTGTTACGTATAAAGTGGCGCCATCGCTGCTATTGTGTGAGCGAGCAATTTTTGTAATGGCATTGGCTTCGGCGTGTAAAACATACGATTTAGAAACATTGTTCTCATCTTCACATTTATTTTCAAAACCCGAAGGAGTACCGTTATAGCCATCCGAAATAATCATCTTATTTTTGACTAATAATGCTCCCACTTGCCGACGTTCGCAGTAGGAGTTCTCGGCCCATATACGTGCCATCTGCATGTAGCGAATATCTAATTTCTGTTGTTTCTCGTTCATAAATCAATTCGTTTTGTAAAAAAGTGTAGTTTGAAAATTGGATTTTTTACGTATTTTTGTAGCCAAATTTTTAGCGAATTACAAAAGTACAAAAAAAATGATAATAAGCCTATTTACTACTTATGTCAGTAAAAATACTTTACAAACTTTATAAACTTTATAACTTTACGAACTCAAAATGAAGATACAAAAAATAGAAGCCGGCACATTTTACGTTGATGGTGGTGCGGCATTTGGGGTTGTTCCAAAAACAGTGTGGCAAAAACGCTATCCTTGTAACGACGAAAACTACTGCAAAGTAAGTATGCGTTGCTTGTTTATTGATACTGGCGACCGCAAAATACTTATCGACACAGGCACAGGCGACAAACAATTAGACTACTTAAAATTTTATGGCTTCGAAGGAGTTATAAATTTCGATACCGAATTGGAAAAATTAGGTTACAAATCATCGGAAATTACCGATGTCATCTTTACGCATTTGCATTTCGACCATTGTGGAGGAGCAACCCGTTACAATGCAGATAAATCGGTGGCTGAATTGGTTTTTCCGAATGCTACCCATTGGGTGTGCGAAACGCAGTGGAATAATTTCCTTAACCCCAACGTGCGTGAAGGAAACTCGTATTTTAAAGAAAATGTAATACCGATCTTCGAAGCTGGTAAATTGAAATTAGTAAACGAAAACCAATTTGTTTGTCCCGAAATTGAAGTTCGCATATACAACGGACATACTTTTGGGCAGTTAGCAGCTTATATTAATTTGGGCAAAAAAACATTGGTTTATTGTGGCGATGTTATTCCATTGGCAGCCAATGTGCCTTTAGCGTGGCTTTCGTCGTACGATATTTTTCCACTTGCGGCAATGGAAGATAAAAAGAAACTATTGGACGAAGCCGTTGAAAAGGAACAAATCTTGTTTTTTGAACACGATACCTACACCGAATGTTGTACCGTAGCCTCCAACTTCAATAAACACAAAGTGCTCAAAACCTACACATTAGCCGAAGTCCTCCAAAATTAATCAATAATTGTTAATGATTAATTGTTAATGATAAATGATTAATTACCACTAACATTTCTTCAAGTCGCATATCGAGCATCCCGCCTTAGTGGGAGCGACGACCGATTTCGAGAGCGTGAGGTTTCAACCTCATGCTCTAAATTCGATGTGCGCTTTCGAGAGCGTGAGATTAAATCCTCATGCCCTCATTCTCCATTCAATTATGAACATTAGAGAACCTTATTTTAATAAATTTGTTATAAGCTGTACTGATTGAAATTTATTTGAATCTATTTTAAATAGATTGCCTAACAATCAGCACATTAATTGACATTTAATAAAAAACGAATCAAAATGATTTTTAAAGGGTTTAATCCATTAGAAGACAAAATATTCCGAATTATTGATAATGATGGCAAAGTAATTGACAATGCCCTAATGCCTGACTTGGATGATGAAACGATAATAAAAGCTTATAAAGCCATGCTTCGTGCACGGGTTGCCGACCAAATGGCTGTTTCTTATCAGCGTCAAGGACGAATGTACACTTACCCACCCATTTTGGGGCAGGAGGCTTTGCAAATTGCTGCCGGCTTGATTATCCGCGAGGACGACTGGTTAGCGCCTGCTTTTCGCGAAGCGGGTGTTATGCAAGCAAAAGGTGTATTGCTAAAAGAAATTTTTCTGTATTACATGGGTAACGAAGAGGGCAGCAATTTCAGTAAGGCGCATCATGTTCTGCCTATAAGCGTGCCTATTGGGTCGCAGTTTTTATATGCTACGGGCATAGGTTATTCAATTAAATACCAGCAAAAAGACGAAGTGGTTTATCCCTTTATTGGCGATGGAGGAACTTCAGAAGGTGATTTCAACGAAGCATTAAATTTTGCTGGCGTTTGGAAAGTGCCTGTGGTTTTTACAATCCAAAATAACCAGTATGCCATTTCGGTTCCGGTGCGCAAACAAACCAATTCGGTGAATCTGGCTGTGAAAGCCGTAGCCTTCGGGATGCCAAGCATTAAGGTAGACGGAAACGATTTTTTTGCCATGTATGTGGCTTACAAAGAAGCTTCGGAATTTGCACGTGCCGGAAATGGACCTGTATTGATTGAGGCTTATACTTACCGCAAAGGAGCACATACCACTTCGGACGATCCCTCGAAATACCGAACTAAAGAAGAGGAACAAGAATGGGATAAAACCGACCCACTTAAACGTATGAACCTGTATATGAAGCAAAAAGGAATAGAGATTGAAGCCGATGAGCTATTGATAGCTGACTACAAACTCGAAGTGGATAAACAATTCACTGAAGCCGAAAACTTTAAATCCTACACGCTCGATGATGTTTTTAAGCATACGTATGTAGACATACCCGAGGATTTGAAAAAACAACAAGCAGATTATGAACAATTTTTAAGCTGGAAGGAAAAAAGAAAATGAGCGTAATGACTATGGTTCAAGCCATCAACAATGCACTTGACATGAAACTTGCCGAAGATAAATCAATCGTCATGTTTGGTGAAGATGTGGGAGTAGAAGGCGGCGTTTTTAGAGTTACCGAAGGGTTGCAGAAAAAATATGGAGTCGAACGTGTTTTCGATTCTCCGCTTGCCGAGTCGGCAATTGTCGGAACAGGATTGGGAATGGCCATGTCGGGTTTGCGCCCGGTGGTCGAACTTCAATTCGATGGGTTTACTTATCCCGCTTTCAATCAGATTATTTCCAATGTTTCGCGCATGAATAACCGTACGCGCGGAAAATACAAAGTACCTATGGTCATTCGGTTTCCTTATGGTGGTGGCATCAATGCCGTAGAACATCACTCCGAAAGCCCAGAAGCTTTGTATGCCCATATTCCGGGTATAAAAGTGGTTATTCCTTCCACCCCTCACGACGCCAAAGGATTAATGATTTCGGCCATTGAAAGTGATGATCCTGTTATTTTTATGGAACCAAAACGAATTTACAGAGCCATAAAGCAAGAAGTTTCTGAAGAAAAATTTAGTATTCCGATAGGGAAAGCCAAAGTGCTGACCGAAGGAACTGATGTTACCCTGATAGCTTTTGGCGCAATGATACGCGAATGTCAAAAAGCCATGGTTATGGCTGCCGAAGCCGGCATATCGGTAGAATTGATCGATTTACGCACCATTTATCCTATTGATAAAGAAACTATTAAACAATCTATTCAGAAAACAGGACGAGTAGTTATTGTGGCTGAGGCGCCTCAATCGTTCAGCGTCGGTTCCGAATTAATTGCCATTGCCAACGAAGAAGCCTTTTTGTACTTAGAGGCACCGCCCAAAAGAGTGATGGGCTTCGATACCATAGTGCCGTATGCCAAAGGGGAAGCGTTTTACATGGTTTCGCCCGATCGTATTTTTTATGAAATAGAAAAAACTGTCAAATTTTAAGAAAATAAAGCCCTTGTGACCAATACTTCCCTTAACTATCGGAATTTGGACAAACAAGGAGATGATTATTAATGAAACTAACCACTCTCTATTCCCCTTTTAGGGGGTTAGGGGGCAGATATACAAATTATAAACACATGAAATATATATTTAATTTTCCGGATATTGGCGAGGGACTTGATGAAGGAAAAGTGATAGAGTTGTTTGTAGAAGTAGGTCAGACCATTAAAGCTGGAGACCTTATAGCTCAAATGGAAACAGATAAAGTAGTGGCAGATATTCCGGCACCCAAAGGTGGAAAAATATTACAGCTTTTTGGCAAAGTGGGGGACGTAATTCATGTGGGCAAACCGCTTGCCGAAATTGAAATAGAAGGAGCCACCGAAAACACTACCGAACCCGAAGAAGAAAAAACGGCAGGCGTAGTTGGAACATTGGAGCTGGCTGATAGCAATGCACTTTTGCCTGCAAGTCTCGAAAGTCAACCTTTTTCGTCCGATGAAATTCGGCTTACTAGAAAAGCTTTGGCAACGCCACATGCCAGAGCCATTGCTCGTGAATTAGGGGTTGATATTAATCAAATTATAGGACTTGGACCTTCGGGAAGGGTACGCAAAGAAGACATTGAAAATTACAATCGGAAATCGAAGCAATTTTCTAAATCCAAGCGCACTGCCGAAACAGAAACAGAAGATTTGACCTACGAAACCTTAACGCAAATCAGAAAGGTGATTGCAAAAAACATGATCAATTCTAAACTGAATGCTGCTCATGTTACCATTTTCGAAGAGGTAGAAATATCCGATTTGATAGAAATAAAAGACAGATACAAAGAGTCTTATGCAGCCCGCAATGCCAAACTCACCTACCTTCCTTTCATCGTAAAAGCCACAGTGTTGGCTCTGAAAAAGCATCGCCAACTGAATTCGGAAATTGACATGGAAAATGAACGTATGATTTATAAAAACCGCTACAATATCGGCATTGCCATTGATACGCCCGAAGGTTTGGTAGTACCCGTAATAAGAGATGCCGACCAATTGAGTATAATGGAGTTGACACAAAAAATTACAGAATTTGCTATTAAATCCAGAGAACGAAAACTCACTATCGACGACATGCGCGAAGGCACTTTCACAATTAGCAACTTCGGTTCTATAAGTGGTATTTTTGGCACACCGGTTATCAATTATCCACAAGCAGGCATATTGGGCATTGGTCGTATTGTGAAAAAACCTGTTGTTAAAAACGATCAACTAGCTATTGGTAATGTGATGGGACTCTCGATGACTGTTGACCACCGAATAGTAGATGGTGGCGAAACGGCTCGTTTCGTAAAATGTATCATTGATTATCTTTCCGATCCCATTTCGCTCATGATGGACTGAAATGCAATTTATACCAACTGTAAATATAAGCTCTATCTGTAATATTCACTCCGCTGTGTAATATACGTCCGCCCTCCCGATAGCTATCAGGTGTATAAGCGTATTCGCTTACCATAGCGCCTTTGGAGTTGGTAATGCGCTCTATAGATTCTAGTAAATCGGTATGTGTATAATATTGTATACTGTTTTTTACTATAAGCGTTAATCCTGTGGGCGTGTAAATATAGTCAATGTTTGTTACATTTTCATCTCCGTCTATTTCTTTTTCGTAATTGTAAGTATTATTTGATTTACAAACATTTACAATACAAATGCCAAATTTGATACATTACCACATGATAATCGACTAACGCAACAACTGATATATTACCTAATTCGGACTTTGTGTTATGATAATTTCTTTAAAGCTTTTAGGGCTTCCTTTTTTATCAATAGTTTTGAGTGATTTGTAAGTGTTATAATTTTTTCTTTTGCCTTTATAGATTTCATCATGCCCAATGCTTTTATGGCGTGTGGGGCTACTTCATCATCAACAAGCAACTTTATTAAAACGTCTTCGGCTTTTTCTGATTTCACTTTTCCCAAAGCTGCTACAAACATTTGCCTTGATATTCCATTTCCTTTGTCCTTGATAATTGGTAAAATACTTTCTACATCATCATCCGTAATTGTTGTGTAGATAGTATTTCCAATTGCCCATCGATAAGAACTGAATTCTTTTGAAACTCTATTGTATTCTGCAATTAAAACAGGACTTGCTTTGCCAATTGCTTCCTTTACTGCCAATGCTCTTACTACTCCTTGCTTATCTCTAATATCTTCAAATTCTTCTTTCAGCAAATCAAGCAAAACTGGAACTGCTAATGGATAAGGCTCGTTTGTGTTCACTAAATCATAAATATCATTGATAGATATTCCAACCTTTTCCAATTCAGACTTTATTTTATTTTCATCTACTACCATAATTATCAAAATGGGATTGGTTTAACAATTATGCTACCATTATTTATAAGGTTCTGCAACGGTCCCTAAAAAGTTGTTGTATGTCTTGTGTGAAGAATAAATTCTAAACCATTTTGTTGAGAGTACAAATGGAATTCTGTTAGCTGTCTTGTTAGACTTAAATGATTAACGTTTTTTACTTCACCTAAAGTAGTTTTTGTAAGAACATCTGGTATTCTGTAACTTGCCGTACCTGTTAAAGATTCAATTCTAACTTTTGATCCAACACCTACTGCTTGTTCTCCTGCTACTCCTAAAGCTCTTGAATTAGCAAGCCCACCCTTAGTGGCAACTTCCGCTCCGCCTTTTGCAGCTTGCAAAGCCATTTGAGCAGGTGCGCTAGCTACTTTTGTTGAAATAAATGTGGAAACATCTGTTTGGTTTTATTTAAAGACAATATTTCTAGTTCATCCTTTGTTGTTAAGTATTTTTGATCGTCAAAAAGCAATTCAATATCTAACAAATACTTTTCTAAGAATAATCTGCATTCATCCAATTCAAATATATAATTAATTGCATTTTCTTTTGATAACAAAGCTTTTATTATGGCTAAATCATACCAATTTTTATTCGAAAATGCTTTTCTTATTTCTACAAAAATATTTGATCTGGTAGAGATAAGCCTAAGCTCTATTGTGGTATTGCTAAAAACACAATAATAATCACCAAAATATTCTGATTCCTCTTCAATCAATAGGATTTACCCTGTTGATTGAAGAAAGTTAATAAAATCACCTTTCATTATTCAAAATTGAAATACCTTTTAACAACTAAGGGAATGTCATTTAGATGTTGTCTATTAAAAAGTTCATTTTTTAAGTCAATTAAAGATTCAATATCTTGTAACCTCGACTTAATCTTAGTTAATATTATTATTTTTAACTCAGATGCTCGTTGCAAGTCATTTATTTCTATTTCTAAATTGAGTAATTGAGTAATTCTTTCTTGTTCTTTTTTATTAACACCTGCTAATCTAATTTCATAATGCATTGTAGTTGTAAGAGATAAACTATGAATAATAAAACCGTAATTAATAAAATATGAATTACTAAAGTTAGATTTCTGTAAATTTATTTTTTTTTGGAGTTCACTATTGTTACAAGTCCAATTATTCCCTTTTCTAATAAAACCAATAGGAACAAAAACCTCATCCAATAATTTGACTAAATCTTTCTTTTCCATTTTATTAATTTTTAAATGTCATGATTTCAGCTACATAAAACGATATAGGTCTAAAACAATATTCCATTCACCACCATAAACTTCTTGAAATATCTTTTGATAATTATATAGTTGTTTCCAGCCTTGTTGAATTGATCTTGGATTAAATGGTTTAAGTTCGTATATAGTTTTAGTGCTAAAATCTACAAAATCAGGTCTAATTCCTTTAATTCTATTAAATTCTTTCATTGCAATTCCATCTACTACATCTCCTGCTTTGTAGACATCATGTATCTTTTGTCCAAGTTGGAGGCTTGATTTAGTATATTGTCCTCCCGCTTTTCCTGCAACTTCCGCCCCACCTTTTGCAGCTTGTAAAGCCATTTGAGCAGGTGCGCTACCTACTTTTGTTGAAACTACCGAGAATTCGACTCCTGCAACTTGAAAAGCTTCGGAACCTACAGCACCACCAACTTTAGCAAAAGAACCGGTAGTTGCTGTAGTTGTCATAAAGCTACCAGCTAATTTTACTCCTATGTGCTTGCCTATTTGTCCTACACCTGCTGCACCCCAGCCATCGAGCGCTAAACCTCCGGCGTACATTAAAACATCACCTGCATTTTTAAATTCAGGAACTTTACCACCGGCAATATCGGTTATTAGATTACCTCCAGAGGTTATTGAACCACCTAAAACAGGATTTGCAACACTTACAGCCCCTCCTAAAGCACCACTTCCAAAATAACCTAATGCCGACCATAAATTATCAACTTTTTTCCAGTTGCTAATTAAGTTTAATGTGCCACCAACTAAAGCTGCACCTGCATATATAAACCAAACTATTTCCCCACTCGGATCCGTATACTTAAACGGATTATTCCAACCGTACGCATACCTGTTAAAACTCTGTGTAAAGTCCGGTGCTTGAACATAAGGGTCAGGGCTTAAAAACCTTGCCAGCACAGGATCGTAAATACGCCCGTTCATATTTATCAGACAGAAACCGCTATTAGTGTCATCGCCAAAAGGGCTTAAATGTTCGTGTCCGGTATAGCCACGATCGAAAGCCCCCCAGCCCCCAGAAGGGGGAGCCGTGAGCGTTATCCTTCCGCCCCATGGTGAATAAGCATACTCAGCTTGCAATACACCAACGGAGTTGGTTATAGCCTGAATAGAACCTAAATTATCAGTGTGAATATAATACAAGTTCGCTCCCGCACTTGTTTTCCGCTGTATGGCTGTTAGCCCTGTGGGCGTGTAAAGATAATCGGTTTCGGTTATATTCACAAATTCATCAATATCTTTTTCATAAGAACCAAAATAATACCTTGTTAGTTTTACGGTATTACCATCAGTATATACCGTTTTTATACGTTGCTCATCCAATCCGTAATAGATATCGTAAACCTTGGTAATGCTTAGTTCGGTTAAGCCCTGCCGTATGCGGCTTACTTTATTAAATGGTGTGTAGTCGATAAACTGTTTTTGTTCGGTAACTCCTGCTCCCACATTGTCGATACTGCTCATGGCGTGTGGGCGTGGTGTGTTGTAACGATATGTACCTACATTCGATTTGGTGTTGATATTACCATTGGCGTAATAGCTCATATCATCTTTCAATACATCATTCAGGTAGGTTTTTGTAAGTCGGTCCAGCTCATCATATTCAAATTTTTCACTACGTCCATTTTTCAAATCGTTGCGGGTGTACAGGTTGCCTGTTTTTGCATAATAGCTGTATGTGTTATTCTGAACGTTTGTAGTGGAATTAGGCAAATAGGTGCGGATACTTTCCACTTCGCCACGATCGCTGTAGGTGCGTGTGGTGGTTAGTCCGTTGCCAAGCGTGTAGTTGGTAAATTGTCCTTTGCTGTTTTGCTCGTTTCCTTCCCAAAGGGTTTTAGTGCCAGCACTTATTTTGTATAAGTCGCCATATTCATTATAATCATTAGTCGTTGTCAGTCCGCTTGGCGAAGTGCTGGTTAAAGGTCGCCACAAGGCATCGTAGGTGTTGCTGAACTTTACAGTTTGCCCATCATATACATCGGTTATCGTATCCGTTAGGTGTAAAGCATTGTATGTGAACTTTTGCTTGTGAATCAGTGTGTTCTGATTTTTCAGCTCAATGCTTTGTATCTGTCCCTTACCATTGCCGGAAGATACATAAGAGTGCTTAGTTACAGATTTCTTTTTTGTGGCTTTTTCGGTAACGGTTTTGGTATCTATTCTTCCGTAGTCGTCGTAAATCATTTCGGTACTATCTCCTTTGGCATTGGTTTGCGTTTTCAGCAGTCCTCCAGCATAGTATGTAAACGATATTGTTCCTGCATTGGGGTCTTTAAGCGTTTTCTGATTACCATAAACATCATACTCAATTTCGGTTTTGCTACCGTTGGAGCTTATTGTCAACGGCTGTCCTGCCGCATTGTAGGTGTAGCTTATAGTGCCTCCGGCATCGGTGCGCCCCACTACTAAGCCATGATTGTCGCGCAGCTCAGTTTTTTTCTGGTTTGCATCGGGCGGAGTAATGGTAGTTGTTGTTGGCGTGTAAGCATATTCGGTTGTAAGCACCTGATTGCCATCAAAGGTTTTTTCTTTGGTTACCCTGCCCAATATGTCGTTATATTCGTATTCGGTGTATAGTTCTTTTTCGTTAGCATAATGTGGCACTGTAGCTTTAGCTAATTGCCCTTTGGCATTATATATTTTTGCTGCAATTAGCAATTTCCCCTTCCATCCCGTTTGCTCTGTAAATATTTCTCTGCCGTATTTATCGAAATAGCTTGTTCCAGTATTGGTAATTTTTGTACTTGTTGCAGTTTTTTTGTAGGTAGCACCATAGCTATTAGTCCATTCGGTTTTGTAGCTTATTTCTTCTCCATTGGGTTGTTTTTCTTTATCTAATCGACCGAACTCGTCATAGACATATTCCGTCTTAAAACCATTTACATCGGTTTTGGTCAACACATCGCCCGTAGCATAGTTGTAGGTTGTGCCAGAGACCTGTTTTAGCGGATTAGTTACCGAAGTACATAAGCGGTAAGAGGCATCGTATCCGTAAGTGGTGCTTTGTGTTGTTAAATCTTTGGGTGTTACTTTTTTCTCCTTTAAGTTTCCGGTGGGGTAATAATTGTATTCAGTAATTATTTCTCCATCTGTTTCAGGATAGGTTGTTACTTTACCTACCTGCCCAGATGAATTGTATAGCTCGTATTTGGTTTGGCTTACAATGTCGGGTATAACATCGATACGCTTTTGTGTAACCTTTATTGTTTCGGGCAAATATGCTATGCCTTGTCCGTTGCGCTTAATGTAAGTTGTTTCGGTAATTTTAGTGGCATCGCCCATTATTTCTTCCTGCTTTGTTACGTTCCAGTTAGCGTCAAATGCTGAAATAGTTGTGGTTTGCGAAGTTCCTTTTTTATAGTCTGTCGTTGTCGAAGAGCTAACGTAAGGCATAAAGCGGTTTATTCCCGTTTTCCCTTTTTCTATTGGGTTTTCCGCAGCATTACCATCAATTACTACATTGGTTTGAGTTGATGAAGATATTGCTTTATCGCTGCCAAGCTCAAAAACTTCCTGACTTTTCAAGTTAAACCCGTAGTATTTATCGTTTATCTCGTAAGTAGTTACGGTTTTTATACCCATGCGGGGCGTTTTGGTTGTTATGGTTTCGAAACCCAGAAACCCTTTTCCTTTAATATGTGCCTTAGGCACGCCATATTCGTAAGTGGTGGTTGTTCCGCTTTTATCCGTATACGCCGTCACAAGTATAAAGGGCTTATTAATATTTATTACGCCATCAATGTCCGAATCGGTTCTTGCATAAGTTTTTGAGGAGTAAACAAAACTATCGCTTTGTCCTAAGTTGTTACTGATACTTTTTACCCTATATCGACTCGAAGCATTGGGGATGGTAAATGCCATATAGTAGTCGCCCGAACCAAAAACTAAATCCTGAACACCATCGTTGTTAATGTCCATTGTGGTCGGAAACATTTTTGAAAGTCTGGTGTGCGTTTGCTGTGTGTCATCGGCGATAAAATTGCCATTCGTGTTTTTGTAGAAATACCAGTTCGTACATTGATATTTGTCTTTGCTAAACACTTCATCTCCCATTACAATATCTACATAACCATCTCCGTTATAGTCGATAGGGTAAGAAATACAATGTTCATTATTATCTACGTTGTTTATCCTGTTCAAATCTGTCAGATCTATTTTTGTAGGTTCCACATTATAGCCACCATTGTTTTTCAGAATATACCAACCGTATTTGGGTTTTACTTCATTATTGCTCTGCACCAATAAATCTGTTAGCCCATCGTTGTTGTAATCAATAGGCGTAATGGAATTATGAGTAATTTTCAAGTTCCCAATTAATGATTTATCATAAAGGTGTTTGCTCCAGACTGTTGTTAAAATCTTGGTAAAATCCTTCTTGTTGTATGTGATATTAGCATCTTTATCTATAGTTAAATCCATAAAGTCAAGAATGCCATCTGCATTAAAATCTCCTGTTTGAGGCGTTTCATAAAAATTGAGAATATTTTCAAGAATATTAAAACCTTTAATTTCTGAAAAATAATTTTTAGAACCAAAAAAAATACCACCTTCAGGATAAGTTTCAAAACCTGAATGGAACAAATTAAAATATGGCAATATAATTAAATCGAGAAATTCATCATCGTTACATTGTATTAGCATTGCTTTATATAAAACCTCTTTCATAGTGCTTAAAGAGAAATTATAGGGATAATCCTTGTGATTAATTGTACCATTGTTATAAGATAAAACTTTTACGTTCGTTCTTTCAATCAGAATTATTTCATCTAATCCATCATTATTAATATCGCCAATTGTTAGCTGATGCTTGAAACTCGGATATGACTTCGTAGTGCTCTTAAATGGAATTGATTCTAATATTTTATTTTTCAAAATAACCCTTATATATCCATCTTTTTTTTCTGTCTCATCTCCCGTCCAAAGTTCTACTTTGTCATTAAATCCGTCTCCATCAATATCTCCGGAATAAAGTGTAGAATTACCCACGTTATTCAGATTACTATCAGCCATTTTATCCAAAGTAACTAAGCTCACTTTACTATTCTCCGTTCCCCAGTTAATTTTTGTTTCTGTTATTTTTTTACCAACGGCATTAGAGGTAGCAACTGTATTTAACCGTAAATCTCTGTCGCTCTGTATATAATTGAATGCGTAAGTTTTAACTTTTTTGTTTTCGTTATATGTTGTAATGTTATCTAGTATTTTATTCTGTTGTAGCCAAAAGCCATTAATAGTTGATTTTTTTACAGGGATATTATATTTGGTTGATGTGTTGTTGTAATAATTAAATACTATTTTGTTTACAATTTGTCGGGATGAACCAACGTATTTAATCTCGTAAACGTATTGCCCGTTATCCATATAACGTATCTCCATCGTATTTCCAAACACATCTATAATTCGGTTAATCTTCCAAGATAAGGCATTCTCAGAGTCAGGTAATTTGTCAATAGATGTAACTCTTGAGCTAGGTGAACTGCCGAATTCCATTGTAGTGCCCTCCTTAGTTGTAAGTTCAAAATAGATAAAATTATGATTATTTGGATCACCTGATCTAACACCAGAATTTTTCAAAACTTTTACGCGTGTATAATTTTCAAATTCAGTACCATATTCAGCTCCTTCGGCGAAATTTTCCTTATCATTCGATAGTAATATTAATCTCTGTCCATCAAGCGTTAAGCAGTCGGTATTGTCAAACGCAATTGTTTTGCCATTTTCTCCATCGTAATACCTGTTTTTTGGCGCGCGGCTAATGGCAGACAAACCGGAAATATCCCAGCCAAGGCCTAATATGCCTTGTCCGCCCTGACTGTTATAAACAATTGATAGATTTGGCTGCAAGCCGTTAGTTCCTGGTGGACATTCAATAGGAATTTGGAATGTTGCAGCACCCGTTGGGCTAACAGTTGCATTGCCTGGTAAACTACCCACGGGTAAACTTGTATCAATAGTTGGATTTACATCATTAATGTCGCTTATGTATGGAAAATCGGGAACGATATATGCATCTAAATGTTCGGCATTGCCGGGCGAAGGAGCTCCTACAGCCCAATCGCCAATCAAAGATGTAACACCCTGAGTTGAAACATGTACTCCTGTACGCTGCAATGAACGTAATGATGATTCACTCGCATTGAATTTAAATCCATTAGTTGCACTTATATCCCAATAATTCCATCTTGTATCATATATGTTTTTTTGTCTATAAGACATTTGATCAATTAAGTGTCCGTTTTTATTAAACAACCTCAACACTTCCCCGTTGTTATTTAGCTTGGTGACGTCATGGTAAACAATATTTGTTGGCTGTAAGGTGTTGATTGATGGGAATAGACTGTTTAATGTAAAGTTTGTGTTTGGGTAACGATAAGCTAATAATAAAGTTTTACGAGAGAGTATTATAGTACCCTGTGGAAAAGTATAATAGTATCCTTTATCAAATATTTTCCACCCTGTCAGGTCAATATTTTCAAGATTAGGGTTAAATAACTCAATAAATTCTCCGTTGTGGTGCGCTTGTACACCTTTTTTGCGTTCATCTTCTTCTAAAGGCGAATCGTAAAATATCTCAGAAAAAACAATTGGTTTAATCTGACTATAGGAAGTTAATGTACTTAGAGATATAAGTAATAAACAACAAAAAAAGGATTTGAAGTGCTTAACCATAATAATACGGTTTAAAAGTGTTGGTAGATGTGTGTAACAAATTAAATGAGTATCAGATAGCTTATTCCTTAATGATTTTCCAAATGTCCTGTTTATTATCTATCATTAATTTAATAAAGTATCCTCCCTGGGGTAATTGCGTCATGTCAACAGGGAACGACATTGACTCAAAAATACCAGACATTAACACTTTGCCGCTTAAATCAGTTACAATGTATTTACCCTGATTTTCAAGCGCTTTTCCGGTTATTTCAATTTTCAAGACACCCTTTGTTGGGTTCGGGTAAATTGTTAGCTTTCGTTCACCCAATAACGATTCTTGTAGAGGAGCTTGTATGGTGTCGGTATTCTGGTTTCCCTGCTTCTTTTTTGCGTAAGATGGTCCCAGTATTACTGTTTTGTATTTTAGAACGCAATTACCTGAATCATCATATTCGAAAGTATCAGAAATGTTAGACTGACAAAGCAGATTGGATAAACTAACAAAGAGTGTAAATAGCAGTGTGAAAAAAGTTTTTCTAGGCATATGGCGAATGTTGTTTGAGGATTTTACGATTTTAGATTTGAGCCTTCAGTGCCCCAATTTCCGCCAGCGTTTTGTTATATTCGGCAGGGTAAGCTTTTTTCTGAAGTTTAGATAACGCTATCAGATGTTTGATTTTTTCCTGATTATTGAGCGGTTTTTCCTTTCGTTGTTCAATATGTTTATCTACGTAAGGCCATATTACATCATTATTTCTCACGTGTATCTTATTACAAATAGCATTTAAAATAGCAATTCCACTGTTTATATTATTGCCAGTATAACTCGATGCATACTTTTCAATCAAAGTGTATGCAATACCTCCAAAACCATTGAAACGTTCGATGCCAATCAGTAGGCTGGCACGAGCAACTGCCCGTTTCCCGTTTTTAATGTCTATTTGCGATTTTGTGATATAATAATTCCCAATATGCGTTGGTGCTAATGTATTCAAATAGGGTTTAATTTTTTCGAGCAAATAATTACTCTCTGAAATACTGGTACTTTCCTTACTATAATTAATAAGTGTAGAAGCCAGCGAAAGTGTGTTTGATAAATTGTCGTTATGTGAGTATAAATATCGATTAAGCGTAATTAGTCTTTCTGTATAACCGTTTTTCAGGTAAAACTTACGCATTTTACCTATTGTATCGGTGTCATTTATGTTTTCACTTAGAATATTTAATCCATATTTATCAACTTGAGCAGGATTTTTTGTCGCAATATTATCTGAAAGTGTTTTTTTCCATCTTCTCTTACGAGTATGCTTAACAGCTGCTTCGCGCTGTAACTTTTCCTGATCGGTAAAAAGTTCTCTTCGTTTTTTGTTCTTTAGTTTGTTAATATCTGCATCAATATTTATCGGATAAGCTTCTTTTCTACTAGCTCTGGTTTGTGTCCATTTACCTTCTATTGACGCAGTTGTGGTTGTAATTTTGTCTTTTAAATCATCCGGAAATTCTATCGTTGCGTATCCTTTATTACTCAATTTTTCATTTCTGATTGCAACCAAAGTAGGGATGTCTCTTAAGTCGAGCATAAAACCTTTGATATTTTTTATTGCAATTGCCGACAGTAAAAGTTCAGCTGAGTAAACCAGCAAATTGTCAACTCCATGGTTTTCAACAAAAAGCTTCTCTGCTTTTCTGTTTCCGGTACATAACATCTTTAGACTTGTTGCTAATCTGTGCATGAAATAAGGATTTTTTTCATGCATGTTTAATCCTACCCGATACAGTTCGGCTATCTCAAGCAGTTTTTGCTGTGCTCCTAAAACTTTAGCATAGCCATCGTAATAAACAACACGTTGAGGGAATTTCTCGATTAGTTGCAGATAAATACCTTCAGCAGCTTTATAATCTTTTTTGTAAAAATACGCTTTGGCTTGTTTGTAAAGGGCGTCAGCATCTATTGCAGATATTGGATTGGTTGATGAGCCTGTTTGATTGCTTGTTGAAAACGATTTTAGCGGGGTAAGAGAAACTAAAAGTGAACCGGCTCCTAAAAATGATGCTCTAAGGAAACCTCTCCGATTAAAAGTTTTATCCATAGTATTAATTAGTAATGTGTTAAAATAGGGAACTTTGGCCGGACTATTACCAGGCATTTCACCACTCACGTTAGCGTTTTAATTAAACTACAAATTTCCCGCTTCAAAAATATAAATTATTTTGAAAACTACAATTGCCAGATTGGATTAAATTTTGTTAATTGTCGAAGTTACCCACTTCAGTACAAAAGCAAATACAATTGATTAAAATTAAGTTTTAGTCGCATAGCTACTGCGCCCCGCTGTTTTCTATGTAGCATCTTTTCCGCCAGATACCGAAAATGAATGCTTTAGTTGAGAATCAGTGCTCAAGGTGTCTAATTGTAAATTTCAAAATTATTTTTTCAAAATTATTGATACAATATAATAGGATATAAAAACTTTTACTACTTTTGTGTTAGAAAGTTGCGATTGTGTTCGCAATGTTGCGGAGCAATTAAACCAGCTTTCGCAATTAATTATGATACAGTTAAAGCCTGTACAAAGACCCAACCCGAAAGACGTAACCGCGCCACGTAAGTACTATGTGAGTACTCAAAGTGCAGGAGAAGTAACCCTCGAAACATTGTCGGAGGCAATTTCTGAAAAGTGTACACTTACCGAACCCGATGTGTTAGCGGTACTCTCGGCATTAACAAACGAGATGAAAACACATTTGATGAATGGTAAAATTGTTCGCTTTGGCAATTTTGGTTCGTTTCAACTTTCGCTTAACAGCACTGGTGTTGACACGCTTACAGAATCGTCGAAACTTCAGGTAAAGAGCGTAAAAGTACGATTCAGACCCGGAAGTAAAATTCAGGACAGTTTGAAGTTGTTGAAGTATAACTTGACAAGCAAAATCTGAACTGAAATGGCTTACCGATAGCCATACCAATATATCGGTAGGGTGAATGTGAAAACATTAATCTGAAAACAAACACTTCTGTGTGGGCTTACTAGGGCCTCGGTGCAGTGTTTTTCAGTAAAATGTCACAATTTTTTCTTTGTATATGGAAGTGTTTTTATTGGAATTTTTTATCAATGCCATTTAGTGTAACAGGTTTTTTTGATGTTGTACGAAGTTTTGAAAAAATAAATAATTCACCTATAATTACGCTTTATTCAATGCTGTAACATGTTAATTGTCAATTAATATGTTTAGGAAAAATATCAAACTAAGTTTGTTATTTTCCTAAATAAATTAATGAAATAGTAATCCTCACAACTTTCATTTTATACTCCCCAAAAAAAGACTTGAAGTTTTCGACAAAAAGACTTGAAGTTTTACCCAAAAAGACTTGACTTTTTTGAAAAAAGACTTGAAGTTTAAAAAAAAAGACTTGAAGTTTTTTTTGAACACAACTTTTGCCATTTTTACTTCACCAACATTTCCTCATATCGGCGTATGTTACATTCCGCCAAAGCGGAAGCGACGACCGATTTCGAGAGCGTGAGGTTTTTTAATCTCATGCTCTATTCATTTCAGGACGTTTTTGTACGTAATTTTTTTAACCCCTACTCATATTTTTTATGTTCTTTATTCTTAAAAATAGGGCTGATTAAAGCTGTTAAAAGGCTCTATATCTTAATAATCTAAATTCAGGTTAATAGTTATTAATTCGAGATTTTAACACATCAATAATAGCTATTTTTGTTCTGCAAATTTTAAATAATACACATTATTATTGAGTATGGATCAACTAATTGATATTAGAGAACTAAACGAAAGAATTGAAAAGCAAAGTGCTTTTGTTGATGCGTTAGTTATGGGAATGGACAAGGTTATTATCGGGCAAAAACACCTTGTTGAATCGTTGCTTATTGGCTTATTATCCGATGGACATATTCTGCTCGAAGGTGTTCCTGGGTTGGCTAAGACTTTAGCCATTAAAACTTTATCGGATTTGGTGAAATGCGACTTTAGCCGTATTCAGTTTACGCCCGACCTTCTGCCTGCCGACGTTATTGGAACCATGATTTACAGTCAGAAAAATGAAGAGTTCAAAATTAAAAAAGGACCTATCTTCTCCAATCTTATTCTTGCCGACGAAATAAACCGTGCTCCGGCAAAAGTGCAAAGTGCTTTGCTCGAAGCCATGCAGGAGCGTCAGGTTACCATTGGCGAAAATACCTACAAATTGGATGAGCCTTTTCTGGTGCTTGCCACTCAAAACCCTATCGAACAAGAAGGTACTTATCCGCTTCCCGAAGCGCAAGTCGACCGTTTTATGTTGAAAGTGGTTATTAAATACCCCAAAAAGGAAGAGGAAAAACTCATTATCCGTCAGAATTTGAAAAAAGAAAAGCCCAAAGTTTTTCCTATTCTTTCGCCCAAAGACATTATTGCTGCCCGCGATATTGTGCGTGAGGTATATATCGACGAAAAAATTGAACGCTACATTGTTGATATTGTTTTTGCAACGCGCTACCCACAGGATTATGGTTTGGATAATTTGACTGATATGATTGCCTTTGGAGCATCGCCTCGTGCGTCTATCAACTTAGCATTGGCTTCGCGTGCGTATGCATTTATCAAACGCCGCGGCTATGTTATTCCCGAAGATATTCGTGCCGTTTGCTACGATGTGTTGCGTCACCGTATTGGGTTGAGCTACGAAGCGGAAGCAAACAACATGACTTCTGACGAGATAATTACCGAAATTTTGAATACGGTTGAAGTACCTTAAGAAGTTTATATCTGCCCCAAACCCTAAAGGGCATAGCCGTCAAGCTAAGGATTATTTTTAAGAAGGGGATATTTTATTTAGTGGTTTTATGACTGCCCCTACCCTCTCCCGTCTGCGTCGGGATAAATTGCGGTGAACAGAAATTAGTATTGTTAATTACAATATCAGATTGGTTTTTTTCAGAGACGAAACTAATCAACACCCCTTTAGGGGCTTGGGGCAGAAAGACAAAAGTAACTTCACATCCCCTTTAGGGGCTTGGGGCAATTTTATAGTTTATAGTAAAACGACATCTATTTTAACAAGAAGTGGAAACAAGCGAAATTTTAAAAAAAGTACGAAAGATAGAAATTAAGACGCGCGGTTTGTCGAAAAATATCTTTGCAGGCGAATACCATTCGGCGTTCAAGGGCAGAGGTATGACTTTTGCCGAAGTGCGCGAATATCAATATGGCGACGATATACGCTCTATCGACTGGAACGTTACAGCACGTTTTGGTCATCCTTACATTAAAATTTTTGAGGAAGAACGGGAGTTGACAGTGGTGCTGATAGTAGATGTTTCGGGCAGTCGGAATTTTGGAACGACTTCGCAAATGAAACGCGATATCATAACCGAAACGGCTGCTACCATTGCTTTTTCGACCATTCAGAATAATGATAAAATTGGTGTTATCTTTTTTTCGGATAAAATTGAAAAATTTATTCCACCTAAAAAAGGTAAAAAGCATGTGCTACACATTATTCGCGAAATGATTGATTTTAAACCCGAAAGCAATCTCACAAACATTGGTTTAGCATTGCGTTATTTTACAAATGCCATTAAAAAAAGCTCCACGGCCTTTATTATTTCGGATTTTTTTGATGCTAATTTCGAAAAAGAATTGATAATAGCTAATCGTAAACATGATATTGTGGCGCTGCAAGTGTACGATATTCGCGAAACGGAACTGCCTGATGTAGGATTAGTTAAACTCAAAGATGCAGAAACAGGAGAACGCATTTGGGTAGATACTTCGGACAAACGCTTGCGCACTTCGTACAAACATAGCTGGGGCGAAAATCAATTATTGCTTCAAAAATCGTTTACGCGTTCGGGTGTCGATTTTGTATCGATGAGCACTTCCGACGATTACGTGCGATCGCTGATGAAATTATTTAAAATGAGAGCCTAAGATAGTTTGCAGTTTATAGCTTACAACGAAATAATTGAGAATTGAACAAGACCACATGATTAAAAGAATATTGTTTTTTTTATCCATCTTTTTGCTTGCAAATTCTTTTTTGCATGCTCAAAATTTGACTGTTGAAGCACGTATTGATTCAACCGTTATTTTTATTGGTGGGCAAACAGCACTGACTTTTCAGATAAATCAACTACCTGGCAAAAAAGTTATTACTCCTATTTTTTCGGATACCATTATTGGGGCGCTCGAAATAGTAGAACCCCTGAAAGCCGATACCACAAAAGCTGACAATGGAAATATATTAGTAAAGCAACGCTATGTTATAACTTCGTTTGACGATTCGTTGCTTTATATTCCGCCATATCCGTTTGTGCTCGAAGGCGATACCATTTGGTCTAAATCATTGTCGCTCAAAGTAGTACAACCTTTTCAGATTGATACAACTAAAAATGAAATTGCAGATATTAAACCAGTTATGGAACCTCCATTTAACTGGAAAGCCGTTTGGCGCATTGCTTTAATCGTATTGTTAATATTACTAATTGCTATTTTGATATTTATTTTGGTACGAAAATTAATACAGAAAAAGCCTATTTTCGAAAATGCAGCACCAGAGCCCGAATTGCCGCCTCATGTTGTAGCATTGGCACAGTTAGAACGCATTCGTAACGAAAAAGCATGGCAACAAAACCGTACAAAACAGTTTCATACCGAAATTACAGATACATTGCGCGTATACATCGAAAAAGTGTATAATGTGCCCTGTATGGAAATGACTTCCGAAGAAATTATTTCTAATTTACATCATTTGAAATTTGAAAATAGTAAAATTTATACGTCGTTAATTCAGATTCTGAAATTAGCTGATTTGGTGAAATTTGCCAAATGGGATGCAACACCCGACGAACACGAAAAGAGTTTGTCAAACGCCTATTTGTTTGTAAATGAAACTATTATAGACGAACAGCCGGATGTGACAAATATAATACCGCCCCAAACCCCTAAAGGGGATTAAAGGGTGGTAGTTGAAGTTATTTACAATTTATAATAATAGTAAAGATTTAAGAGACAAAACTAACTATACATCTCCGTCAGTTGACGGACTAGGGGCATTTTGAATCTTATGAATTTATAGTTTAAAAGAATGACATTTAATAATCCAGAATATCTATTTTTGCTACTGCTTTTACTACCAGTTATTTATTGGTATTTAAAAGAAATGTATAAATCGGATGCGAGCCTCCAGATTTCGACGCATCGAAATATACAACATATCCACAAAAGCATAAAAATACGCTTGCTTCATGTGCCGTTTGTGTTGCGTGTGTTATCTATACTGTTTATTACCATTGCTTTAGCACGTCCGCAAGCATCCAACTCTTGGCGTACCGAAAATACCGAAGGGATAGACATAATGATTGCGCTCGACATTTCGGGAACCATGATGGCCGAAGATTTGAAACCTAATCGCCTCGAAGCTTCGAAAGATGTAGCTACCGAATTTATTCTTTCGCGTCCGAATGATAATATTGGTTTAGTAGTTTTTTCGGGCGAAAGTTTTACGCAATGTCCGCTCACTACCGATCATGCGGTACTTGTAAACCTCTTTAATGGAGTGGAGTATGGTATGATTGAAGATGGAACTGCCATTGGACTTGGGCTGGCAAATGCTATTAACCGTATAAAAGACAGTAAAACAAAGTCGAAAGTAATAATTTTATTAACTGATGGTTCCAATAATAGGGGCGATATTGCACCCATTACTGCAGCCGAAATTGCGAAAAGTTTTGGTATTAGAGTATATGCTATCGGTGTAGGTTCGTACGGAAAGGTAAATATTCCGGTGCAAACTCCTATTGGCATACAATACCAACAAATGGATTCGGAATTTGACGAAAAATCACTTCAAGATATTGCTTCGATGACTGGTGGAAACTACTTCAGGGCTACAAACAACTCCAAATTGCGTAGCATTTATCAGGAAATTGATAAGTTGGAGAAAACAAAAATCAATGTAAAAGAATACAGCAAAAAGAATGAAGAGTACTATATTTTTGCCTTATTAGCTTTTTTGTTTTTATTATCCGAAATAGCTTTGCGCAATACTTTATTACGGAAAATACCGTAAAGGAAAAACGTTTAAAATGTCTGCCCTAAGTCCGTCAGCTGACGGAGGTGTGAAATAGTTCCGAATGGTCTTTTTCTTACTCCCCTTTAGGGGTTGGGGGCAAAAAAATATTTAATAATTATATGTTTCGATTCGCACATCCTGAATATTTATTTTTACTCTTATTAATACCCGTATTAGTAGGACTTTTTATCTATTCGCAATATTTACGTCGTAAAAAGATAAAACTTTTTGGTAATCCCGAATTAATGGCAGAATTAATGCCATTCGTTTCGTATGTTCGCCCACAAGTGAAATTTTACATTCAAATTGCATCTATAGTGTTGATAATTATAGTATTGGCACAACCACAGTTTGGTACAAAAGTAGAAAAAGAAAAGCGTAAAGGCATTGAAGTAATGTTAGCACTTGATGTGTCGAACTCCATGATGGCGCAGGATGTGCAGCCCAACAGAATTGAAAAATCGAAGCAGGTATTATCAAAATTGGTTGACGATATGACCGAGGATAAAGTCGGCTTGGTGGTTTTTGCCGGTGATGCTTACACACAATTGCCTATAACAGTGGATTATGTGTCAGCAAAAATGTTTTTCAGCTCTATTTCGCCCAAATTGGTTCCTCGACAGGGAACGGCCATTGGCTCTGCTATCGATTTGTGTCTCAAATCGTTTGGCGAAAATAAAGAAAAAAGTAGTGCAAGCCGTGCCATAATTGTCATTACCGATGGTGAAAATCATGAAGATGACGCCGTAGGAGCTGCAAAATTAGCCAAAGAGAATGGTATTGTTGTTCATGTTATAGGAATGGGCAAACCCGAAGGCGCTCCCATACCAGTGGATGGCACCATGAGTTTTTGGAAAGACAAAGATGGTAATGTGGTTGTTTCGAAACTAAACGAAGAGATGTGTAAAAACATTGCGCTTGCTGGAGGTGGAACGTATGTGCGTGCCGATAATACGAATTCGGCTTACCGAATTGTAACAAAAGAATTGGATAAATTGGCTAAATCGGAAATAAAAACGCAAACTTTTTCCGACTACAACGAACAGTTTCAGTCATTTGCTATTTTAGCATTGATATTATTATTAATCGAAACGTTTATTTTCGACCGCCAAAATAAAAAACTCAGTAAATTGAAGATTTTTAATATCAGAGATAGGTTCGTTAAAGGTAGAATTACTAAGTCGAAAGTTTGATGTAGTAAGTTAAAGTAAAGAAAGAAGTAATTTGAAGGAAGTAGAATTCGTAAATATGAGAATACAAGTAGTTATATTGTTAGTAATCAGTATGTTTTCACCTTTGGTGGCTCAAGAAGAGTCGGCAAACGTGCGCGAAGGCAACAAACTTTACAAATCGGAAAAGTTTGTTGATGCCGAAGTAGCATATCGCAAAGGATTACAAAAAAATCCAAAATCGTTCGAAGGCACTTATAATTTGGGGAATGCGCTATTTAAACAAAAAAAATACCCCGAGGCCTTGGAACAATACAAAAATGCACTGTCATTGCAACCCACTGCAAAGGACAAAATTGCAGCTGCTTTTCACAATGCAGGAAATGCTTTGCTTTCGGATAAAAAAATTCAGGAAAGTATAGATGCTTACAAAATGGCATTAAAAGCCAATCCCAAAGATGATGAAACGCGCTACAATTTGGCTTATGCACAAATGATGCTGAAAAAGCAACAACAAAACAAGGATAAAGATAAGGACAAAGACAAAGAGCAAGAGAAGGAAAAGAAAAAAGAGCAAGATAAAAATCAGCAACAGCAACAACAGCAGCCCCAAATGTCGAAGCAAAATGCCCAACAAATATTGGATGCGTTGATGCAGGATGAGAAAAAAACAATGGATAATAAGAAAAAGCAACCTGTGCGAGCTCGTAAGAGTGCTGAGAGGGATTGGTAGTAGAAAGCTAAATGTCTAAAGTCAAATGTCAAAAGTCGTTTCAACCGAGTCAATTGTCTTTCAACCCTTGACTTTTGTCACTTTTCTTGTAATTTCTAACTTCTAAAAGTATGAGAATTAAGATAGTATTATTATATGTGTTATTGCTACTGACCGTTTTGGTTAGGGCGGAAGAGGCTGTGCGCTTTAGTGCTTCGGCATCATCAACGGTTATTCTCGACCAGCCTTTTCAGTTGGTATATACTGTAAATGCCACTGGTAAAGACCTGCGGACTTCCGATTTTAATAATTTTGAAGTGTTAGCCGGTCCTTTCGAGTCGCGCAGTTCGAGTTATCAAATTGTGAACGGCAAAACCTCATCGTCGGTATCTGTTTCGTATACCTACACGCTACAAGCAACCAAAACGGGTACATTTACCATTCCTTCGGCAAATATTATGGTGGATGGTAAAAAATATAATTCGAACGGATTGTCGATAAAAGTACTACCTGCCGACGATAATGCTTCCACTAAATCGGGTAAAGAACAAACTCGCTCGGCTGCGGGACAGGGCATTTCAAACGAAAATGTGTTTATACGCGCACAGGTTTCAAAAACAAGTGTTTACGAACAGGAACCACTTTTGGTAACTTACAAACTCTACACTTTGTTGGATGTAGTGCAGTGCGTTAATAAGAAAATGCCTGATTTCAAAGGATTTATGAAAAACGAAATTGAGCTTTCGCAAAACAAACAATTTTCGTACGAAAACTTCAATGGCAAAAATTACGGTACGGTAGTGCTTTATCAGGTATTACTTTTTCCACAACAAGCAGGCGAATTAAAAATTGACAAAGCGGTTTTCGATGCCGTAATCAGGGTTGAAAATCGTCAGCAGGTGCGCAGTATTTTCGATGACTTTTTCGATTCGTATTCGAATGTACAAAAAGCCATTACGGCAAATGGAGCAGTTGTTAACGTAAAACCACTACCTGCCAACAAACCCGCAAATTTCAATGGTACAGTGGGTAATTTGATAATGACTTCGAGCATATCCACCGAAAATGCAAAAGCCAATGAGGCCATTACCCTCAAAGTAATTATTTCGGGTAATGGTAATATGAAATTGATTCAAAATCCAGATATTAAATTTCCTGATGGTTTCGAAGTGTACGACCCAAAGGTAAATAACAACTTTAAAACCAACGTGAACGGCATTTCAGGAACAAAAATTATTGAGTACCTATTTATTCCCCGTCATGGTGGCGAATTCCAAATTCCTTCTGCCGAAATTTCGTATTTCGACATCAAAGATAGACTCTATAAAACGCTTCGTACTCCAGTTTACACACTGAAAGTAGCAAAAGGTACGGGAGAAAACTCATCTAATGTTGTAACAAGTGCGGGTTATGTGGCGAAAGAAGATTTAAAAAAATTAGGGAATGATATCCGCTTTATTGTAACTGATAAGTATGAACTTCAAAAAGAAAAAACGCCATTTTTCGGTACAACTTTATCGTGGTTGGGTTATGCTATTCCACTTTTAATAAGCATTGTATTGTTTTTGGCTTTTAGAAAAAATGTAGTTGAAAGTTCAAATTTAGATTTTATACGCAATAAAAAAGCCAATAAAGCAGCTCAAAAACGATTGAAATTAGCAGCAAAACTACTCAACGAAGGGAACAAAGATTTGTTCTACGAAGAGGTGATGAAAGCTGTTTGGAATTACCTAAGTGATAAATTAACTATTCCGGTTGCATCGCTTACCAAAGAAAATGTACGTTCGGAACTTGAACTGCGAGGAGTTGATACTGAGTTAATTGCTGCATTTATCGACATACTCAATACCTGTGAATTTGCTCGTTTTGCGCCAAACTCAGGCCAGCAGGAGATGGGTAATTTGTACGAAACATCTATCAATACAATTAGTAAATTGGAAAACAACATGCGAAAGGCATAAGCTGTCTTTTTTAAATTTTTTGAAATAATGAAGTTAAAAATATATTTATCAGCTTTTGTATTCTTATTTAGTTTTGCAGCTTTAATGTCTCAAAATGAAGATATTGCCAAAGCAAATAGCCTGTACAAAAAAACCGACTATCAAGGAGCAGCTATGCTTTACGAAGATGTTGTAACCCGTTATGGCGTATCACCCGAGCTCTATTATAATATAGGCAATGCCTACTACAAAGCGGGCGAAGTTGGTCGTTCGATATTGAATTACGAACGCGCTTTACGTCTTTCGCCCACTTACGACGATGCAAAAGCCAACCTCGAATTGGCTCAAACAAAAGTAGTTGATAACATTGTACAAGTACCACCATTTTTCGTTAAACGCTGGGTAAACTCAATAATAAAACTTCTCGGTGTAGACCAATGGTATATAATTAGCGTTATTATTTTTGTAATAACATTACTTTCATTTCTCTATTTTGTGTTTGGCAATAATTTGATTATAAGACGTTTTTCGTTTTATGGAGCATTTGTATTATTGGTTTTAACCTTCATTACAGCTGTTTTTGGATTAGTTCGCCGGAGTGAATTAACAAATCATAACCAAGCTATAATTATGGTTGGTACTGTTGTTGCTAAAAGTTCTCCCGATAAAAGTGGAACCGATTTATTTCAATTGCACGAAGGCACCAAAGTGCTAATTAAAAGTGATTTAGATCAATGGACAGAAATAGTGGTGGGCAACGGCAATATTGGTTGGTTGGAAACGAAAATGATTGAAAAGATTTAAATTCACCTCCCCATAACCATCTCCTTTTGGTGAGGGAGCTTGTGGTTAATTACATCGCACCTGAAAAATATTTGTAACAATTTTATAAAGTATGGAGTTATTTACTAAGATTATCGAACTCGACAAGCAACTACTTTTGCTCTTGAATAGCTTTAACAATGGCTACTTCGATAGTTTTATGTATACTTTCAGCAAAGTAGCTGTATGGATTCCTTTTTATTTGTCGGTTGTTTATGTTCTTTTCAAAAGTCAAGGAAAAAAGGCAATTTGGATGGTTTTATTTCTAGTTATTGGTGTTGTACTTGCCGACCAGATTTCGGGCTTATTTAAAAATGGTGTGCAGCGTTTTCGTCCCTCTCACGATCCTATTATACAAAACTTCGTACATATTGTAAATAATAGCCGTGCTGGTTTATATGGATTTGTGTCGTCGCATGCATCAAATACCGTTGGTTTTGCTATTTTGAGTTCCCTTTTCATTCGCCGACAAAGCTATACTCTTGCAGCATTAAGTTGGGCACTTTTAAACTGCTATTCGCGTATATATCTTGGGCTTCATTTTCCATTAGATATATTGGGTGGGGCTATTTTGGGCGTTTTTCTAGCTCTTTTTCTTTATTTTATTTACAAAAGAATCTTCCAAAAAGCAACTAATTCTGTTTCCGAAAATGAAGCAAGAATCCCCACTGCCGTACTTCTACTATTTGTAGTGTCCATTGCTGTCTTTTCGATTTTTGGATAAATATTTTGAAGCAAAAAAAAGATTAATTAGAATTTATCTAACTAATCTTTTATACTAACAGCTTCATTATCATCTTGAAAAAAATAAGTAATATTTACAACCGAACTTCAACTTCATTTTTTTTCAAAAATAATTTTAATTCTGGGATTCCAATTTCTTTATAGTGAAAAATACTGGCAGCTAAAGCAGCGTCGGCTTTTCCTTCGTCGAAAACGGTTATAAAATGTTCCATTGTTCCTGCACCACCACTAGCAATTACGGGTACATTAACCGCCTCCGATACGGCACGGGTAATATCGAGTGCAAAGCCATCTTTGGTTCCATCGTTGTTCATCGATGTAAGTAGAATTTCGCCTGCGCCAAGCGCTACTGCTTGTTTTGCCCAGTCCACCGTTTTAATATCCGTAGGAATGCGACCGCCATTCAGGAACACAAACCATTCGCCATCAATACATTTTGTATCGATAGCCAAAACCACACACTGACTACCAAATTGACTAGCCAAGTCGCTTATTAATTGTGGATTTCGAACGGCAGAGGTGTTTACTGATATTTTATCGGCACCACAAGCAAGTAGTACTGATACATCTTCGACACTCGAAATGCCTCCACCCACTGTAAATGGGATATTTATATGTTTGGCAATGCGCGTAACGAGTTCCGAGAGCGTTTTCCGTTTTTCGTTAGTAGCTGTTATATCCAAAAAAACCAATTCGTCGGCTCCTTGTTGTGCATAAAAAGCACCCAATTCCACGGGGTCGCCCACATCGGTTATGTTAAGAAAATTGATACCTTTTACTGTTTTTCCGTCTTTGATATCTAAGCAGGGAATTATTCGTTTTGCTAACACAGTATTTATAATTGATATTTAAAAAAGCACTATTATTTCTCCCGAATCCAAGTTTGCGAACGTCCAATAATACCCATTTTATCCATTGAACCACGTACATTTAATTTCCCTGATTTGGAGTCAATTGAAATGCTGCAGTGATATATTTTTCCATTATTTGGATCAAGTATGGTTCCACCAGTCAAGCTTCCATCTTTTTCTATCATTCCATTTATAATAATCATTCCCAGTATTGGTTTGTTTTTGTTTGCACCTTCGCATTCCTTACAAAGCGTTTCTGGCTTTTTTAATAACTTTTCAACCTTACCTAAATATTTCCCATTCGTCGATTTATAAATAGAAACAATCGATTTGGTAGTTCCATCTTTATCGTCGATGGTTTTCCATTTTCCTACTATTTTATCCACCTGCGAAAATGTTGATAGTGTGATTAGTAAACCACAAAACAATGAAATAACTTTTTTATTCATTTGACTTAAAATTTAGAATTTTGATAACAAAGATAAATAAAATTACAAAAATAGTGGTGGAAAAGACAGTTTTCAGAGATATTTTAATATTTTTGTAGAAAAATTGAAGTTATAAAACGAACATCTCTAAATTATTAATTTTAGACATAGTAATAATTGAGAATTGAATCATTTAAAATTGCTTTCCCGTATGGTGAAGGTTTAAAAATTGAACGAATGAAGACTATTAATATAGAAAGCAAAGAGGAAATCGAAGCAATAATCAATTCGTGTAAACATTGTGTTGTGAGCACTGTAAGTATAGATGGGATGCCATATAGTGTTCCAATGAACTTTGTATTTCACAACGGGCAGCTAATTTTACATTCGGCACCCACAGGTACTCATTTGCAAAACATTGAAAATAATAATTCAATATGTGCTGTTTTTTGCACAGACGGAAAACTAGTTTATCAACACAAGGAGGTAGCTTGCAGTTACCGTATGCGTGCCCAAAGTGTTGTTTGCTTTGGTAAAGTTAGTTTTGTCGAAAATATAGATGATAAAATATTATTAATGAACAGGCTAATGGCGCATTATACTCAAAACGAATTCAACTACTCGAAACCCGCCATTCAGAATGTAAAAGTGTGGATAGTAGAAATTGACAAAATAACTGGAAAGTCGTTTGCAGTACCGCACCGAAAAAGTAATCTATGAACTATAAACTATAAACTACAAACTACAAACTACAAACTATAAACTATAAACTATAAACTATAAACTATAAACTGCAAACTTCTCTATTGTCCATCAGCTTTAAAAACCACACCTACTGTTTTGAAAATAATTTTCAAATCCAACCACATCGACCAATTGTCAATATATTCCAAGTCCATTTTCATCCAGTCTACAAACGAAATTGCATTTCTGCCACTAACTTGCCAAATACAAGTAATTCCGGGCTTCATACTTAATCGGCGTAGTTGATATTTCTCGTATTGTTTTACTTCCTTCAATAGTGGCGGACGAGGTCCTACAATCGACATTTCGCCTTTCATTACATTTATAAATTGTGGAAATTCATCGAGAGATGTTTTGCGCAAAAATTTTCCAATTTTAGTTATACGAGGGTCGTTCTGGATTTTGAATGTAGGACCATCCGATTCGTTTTTGTGTTCTAAATCAACTAAAAGTTTTTCGGCATCGGGCACCATAGATCGAAACTTAATACAATAAAACCGACGGCCATTTTGTCCAATTCTTATTTGTTCGAAAAATATAGGGCCACCATCTTCTAATTTTATTAAAATAGTGATTAATAGCATGATAGGAGTAGTTAAAAATACAATGAGTGTGCCAAAGAAAATGTCGAAAAATTCTTTTATTTTTAAACTAAAGTATTTTTTTGGAGTTGTTTGATGTGTTACAAACGAATAATCTAATATTGAATTATTTTTGTTATCTGTTTCACAAAATTCATTTTGTAGAATATGCACCGTTATACCTATTTGTTCTGCCTCCTCAATTATACTCTCTATGTTAAATTTTTGGTTGGACACAGCCATGCAATAAAAAATATCGTCGACACCTCTTAAAGTGATTTTTTTAAATATATCCTCTTGACTTTCAACAATTTTAGCAATGTCATATTTTTCGATAATTTCCACATCTGGACTTATAATAGCTTTGACATAATAACCCCAGTCGTTTGATTTTAGATAGGTATCTATAAAAGAACTTGCACTATTATCTGCTATTATCACGACATTTCGGGTGTTGTGTCCAGCACGTCGGATGTAACGCATGATGCTGTAAAACAATAATTTGAATATTATTAGCACGGCTAAATTCAATATACAAAACCAAAGTATATAGTACGCAGAATAGCTGTAATGTCCAAAAAGTATAAGTATTCGAAGTTCTACAAAAAGTAATAATCCGGCAATAGTTAGTGTAACAAAATAGCCACGTATCATACTAACAAAATGACTTATTCGGTAAATAACGCCTAAGCGAAATTTGAAAAGTAAAAATGACCAAATAATAGCAATTTGAGATAGAAAAAAGGCTTTTTCTAATGGGTGGAAAACGGGAGATGGATAAAAGTATTCAACAGAAAGAAATACATATAGTGAGATAACTACTTGTATAAAAATCATCAATTTTGATAGTTTATTTTCTCTTTTAGTAATCATAAACAAAAACAATTAAGAAAACGTAGGTGAGCAATACTCAGAATTATTTTTGATTTAGAAATAGAACGCAAAGTTAGTCATTAAAGTTCAATAATTCAATTGATTTTTGTTAAAAATTAAAATATGTGTAAAATTGATATTATGGTTAAATATTGTAACTGCTATCCACTAATAAAAATCACAATATTAGAATGACTAGATATAATAGATTAGAATTAAATAGGTCAAAAGTATTCGGTAATTAATGAACCGTCAATTACTTTCACTTCTAA
>JAIFKX010000317.1 GCA_020049335.1 Paludibacter sp. | reverse complement strand
CAATATTAGAATGACTAGATATAATAGATTAGAATTAAATAGGTCAAAAGTATTCGGTAATTAATGAACCGTCAATTACTTTCACTTCTAAACACCTATTGTGTTTATTCAACAATCACATTAAAAAATGTAGACTCTTCCTGTTGTTCTTCCTCTGAAAAACAAACAGCCTAGTTATTTGTTTGATAATCAGGCTGTTTTAATAAAAAATAGTTGTCTTACAAGGATTCGAACCTAGACAGGCAGATCCAGAAACTGCAGTGCTACCATTACACCATAAGACAAGTTGTTTAATTTATAATTAATAATTTACAATTAATAATTATATGGATTGGTTTTTTAAATTAAACGGTTGAAATTCAAAAGTGAATATCAACCGTTTATTTTATGTTGTCTCACCAAGACTCGAACTTGGTCAGGCAGAACCAAAAACTGCAGTGCTACCATTACACCATGAGACAATCATTAGTGCCTTTTTTCAAAAGCGGTGCAAAGATACGATTGTTTTTCGTCTTTGCAAAATTTTCTGGTACTTTTATTCTAAATTTATGACGAAATTTATAAAAAGATCCCTTTCGAACTCGTGGTACGGTTGCCCGTACGTCAGTTTAGCAAACTGGTGGTTTCAGCCACTCACCCAAACTTCCAAAACTTCGCTTTAGCGGCTGCAAAGATAGAAAGGAATTTTTGATTCTCAAAATGCTTTTGCGTTTTTGATTCTAATTTTGATTTAATATTTGTTTATTTAATTGATAGTCAATTTAATGTGATTTTGTTTGTCAAAAAAGATTTTTAAATTGTTCAAAATATGCTTTTAATATGGGCATTTTGTTGTATTTTTGTGTATAAAAATTATTTGTAATACTTTATGACGATAAAAAAGATTTTCTCACCTAAAAAGCCTTTGTTTTGGCTGTTTGCAATTACTGCTACAATTTCAATTTCTATCATTTTTATTTTTTTTGCTCCCAATCTTTTCTTCGAAGATGAGGCAGATAGTTACCTATATGTCCGGGATGATAGCACGATAGAAGATGTAGTTGCCAATTTACAATCGTCGAATAATGTTTTTTCTGTTTTTTCGTTTAAACAAGCGGCTACAATTTTAGGTTATAAAAAAATTCGTCCAGGACGCTACCAATTGACCAATGGCATGAATAATTTTAAGTTAGTGAGGATGCTTAAAAATGGAAGGCAAAAACCACTTAAACTAACTTTTAATAATATCCGAACTAAAGAACAGCTTGCAGCAAGATTGTCGAAAATTATTATGGCCGACTCGCTTTCTATTATACGATTAATGAACGATTCGGTATTTTTGGCCACCAATAATTTTAACTCAAACACATCAATTGCCGTTTTTATTCCCAATACTTATGAGGTTTTTTGGGATATGGATGCCCATGAACTTTTTGAGAAGATGAAAAAAGAATACGACATTTTTTGGACTGACGAAAGAAAGGCTAAAGCCGATGCTATTCCGCTTTCGCCCGTGGAGGTGGCTACGCTCGCTTCGATTGTTGAGGAAGAGACAAACAACAAAGCTGAGCGCCCTATGGTGGCAGGACTATATATTAATAGATTGAAAACGGAAATGCCCCTACAAGCCGATCCAACCTTGAAATTTGCGGCTGGCGATTTTACTATTAGGCGATTGAAAATGGGACATATTCTGAAAATTTCGCCTTACAATACCTATCGAAACAAAGGGCTGCCTCCCGGGCCTATTCGGGTGGCATCTCAAAACGGTATCGACGCTGTGCTTAATTACACCAAACACGATTATATTTTTATGTGTGCCAAAGAAACATTTAATGGAGAACATAATTTTGCGGTGAATTATGCTGAACATCAGGCAAATGCAAGGAAGTATCAGAAGGCATTGGATGACAGGAAGATACATTGAAGTGATGATGATGTGATGATGTGTCCCGATAGCTATCGGGAGTGGTGATGTGATAATTTGTCCCGAAAGCTTTCGGGAGTGGTGATAAGAAATAATTAATTGATTATGAACAAGATGAAGAATATATTTATTTTTATTTTTACAATACTGATTTTAATTCCAACAAATGCGCAATACAAAAAGCGCGAAATGCGTGCTGTTTGGATAGCTACGGTTGCAAATATTGATTGGCCAAGTCAGCGAAATTTAACTGTAAAGCAACAAAAAGCGGAAATGATTCAGTTGCTCGATTCGTTTGCAGCACTAAATATTAATACTGTTGTTTTTCAAATTCGTCCAACTGCCGATGCGTTTTATGCTTCGACTTTAGAGCCTTGGTCGCATTGGTTGACGGGTAAACAAGGTATACGTCCCACAACTTTTTACGACCCTTTGCAGTTTGTAATTGAAGAATCGCACAAGCGGTTTATCGATGTGCATGTATGGCTTAATCCTTACCGAGTTACCAATAGCGATAATTTAGATATACTTTCGAAAACTCATTTATTTTACAAAAACAGAAATTTATTTTTAAAATATGGTGATAAATATTATTTTGATCCAGGATTGGACGAAACGCGTGAGTTTCTGAACCGCGTTGTTGAAGATATTGTACAGCGTTACGATGTGGATGCAATTCATTTCGACGATTATTTTTATCCTTATAAGGTTAAAAATGAGGAGTTTCCCGATGAAAAATCGTTTTTAATGCATCCACGTGGATTTACTCCAGGCCAAAAAGACGACTGGCGACGCAATAATGTAAATATGATTATTGCCGAGTTGCAACAAACAATTAAAAGCACCAAGCCTTGGGTCGAGTTTGGTATATCGCCTTTTGGTGTGTGGCGAAATAATAATGTTGATCCACGAGGTTCGGCAACGCAGGCTGGTGTTCAGAATTACGATGATTTGTATGCCGACATCTTGAAGTGGTTGCAAGAAGGAACCATTGATTATGTGGTGCCGCAGCTTTATTGGGAAATTGGTAAAAAAGTGGCCGATTATACAATCTTGGCAAAATGGTGGAATGAAAATTCCTTTGGAAAAAACTTGTATATTGGCCTGTATGCCACACAATTGGGATCAAAAACGGCTGCCGATGCTTGGCGCAAAGGCAATGAACTTGCCCGACAACTGAAACATAACAAGTTGTATAATAATATTGATGGTGCCGTATATTTTAGTGCCAAAGGATTTCTTAAAAACTTGCAGGGAATTAATGATACCCTTCGCACTAATTATTATAAATATCCTGCTCTAACGCCTGTAAACAGAAATATTAAAGGTGAAGATTCTGCTCAGCCACAAAATGTACGTGTGATAAAAGATGGCTCCGATGCTTATTTGCTTTGGGATAGAATAGAAGAGGAGGGAGGCTGCAATGTAAAATACTATGTGGTGTATGCCTTCAAGGGCAAAAATGTGGGAGATTTTAACGACCCTACCAATATTATTGCAAGAACTTCAGATAGCTGTTTGGATTTACGAAACCTCAAGAGGCATTTCAAGGGAACTTATTCGTTTGTGGTTACTGCTGTAAATAGATACAAGCACGAAAGTAAACCTGATTATTGGGTGACACGAAAATTGTAAATTCCGTTACTTTTTATTTATCAAATTCATAAATTCTTCGCGCGTTTTGGCTTGTTCGAATACGCCAGAAAAATCGGAAGTGGTTGTTATGGAATGTTGTTTTTGAACGCCACGCATCTGCATACATAAGTGTTGGGCTTCGATAACAACCATTACACCCATTGGATTAAGTGTGCTTTGAATACACTCTTTGATCTGAGTTGTAAGTCGCTCTTGTACTTGAAGTCGGCGTGCATATACTTCTACTATACGTGCAATTTTGCTAAGTCCAGTAATTTTATGGTTGGGAATATAAGCTACATGTGCTTTCCCAAAAAATGGGAGTATATGATGCTCGCACATCGAATAAAAATCGATATCCTTCACAATTACCATTTGTCGATAATTTTCGGTAAACATAGCCGATTGAATAATCTCTTCGGGATTTTGCTCGTAGCCTTGCACTAAGAATTGCATTGCTTTCGAAACTCGTTCGGGCGTTTTTAATAAACCTTCCCGTTCGGCATTTTCGCCAAGTAATTTTAGAATTTCTTTGTAGTGAAAAGCAATTTTCTCCGTTTTTTCATCTTCGAACGGCACTGGTCTATTTATATTAAAATCCATAGAATAAATTACGAGTTATGAATTACGAATTACGAATTACGAGTTATGAATTGCTAATTATTCAATTAAGACAGCCATTAACCATTAACCATTAATCATTTACCATTAATCATTTACCATTAATCATTAATCATTAATCATTAATCATTAATCATTAATAATTAATTTTCTCTTTTACAGTGTAAATTGCTTTTTTAAGATTGGGGAATGCCGAAATTAATTCAGGTTGAAAAGCTTGTGCATCGCTTGAAGTTCTAAAATCGCCAACGCGTACTTTCCAAAAGGGTGAAATATAACTTACATATACGCCAAGTTCGGGAAAAACATTTCGAATTTCTTTTTCAATTTCGAAAGCCTCTGCTTTAGCTGTTCGTTGCACATTGCTCGAAAAAACCTGTATGCGAAAGCCTGCGCCTGTACCCGTTTTTACTATTTGATTTACCCTTCGGTTGACTAATGAATTTTCAATTTTACTGTCTTGAAAAACGCGTACCTTCGCACCCGAAACTGTATCGGTGGTGGCAAGAGAACGGAAAATGTCATTTGGAGTTTCCGTAACTACCTGACTACACAAGTAAAAGGAGAATAAGAATGTTACTGTCAAAATTGAAAATCGCATAAGGCTATAAAATTTTGGACTGCAAAGTTATGAAAAATTATTTTAGAATACCACCAGTTACAAAACAATTGCCAAAATTGGGCAAAAATGCTGGCTCTGAATCAAAAAGTCCATATACCGCTGAGCCCGAACCCGACATGGAAGCATACAAAGCTCCAGCATCGTATAATTGTTGTTTAATGTCGTAAATTTCAGGGTGATTTGCAAAAACAGATTGTTCGAAATCATTTACTATCAGCCCTTTCCAATCTTTAACAGGCAATTTTACTAATTCCAGTAAGGAGTTTTCAGGCTTTCGTGGAACAACTTTCGAATAGGCTTCGGGCGTTGAAACATGAATGTCGGGTTTTATCAAAACTAAAAAATATTTTTTTAAAGATAATTCTGTTTTTGTAAATTCATTGCCAATACCTGTTGCAAATACGGGTTTATTTCGAATAAATACCGCACAATCGGCTCCCAGTTTTACAGCATACTTTTCTAGTTTTTTGGTTGCAATTTTTAAGCCAAAAAGTTTATTTAGTGCTTTAAGCATAAAAGCGGCATCCGAAGAACCACCTCCAAGTCCAGCTCCGAAAGGGATTTGTTTTACCAAACTTATGTCGATAGCGGGTAAGTCGAAATCGTTATTTAAAAGACGGAATGCTTTCAGAATAAGATTATTTTCGGGATCGCCATCAATCTCAATACCTGCGGTTGAGAAACTATAATCGGTACAACTATCCGAAGGTGAAACCTCGAGCACATCGCACAAGCCAATTGGATAAAATATTGTTTCGATATTGTGGTAGCCATCCGAGCGTTTTTCGGTGATATTTAGTCCGATATTAATTTTGGCGTTGGGGTAGAGGAGCATACTGAAATGTATTGAAAATTAATTTTTTCTTTTTTGAGATGCAAAGATAAAACATTATTTTGCAACCGAAAGAAAAATATTTTAGGAGTTAACTAATTCGCTTTTATTTATTTGCCATTTGTAAGATGCAATTGTTGTCAGAAAATATACAGCTGTAAGTATCCAGAGGTTAATGTATTCGTAATTAATATGTTGTATATCAGCTCCCATTGAGTTGATTTTGATATATGCCTGAATGCCGTGTACAGCAGGGAATATCCAACTAAGGGTTTTCCAAAATCCATTAATATTAGATTGTGGCCAAGACACACCGCTTAAAAACAATAATATCAGCGAAAAAAACAAGAAAATAATCATCCCCGTTTCTCTATTTGGAAGAAACACTGAGACGGTCATCGAAAAAAAGATAGTAGCCAATAAAAAGGGAAGCATCATGGTTGCAATATCCATCCACTGCCCAATATGTGGAAGATTAAAAACCCTTGGTACCACGTAAAGTATGTAAAACGAAAATACAATATACATTGAAAAGTAGCAAATTGATTTTCCCAACACTACTCTCAATGCTCCTCCACGGTGAATGGAGTTGCTAATAAGGTTGCTAAATCTATTTTCTTCGCGCGCAGTGCCAGCAAGCATTCCTATGCCAAAAAATAATGTTTGATGAATTATTAGCATTAAAATAACAGGCATTAAAAAACTCGCAAAGCCCATTCCGCCATTAAACAAAATATTGTTTTGAAATGAAATAGGTTCTGCCGCAATTTCGGCGCTTTCGCCAGTAATACCCTTGTCGGCAAGCCTTTCGAGTTGTACTTCTTTACCTACGTGCAATGCGGTGTAATTGGCAGCTTGCATCAGAGCTCTGTAATACAAAAAGCTACTCATGTCGCAGTAAATGGATAGGTTAGCTTGTTCGTTGAAATTCAGTCGCTTGTCGAAATCCTCTGGAATATAAACAATTCCGTGCACTTCTTTTGCTTCAAAAGCTGTTTTTGCTTCGCGCATATTGAAGTACTTAGCGGCAACTTTTACATCGGGACTTGCATCAATTTGACGAACATAAGCACGCGCTTTTTCGCTTTTAGAGGCATTAACCACTGCTATTGGCACATCTACCAAGGTTTCATTTTTATATAATCCGCAGTAGAGCATTGGATATACGAGCGATGCAACGATAAAAACGATTACCACACCGCGGTCTTTGAATATGGTTTTGAATTCGTTTCGAATGATATGGTGTAATTCTGTAAAGATTGAAAACCATTTATCTTTGGCAGATAGTGAATGTTTACTATTGTTCATGCTTTGAAAAGTGTTTATTTTATAGGAAATACTTTGGTTAGAGCTGCATTTTTCAAACGAGACAAGACTATTATTGGAAGTAGATTGAAGCAACCCAATGCTAAAAATGAATAAGCTGACTTAGCTATATGCAGCCCGTTAAGTGCCTGATCGACATAAATATTAAAATAATGTCGTATAGGAAAAAGGTAACTAAAAATACGAGTTGAAGGAGGCATTTGTTCTATAGGGAAGGTAAATCCAGCAAAGGTGAACCCCAGCAAGCCGTAAAATGCAGCCAACGTTACGCCATCGCGCAGCACGGGAGTAATGCCAATTAACAATAAACCAACGGATTGTGAAGCCGTTACCAACATAATTGTGTTGAGAAACATCCAGCCAATAGCTGCATTTAATGGATAATGCATGTAACCATACAATAATATATTGCCAATCATTCCAACAAGGGAAAATACCAAGGTATACGGGGCCAACTTGCCAATAATGGCAAGCTGTATCGAGTTGTCAGCTTGTTCTAACCATAGTAACGATGTTCGTTCTTTAAACTCGACGCCCACACTAAAAATTGTCATCATCAATACCATTAATTGCAATACTCCAGGCAATAATACATTAAGTAAATACACTCCGTAATTGGCCATCGGATTACCAATTAAATGCGTATTAATTACAATTGGCTGAATAATTCCCATAATACGACTTTCCTCAATACCTTTTGCCCTCAAAATTTGCCTTTGTACAGCTCCCGAACTCAGCGCACTCATATACATTAAGTCCTTGCTAAGCAGCGAACCAGCCACTAAGTACGCATCGTTGGTATAAATACCTATTACAGGCCTTTTATTTGCTATTGTTTTTTTCTGAAAATCGCGTTCTATTTCTACGAAAGCATAAATATTTCCGCGTTGCATTTCCTCGCGAGCTTCTTTGTGGCTTCCAAGTCGCATGGTAATTTTAGATAGTTGAGTTGCACTTACATTGTGAACAAACTGCCTCGATAGAGACGAATTATCTAAATCGACCACACCAATTGGCATTTTATCGGGTTGACCATTATCGAAAAATGTCAGAAAAAACACATAACAAAATGCCATTACCAAAACTAATGCAATGAAATAAATTGGGCGACTGACCATACGTTTTAGTTCGCGCATAGTGGTAGCGTGTAAAGTCTTAAAAATGCCGTTTATCATAAGAATAGGTATTATTTTATAACTTCCTCAAAAAGTGCGGTCATTCCGGGGCGAAGCCCTTCAGCAACTTTTGTGGGTCGAGCTCTCACTTCGAATGTTTTTACATCAAATTGTCCACTAGTTTTGGTAGCTTTCCAGGTAGCATACGATGCTAAAGCTTTGATATACTCTACTTTTACTTCTATTTTTTTATCCTTCAATGCAGGTACTTTCACCATAAATGTTTTGCCCATTTTCATATCGCCGAGCAAGTCTTCGCGTACATTAAATGTAAACCAAATATCTGTTAAATCCACAATACTCATAATAGGTGCACCTGAGCCAACAAGCTCTCCACGCATTGGATAAATTTCGGTTATCTCGCCATTGATAGGCGACGTAAGTGTAATTTCTTTGAGGTATGATTTTACCTCGTTTACAGCACCTTTAGCTCTGTCGACCAAAGCAATAGCCGCTTCCTTGTCTTCGTTTTCGGCTCCGTTTTTAGCCATGTCGTATTGCGATTTTGCAGCGTTGGCAGTAGCTAATGCGGCTTTGTATTGAGCTTCAGCCTCATCGCGTTTCTGAGCTGAAACTACCCCCTTGTCGAATAATTTTTGCACACGGTCGTTCGATTTTTTTGTAATATCAACCCCCACTAAGGCTTTTTGCCACATTTCGTGTGCCCCAATTATCAACTCTTTTCGGGCGCCTTTTATTGCTTTTTTGTTTTGAGCTTGAGCTGCATTTTGTGCTGCCGATGCTTGTTCCAATTTGGCTGATAATTCGGGGCTATCAATTATTACCAAGGTGTCGCCAGCACTAACTTGGGCACCTTCTTGGGCTAAAAATTGCTTAATTCTACCCGGCACTTTGCCTGATATACGTATTTCGGAGGCATCTGCTTCGCCTTGAATTACGATTGGCTCGGGTTTATTCACAAATAATCCTACAACAAAAATGATTATTGTAACTATAATTAAGGCAAATAAACCAATTCTCAAATCTTTGTTTTTAGTTTTCATGGTAGTAATGTATTTATAATTCTTTTGTAATTTGTTTAATCTGTATTTTTTTTTGAATTATTTTGCAGTAGTTTTAGTAAGTTCGGACGCATTAAGTATGCCTAATGATTTTGATAAGTACATGTTGCAAATGTGAGTGTCTATGCGAGCATCTACATCCTCCGATTTTGCCGATAACCAAGCTGTTTGAGCTCCCAACAAATCGGTAGAGGTAATTACGCCAGCCTCAAATCCTTCGTTAGCATAGCGTAAATTCTCTTCGGCATATTCTACATTTTGTTTTGTTGTTGCCGTCTTTTTTATACTTTCCGACATTTTGTAAGTACTTTGTTTTATTTGAAGTTGCATTTTTTCCTTCACCTCTTCCAATTGTGTAGTTGCAATTTTTCGTTGCGATTTGGCTGCATTTAAAGTGTGAAACTTATCGCCAAAATGAAATAATGGTACATTAGCAACTATTCCAATGCTATACATTCCACCAAACTCATTTTTAAATCCATCGAAAGTATTGGGATTTGAAACCAAATAATTGCCCGAAAGAACAATGTTGGGCATAAATCTCGAAAGCATTAATTTTTCGTTACTTTTCGCCACATTCTCAACTTGAGTGAGCAGTTTTATTTCGGGGCGGTCGTTTATTGCCTGCTCTATTGGTTTGAGATGTGGCTGTTCATCTTTCACTAACTCTTCGTCCGATAGTTCGTAAACATCGTCTAAAGCTTTTCCACAAAGCTGATTAAGCGCCATTCTCGAAAGAGTAAGACCATTCTCTGCTTTCGTAAGCATTACTTCGGCTTCGTTGAGCTTTACTCTCACTTTAAGGAGCTCTGTTTTAGTTGCAACTCCCTCTTCAATTGATGTTTGCACATTTGCACAAAGTATTTTGAGTAAATCACGGTACTGTTTGGCAATTTTAAGTTTATTTTGTACCGATATCACTCGCCAATAAGCTTCATCAACTTCAAGCAGCAATTCAGTAACTTTACTTTCATGTTGAGCTTGTGCGATATTTTCGCCATACTTCGCCATTTTATAAAGTTCCAGTATTTTACCGCCCATAAATAATGGCTGCACAAAACCTACCGAGCCTGCAAATACATTTTGAATATCGAACTCCATAGCTTCTTTGGGAAGAATTGCATATCCCTTCCATTGTATTTTTTCGGGATTGGTTGTTGGATTAAATGGTACACTATTCGCATCGAGCGGCACGGGTTTGTTTTCTATTAGTGTCCATTTATTCGAAATTTGATCGGCGGTAAAGCCAAATGAACCATCAGACATTTTAGTGCCTACGGGCAATAATGCATCTTCGGCAAGTAACGATAGGTTTTTTTCGTTGCGTGTGTAACCTCCGTTAGCCGAAAAATTTGGTAAAAACTGTGTGAATGCTGCCTTTTTTAATTCCTGTGCGGCGCGAATATTTTCGGCTGCTATCACTAAACTTTTGTTGTGCAACAATGCCATCTGCCGGCAATCGTCGAGTTGCACTACTTTTTGTGTGTACATTTGCGAACTTGCAAAAATTGCCAATGTAAATAAAAGCTGTTTTTTCATTTTGCTACTATATTGAATTTTTTTTTTGATTAGAAAGCATAGATTGCGTGTATGCTCTCTGGTATGTGTTTTTTTTGTTGTAAAAATAAGAAGTGGTTTGGTTTTAAATTTTAATATAGTTGTGTATGCAACTATATAAATAAAAAAATTATTTTAGGTTTGACATGATTTTTCGTAACACATTGCGACTCAAATCCAACTCTTCGGGCGTGATATTACTCAGTGTTTTGGATGCTATATTTTGAACAATAAGTGTAGCTTTATCTTGAATTCGTTTGCCTTCGTTGGTAAGTTTTATAATATTTACGCGACGATCTGGTTGGTCGGACAGGCGAATTACCAATTTACGTTGTTCGAGTTTATCAATCAGTCGCGTCATACTTGGTTTATCTTTGAGAGTTGTGTTGCAAAGTTCTTGCTGTGTAACTTCGTCTTTTATTGAGAGTGAAGCCAATACGGTCCACTGTTCGGTTGTAATCTCAATATTCTCGGAGGCAAAAGCACGTAAAATAGTACGGTTGATAGTTGTTGAAATTTTACCTATCAAAATATCGAAAAGTTCTCCGCTTAGTAATTGACTCATATTGTTGTGTATTTAATAGTTGTTTAAACAACCATACAAAAGTACAACTATATTTTGATTAATAAAATCTGAATTTATTTATTTTGACAAATATTATATGTTTTATAACATAGAATTTATTGAAATTAAAAAAGTCTGCTCCAAAAAGTATTTTTTATTTTAAAAAATATACTTTTCAGAGCAGACTTAAAAGTGTAACTCAAAAGAGCTAATTAAATTCCATCTTCCACATTCCATACAAAGGCACGTAGTCCCATAAGGTCGGAAGTGGCATCTAAGGCTTTCAAATCGTTTAACAGAGGTTTCACTTTTACATCGTCTATTACAGTTAGTATAGATGAGTTGAGTGATGGCCACGCATGTGTTCCAAAATGTGGTTCGCCAGTTTTGCTACCACGCCCTTGTACTTCATCCCAACGTGTAAACCCTTTAATATGAGCGTAATTCAATATTGTAAGTATCTGTTCGTAATATGCCTGATCGAAGGCTATAAATACTGCTTTCATGGTTGTTTATATTTGTCCCCTTATCCCCAAAGGGGGAAAAGAGAGTAGATTACTATTGTTGTTTATGAATTTTAAAACTCTCAATTCAGATAACTATCAAAACAAATTGTCAAACTTTCAAACTATCTTTTCGCATTTTTCTACGTGTTCGTTTTACACCGTTTCCAGCAAAAATAGCATAAATTGTTGGCACAATTACAAGTGTTAGAACGGTCGAAACCGTTAAACCACCAATAACGGTAATTGCCATCGATTTCCACATTTCCGAACCTTGCGAATTGCTCAATGCCATTGGTAACATACCCAAAATAGTAGTAAGCGTTGTCATTAAAACCGGACGTAGACGCGATTTGCCTCCTGTAACCACGGCATGAATAATTCCTAAGCCACGTTCGCGGTTGAGGTTGATATAATCCACCATTACAATACCGTTTTTTACCACAATACCTACCAACATAATCAGACCCACGAACGACATCATGTTGAGCGTGCTACCCGTAATTGCCAAGGCAAGTACAACACCAGAAATCCCAAATGGAACCGAAAACATGATAATAAATGGGTAGCTAAGCGATTCGAATTGCGAAGCCATAACAATAAATACCAATAAAATAATGATTAGCAACAAAATAGATAAATCGCTAAACGACTCCTGCTGATCTTTATAAGTTCCACCCACTTCTAAATAAATATCCGAAGGTATGCTCATTTCGCCAATTTGTGCATTTATTTCCGACACGGCCTTGTCGATGGTAGTGCCCGAAACGGTTGAAGCTACCGTAATTAATCGTTGACGATTTTTGCGCTCGATAGTTGGAGGTGTAAATTTTTCGACCACACGACCTAAGTCTTTCAATCGAACTGCCTGTCCTTGTTGGTTGTAAATGAGGATATTTTCGATATTCTCAATCGATTGCCGATATTCAGGCGCATAAACAACACGTATGGAATATTCTTCGCCATCTTCACGATAAAGCGAAGCGGTAAGTCCGTTAATTCTATTTCGTAAATAATTTGAAGCAGTGCTGATATTCAGTCCATTGATAGCTAATTTCTCCCTATCGAACTCTACTTGATATTCGGGTGTGTATTCGCCACGGCTTACTTTCACGTTTACCAATCCGGGTATTTTTGCAATTCGTTTCGAAAGTTCATTAGCAATTTTATCGGTTTGCTCAAAATCATACCCAAATACATCTACATCTAAGGTCGATTGTCCGCCCATCATACTCATGCCACCACCGGCAATGATATTCGATTTGCTTACCTCGGGCATGTTATCCAAATCGGCACGTATGCTGTCGCAAATTTCGAACATCGAGCGATTACGATCGCCAAGAGGTAACATTCGTAAGTTGAGCGAAATAATGTTCGAAGCATTATTTTGCAACGATCCCCATACGTTCGAACTGGCAGCCTGCCCCACGCTGTAATTAATCATGTCAATTTCGGGGTATTTTTTTTGCCAAAGCTGTTTCAAGTCTTCTGCCGTTTTCTTGGTAATTTCCATACGTGTACCTACGGGCATCTCGATAGTTGCAGCCACACGACCATTATCTTGCGCAGGTATAAATTCTGTTCCAATAAAGCCAATAGGCAACATGCTTAAAATGAAAAAGATAGTAGCAAAAATAACTACTTTTTTGCGATTACGCACAGCCCAATTTACAAACTTAGCATACGAGTTGTCGAGATTATCCAACGAACGTTCGATTGGCAAATAAATTTTTTCGAAAATTTTACTGCGTTTAGGGTTCAGTCGTAAAAGTTGCGAACTTAACATTGGTGTTAGAGTAAGGGCACAAACGGTCGAAACGGTCATGATTATTGTAACCATCCAGCCTAATTGCACAAACATAACGCCTGCCATACCTGTGATAAGTGTAAGCGGAAAAAATACGGCTATCAGTGTAAGCGTTGATGCGATTACGGATACTGCTACTTCGTTTGTTCCGTGAACGGCAGCACTATTGGGTCGACTTCCACGCTCGATGTGTGTGGTAATGTTTTCGAGTACCACAATGGCATCGTCTACCACCATACCAATAGCTACCGAAAGTGCACTTAGCGAAATGATATTCAAACTACCACCTGTTCCGCCCAAATATATAAAAGCTGAAATAAGCGAAATGGGGATGGTAAGAATAATAATGACAGTTGCACGCCAACGACCCAAAAACGCTAAAACAACAAGTATGACAAATAAAAATGCGTAAAGTACCGTTTCGGTCAAACCACTGATTGTTTCTTTAATGCTATCCGAAGTGTCAATAATTACGTCTAATTTTACATCCGAAGGAAGCGATTTCTTGATTGCAGACAATTCATTGAGAACTTTTTCGGCAATTTGAACCGTGTTTGAACCCGATTGTTTCTGCACAACAATGGTAGCTCCTTGTTTACCATTTGTATAACTTTCCTGCATCCGTTCTTCAACGGCATCGTTAACAATGGAAACATCCGAAAGGAAAATTGTTTTTCCTCCAGTCGAACCAACGATTATCTTGTTGAGTTCTGAAGCATCTTTAAATTCGCCATTCACACGAATGGAGTAGGAATCGCTCCCAATATCAACCGTTCCGGCAGGCGTATTCACATTTTCCATGCGAATATTTTGAGCAATACTTTCAATTGTCAAATGGTACGCTTCTAATTTTAGAGGGTCGATAAAAATTTGTATTTCCCGCTTTGGCGCTCCAGTAATGGATACAGAACCCACACCATCGATACGTGCCAATGGATTTGCCACTTTATTATCCAAAATTTTGTATAATGCTGGCAAACTCTCTTTGGCGGTAGCCGATAGCATGATTACGGGAATCATATCGGTGCTAAACTTGAATATAATGGGCTCTTGAACACCTTCTGGCAAAAACGATTTTACCATGTTCAATTTATCGCGTACATCGTTTGTGAGCGATTCGATATCGTCGCCATAATTAAATTCTAGGGTAATCATTGAACGATTTTCGCGCGAAACTGACTTTATATTTTTCAGATTCGCTACGGTGTTCAGCGAATTTTCGAGCGGACGAGTAACATTGGTTTCAATGTCGGCAGCACTTGCTCCATCGTAAGTCGTTAATACCATAATGGTATTCGTCTCGATATTTGGTAGCAAGTCAATCGGTAATTTATTTAGCGAAAAAAGTCCTAAAATAACAACACCTACAAAAACGAGTGTGGTCATAACTGGCTTTTTTACAGCACTTTCGTATAAACTCATGTCTTTAATTTTTTGTTAATTTGTTAATTCGTTCATTTGTTAATTGGTTATTTTCGTTTAAAAACTAATTAACCAATTGTATGATGAACAAAAATCTATTTCACCACTTCTACTTCCATGCCATCGTTTAGTTTCGATTGACCCGAAACGACTACTGTTTCGCCATTTTCAATACCCGAAAGCAACTCATATTCAGCCCCTAAGCGTTGACCTAATTCTACTTTGCGGTAAGTTACTTTTCCATCGGCATACACATATACGTAGCGCTCAGCCGAGCCCGATTGCTTAATTATAGCCATATCAGGTACTACGACGTTTTTTGCATTTCCAAAGTTCATTTTTACACGTGCAAACATACCTGGACGAACTTTTCCATTGGCATTGTTGATTTTTACTTCAACACCAAAAGTTCGAGTACGATCGTCGATTACTGGGTATATAAGACTTACTTTTCCCGTGAAAGTTTCGTTTTCAAAAACATCAAATTTTACATCAACTGGCATTCCTGTTTTCACGATGGTATATTTTGATTCCGACACGTTAATTTTTAATTTTACAGGCGAAATTTGCATCACAGTCATTAATGGCATTTGTCCGCTATACATATCGCCTTCGTCGTAGTTACGAGCAGTAATTATTCCGGTAATCGGACTAAGTAAAAATGTATTTTCGCCCAAATTTTTCAAATTTGTTTCAGCCACATCCAATTGTAATTGAGCATTATCTAACTCTTGTTGCGAAGCGCCACCAACAGCAAATAGCCCTGAAACACGTTTAAAACTCCGTCGAAGATTTTCAATTTGAACTTCGGAGTTCGAAAGATTTACATTGTCCATTTGTGCCAATTTTTGACCTTTCGACACGCGTGCGCCTACTTCTACAAAAATTTTCCGAATACGTCCAGGAGTGGCTGGAGCAATATTGTTTTTTACTTCAGGTTCTACTGTTGCTGTAAACTCATTGTTTTGAGCTACCTCGCGCACAGAAACCATAGCTGTTTTTACCTTGTTTTTGAGCTCAATGGTATCTGTTTTGGCTTCTTGTTTCTTGCCACATGCTACTAATAAAATGGCGATAATTAGAATTGGGAATAAATTTAGTTTCTTCATATTTATGTCTTTTTTTAATTGTTCATTGATTTGCCTAATAACTTTTCGAGATCGGCTTTAGCCGAAATAAAATCGTAGATAGATTGATTGTAGGAGAGCCCTGCTTGAAGTTGGTTAAGTTCGGAGTTCGATAAATCTAAAAAAGTTCCGACACCTTCTTCGTACATCTTGCGCGAAATAGTTACAGCTTTTTCGGCTTGCATTAAGCCTTTTTTGTTCAACTGTATTTTGTCAATCGATTTTTTCATATTGTCGACATAGATATTCGCCTGAAGTTCTAAGTTCTTTTTCAAACTTATTTTTTGCAAGTTCATTTCATCCATTTGAAGTTTTAATTGCTTCGATTTGTAGTACTTTGCTCCACCCTGAAAAATTGGAATCGAAAGGCTTATGGCAGCATTGGAGGTTGGAAACCATGGGTATTTTGAAAATGAAGTGCTATCGTTACCCATACCTGTATATTGGTAGTTCACACTGGCAGCCAAAGAGGGTAACCAAGTTGATTTGTGCACATCTATCGTTTTTTTCATTTGTTCCAATCGCAAATCATATTGTTTTAAATCGGTATTTTGCTTCAAGTTGGTGGTGTCTATTGTCATCAAATCGCCATAAAGTGCTTTTTCGTACTCACTCAAATTGCCTTCTAACTTAATTTCGGTGGATAACTCGATTCCCATCAGTGTTTTGAGTTGTAATTTACTCATATCCACAGCACTTTCGGCCGAAATGGTGTTGGATAATGCGTTTCGTAACTGCACATCGGCACGCAACCATTCAAATTCCGAAACGCTGCCTAAACGATATTTATCGGCAATAATCCGCGTACTTGCTTCCGAGTTTTTATAGTTGCTTTCGAATACCGCGTACGAATCCTGCATCATTAATATAGTATAATATGCTTTGGTAATTTGATTTATCAACGTTATTTCCGACGAACGTGCTGTTTCGGTTGCCAATTGCAAATCTACTTCGTTCATTTTGAGCGTAGCCCACAATGTTGGTGAAATTATTGGTAATGAGGCCGATATGCCACCTACTATTGTATTGTCCTGTCCAACTTCAATACCATCGGGATTTGCCGCCATGCCTGGAAACGAAAAGAATAAACGTTGTTTTTTTAGGGCTCGTTGATACGAACCTGACGCTGAAATGTTTGGATACAAAGCAGCCAATTTCTCTTTGTTCGAATAATCGACGCGTTGCAGCTGCTTGTCGGCTATTTTGATAGTCGGGCTTTTATTCAGTCCAATTTCAATAGCTTGCTTTAAACTTATTTTCAGCGTATCGTTTGCCTTGAGTAAAGGGCTAGACGATAAGCCGATAAAGCATACAATTAATAGTGTTTTTAAATTTTTCTTCATTATCATATCTGTTTAAATTTCTATTTCTACTCTCTTTTATCTTCGTTATAATAATTTTCTTCTAAATACTTTAAACCTTTTTCGTTGGCAATTAAATGAATAATAAGATCGATATAAAAATCCATCATTCGTTTTTTTGCAAACTTTTTTTGATTTTCCTGCATCATTTCAAAAGTGGTTTTCATTTGAACTGAATGGAAAAAAGAGGCTAATTCAATATCCAAATCTTTTCTATAATAACCCTCATCAATTCCTTGAATCAAGTTTTGCTCAAAACCAATCCGAATGGCTTCTAATTTCATTTTTTCATATTTTTCAAATACTTTCGGATAGTATTTTTGAATATCGAACCACAATTGATGCGGTTCGCAATCTGAGTTTTTTTTTAATTCTTTAATAATAAAAATAAGTGAATCAATAGCATTTTTGTTTTTGATATTTTTTTCGAATTTTTCAAAATGCTGCTGTTTGTTTTCTTCAATTACAGCACCAATTAAATCTTCTTTCTGTTGAAAATGCTGATAAAAAGTTTTTTTCGAGATACGCAATTCAGAGCAAACCTCATCAATAGAAATATTTCGGACACCCGAACGATGAAATAGCTTTGATGCTGCTTGAGTAATATTGTGTTTTAAAGTATTCATTTATTTTTTCGAAATTCGGTGTGCAAAATTACATCATTAAAAACAATTATAGGGTATATTTGTTTGAAATATTATTGTTAAATATTATAAAATGGTTTCAATTAATTGATAATCAAATTTATATGTGGCATTTAATGGAAACTATGATAATTTAAAAGTTTCCGTGTTGCACTTATATGAATAAAAAACCTCCGACATTATGCCGAAGGTTCCTAAACTCTTAAGAAACAAACTGCCCCTAACCCCTAAAGGGGAACAGAAATTACTGTCGTCTCTTAAAATTGCATCTTTTATTAATTTAAATCGCTTCGAATACCACTCTTTACTCCCCTTTAGGGGCATAGCCGTCAAGCTAATTTTACATATTTCCGCCCAAAGCCCCTAAAGGGGTGTTGATTAGTTTCGTCTCTGAAAAACAACCAATCTAATATTGTTATTATCATTACTAATTTCTGTTCCCCTTTAGGGGTTAGGGGCAGTAAATAAACCACTAAATGAAATATCCCCTTCTTAAAAATACTCCTTAGCTTGACGGCTATGCCCTTTAGGGGTTGGGGGCAGTATTATATTTTCATTTAATTTTTAGATTGGTATTTCCAATCTGTAAAGCTATAAACTAAAAACTATCAACTCTCAACTCTCAACTCTCAACTCTCAACTATCAACTTTTCTTATGTCCATATCCATAGCCGTATTCAATTTCTTTGTCCACACCATTCAAAATTAATCCCATTCCGTTCAAACTGCCTTTTTGATACACTTCATTAATCAATTCGGTGGCTTCACGCGGCGTATAATTCTGTCGGCACACAAAAAGTACATTATCCGACAGGCGATTAAGCAAATAAGTATCCGAAACAATTCCCAAAGGAGCCGAATCCAGAATGATATAATCATACTTATCGCGCAATTCTTCAATCATTTCGTCGAGGCGATAGCTCATTAATAATTCGGTTGGATTTGGAGGAACAGGACCTGATAGAATTATATGTAAGTTTTTATGTAAATCAGATTTTAAAGTAATAGCATCGGTCGTTAAACTTTCATTCGACAAATAATGGGTTATACCACTTTTTTCTGAAATGTCTAAATATTGTCCCAAAGCGGGTTTACGAATATCCAATCCAACTAAAAGTACTTTCTTATTTGTAAGCGCAAACGAAAGTGCTAAATTTATAGCAGTGAACGATTTACCTTCGCCGCTTCCTGCCGATGTAATCATTATTACGTGCGATGGTTTACTCGAAAGCATAAATTGGAGGTTCGTTCGGATAAGTCGGAACATTTCTGCAATTGGAGTTGTATTGCCTTCGCCTACAACTATTTTTTCATTATCTTTTGCACTACTTATGGAGCCTACATAAGGCACTTTTGTTAAACGTTGTAGCTCTTTTTTGTCTTTTATTGTTTGGTCGAATAGGTCGATAATGTAAATAATGGCAATTGGAATGACCATTCCTATTATCAAAGCTATAAGTAAAATCACCATCTTTTTTGGAGCTACAGGCTCTGGAATTACGTAGGCTTTATCAAGTGTTTTAGCCGAAGGAATTGTACTTGCCAATGTTAAGGCGTTCTCTTCACGTTTTTGAAGCAAAAAAATGTAGAGATTATTTTTAATTTCTTG
>JAIFKX010000251.1 GCA_020049335.1 Paludibacter sp. | reverse complement strand
ATACAATAACATGATAAAAAAGTACATAGTTTGCATGTTGGGAATTCGTATTTTTGTATTCTGAAAATCTTATTAAATAATTACTTATGAAAACAACATCCCATTCCGGAAACTTATGTTTTGCAAACCGCACCTTTGTAGGTGTATTCATTATGCTTTCCCTCGCATTTTTCAATACTGTAAAATCGAGCGATATAGTAGAAGTATTGCCATTGACAAATAAAATAATCATGGTTCATTTTGATGATGGTAAGGTTGTATATCCTAATACGTTAACGGTTGACCGTCTTGTAATGTCGGATGCTCAGAACGTTAATAACTGGACACTATCAAGTACTAACGATGCCGACTACAGCCAATCGAAGAATGCAGTATCGCTTGGCATGAAAAGCAGAGGTACTGAGTTTGTGAAAGATGCGGTATGGGCAGGAAGTTCCTTTGACCCACGTCCTAAACCATGGGCTTCGGAACATTGGGTTTATGTTGTATTACCTTTTGAACTGAAAACAGGAAAATCGTATCAACTGAATTCAGGCAACTTAGCAAAAAACGGCTCAACATGGAACTTCTCGTATGATGAAAGACTATTGCGAAGTGAAGCAGTGCATACCAACACCTTAGGATACGACTCGAATGCTCCAAAATACGGATATATTTACCAATGGATGGGTACATTAGGTGGATTGGATTTAACTTCTTACGCCACAAAAACTTTTTCTATTTACAAGGTTGGCGAGAGTGTACCTGTTAAAACAGGACAAATAAAGAAAAGAAAAACAGCCACAAACATCGAAACCGGACAAACAAAAGACACCCCTAATCAAAACTTTTTGGGAGCCGAAGTATACGACTGTGATTTTTCGGATGTTACTGAAGCTGGCAATTATCATTTAGTAGTTGATGGTATTGGTTCGTCGTATCCGTTTAAAATTGGAAAAGATGCAATATGGGATGCCTATTATAATGTAACAAGAGGACTTTATTATCAGCGAAGTGGCATTCGACTGGCACCACCTTATGCTAACTATGTGCGACCTGTTAATCAAAACACAAAAATTACAAGCGATGATGGAATAAGTTTTGCAGGTAAAATGTTTTATTCAGATTATTCGTATCAGGATTGGAACAACGACAATACAGGTGGAACAAGTGTTGATGCTATACGTACAGCTGCTGTTGGTAAACCAATAGACGTAGCAGGTTGGTATCACGATGCAGGTGACTGGGATGCATACTGGACACATCAACGAATTCCGATTATGATGATGACAACCTGGGAATTTGCACCCCAACTCTTTGCGGATGACGAATTAAATATCCCCGAAAGCGGAAACGGCATTCCCGATTTCGTTGACGAAGCTTCATGGTTGATTAAATTCAACTATCGCTTGCGTAAAGAACTTAAAGCAAAAGGATACAGTAATGGAGGTGTTGGTGGTGCACGTGTTTGTTCAGATGTTTACAATTCAGTTGATGGAAATACAGAAGTAAATTTGCCCTCGTGGAAAGAAACCCGCCGAATGGTAGTTACAAAAGCCGACGCATACATGACTTACCTATACGCCGGACAAGCTGCACAATTAGCAATAATCCTAAAAAAGGTTGGAAAAGATCCTTCAAATTTCAAAATTGAACTTTTGGATAAAGTTGAATTTGCGAATATGACAAAGGACAATGTAAATTTGATAACAGAGGCCGAAGAGGCATTTACATGGGCATCGGCAACCGAAAATCAACCTACAAAGACAACAAATTATGGCATGACGGTTGATAAATTCAGAGCTTATGCTGCTGCTAATTTATACCGACTTACAGGCAAAGAGGAATACAATACAATTGCAAAAACAGAAATAACTAAATCATTAACATCGGCAACGTTTGTTGATGATAATCGCTGGGGTGCTTACAGCTATCTGTTATCCGACAACAAAAGTACCGACCCTGTTTTAAAAAATCAATTAACTCAAAAAGTTATCAGCACAGCAACAAACAACGGCGTTCAGCCAGCTGAGAATAGGGCTGCTCGTTGGGGTGGAATTTTCGACTTTCCAATGCTTATTGGTCAGGCAACTACGCCTGCTGTGTTCGAAACAATGATTGCAGCTTGTTTGACTAAAAATAAGGAGTTTGCAAATGTAGTAAATACAACAGCTGACTATTTTTTAGGAACAAACCCATTGCATACAACATGGATGACTGGTGTAGGTGTAAGAGCCATAAAATCGGGATTTCACTTGGACACACGTTATTGCAACAACTGGGAACTTTACCCCGGATTTATTCCTTATGGTCCTGCTTCGTTGAATTATGATTACAACCCATTTACATGGATAATTGATGGCGTTTCGATGCAGGGTGGTGCTGGTCCATGGAACAAACACTGGCATAATTTTACCATGTTTCCAATGGTAGAAAACTGGCCCGGACACGAACGTTGGTGCGAAAATATTCATGCACCTCAATCTTCCGAAAACACAATCCATCAAAATACTGTTTTTGGAGCCGTAACTTATAGCTTTGTCAATAACAGATCGTATTCAAACAATTCGGTTACAAATAAAGTTGGTACTATTACATTAGATAATACGACACTATCTTTTACCGAACAAGGAAAGACAGCCCTAATAACCGCATCTGTAGATGTGCAAAATGCCACATTTTCTACACTGAAATGGGTATCATCGAACCCGAGAATAGCCCACGTAAATGCAAACGGATTAATAACAGCTGTAACTCCCGGCACAGCGCAAATTACCTGTTCTACACTCGACGGAAGTGTAGTTGCAACTTGTAATGTTACCTGCAACTGGGCCGAAGTTCCAGTCGAAAGTATAGCCTTTGCAGAGTCGAACCTATCAATTTTTAAAGGACAGCAAAAAAAAAACGATGCTATAATTTTACCCGCAAATGCAACAAATAAGTATATTAATTATACTTACAATGTTCCGGGTATTGTAAGCATTTCGGACGAGGGAATTATTTCGGCTTTAGCTGTTGGCGAGGTTACAGTTACAGCAACTACAGTCAGTGGCGGCAAAATTGCAACTTTTGTAGTGCTTGTTAAAGAAGCCACAGACCATGTAATTTCGGACTTCGATACAGTAATTCCGGTTACCGATTCTCCAAAACCCACCATTCCGCAACTCTACACTCCTGGTGGCACCAAGGATGTACAGTTTCTTAACCCCTTTGTGGGTTTAGCTAATCCAAGCGAAAAGGTCGTAAAATACGGACGTCCAACCGGCGAATGGAAGTTAATTGGTATTGTACTTCCAACTCAGATTAAGCAGGATTTAAGTCAGTATTCGCAAATACAGTTTAAGTATTTTAGCAAAGACATTAAAGATTTTCAGGTGGATTTGATTACAAAAACTTCAAAAATTGAGTTAATACAAAATGTTGAAGGCGAAAATTGCTGGAAGTTATTCACTGCAGATTTTAGCAGTACCGATTCATTGGTTCAAATAAATGTTTTTGTAAACAAAAAAGGGCTGCCTGACCCTTTCACTTGTTACTTCGACGACTTTAAATTGGTGTCGATACCGCCAACAAAAGTTACACAGACTACAATTAGCGATGCCGCCATATCGCTCGACAAAGATAATACGTATAAATTAACAGCTAATATGTATGGATTTCCATATACTTGGATATCAACTGATGAAGCTGTTGCTAAGGTTGACCAAAAAGGACTTGTTACAGCAATTGGTGGAGGTAAAGCCACGATTAAAGCTGTGCCACTTTATGGAGATGCTGTAAGTTGCCTCGTAACTGTATCGGGCGCTCCCACCCCTGTTTACAAAGAGAGTGTCTTTCTCGATTTCGAAACAATCACTTTAAATAGTGGAGGTTATACGGCAGTTGCATGGAATTCGTCAACCAGAGTTATTGTAGCTAATCCTTCGGTTGAAACCAGCAATCCTTCGGCCAAAGTCCTATCGTGGGATAGAGATATTGCCGGCACTCCACAAAAACTTTGGGGTGGATTTAGCATGATTTTTCCGGTTAAAAACACAACAAACTGGGAGCGTTTTTCGTTTCAGATGCGGGCGGATGCTTTGGTGAATACTGTACGACTTGAGTTTTTAAGTGGCACTACGAGTGTCAGTGTTGTTCAGAAAGACAACCTGGCAATACCAGCAAATACCTGGAAAACATTAACATATAATTTAGCGGATATAAATTTAGTTGAAAAATCCTTCGATAAAGTAAGTGTTCAAATTGCAGGTGGTTCTACAATAGCAACTATGAAAACCTATTCTGATAATTTTAAATTAGAATCTGGACCATCCAATGCAACAGGTATTTCGAAAGTAGAATACAAACATTTGAACATCTATCCTAATCCGATAACTGATAATTTTACTATTGAATGTTCAAATCCGATAAAAAATCTCTATATTTACAATACCGATGGAAAGCTTGTAACAACTTACGATGGCGCAAACAGTTCAAAAGTAGTATTAAAAAACACAATAGATAAAAACGGACTATATTTTATTAAAATAATTGATAATACAGGCTCCACTTATCGAAACAAAATAATAATCAATAAATAAAGAAGCAATGCTCATCAGAACAAAAAACCTTTCAGCTTTCTTGTTGATTTTTGTGAGTTTTTTTTCGGCAAAAGCAACTATTACAGCACCCAAATGGGTGCTGTATTCACCTGATAAAAGTGTGTGTATAAACATATTCGAAAACACTTCGGGTTCAAACTTCAGCTTGAGTTACAACGTAATTTCGTATAAATCGCACGCAGCCGAAACTGTTATCGAAACTTCGCCCTTTGGCATCGTTCGAACAGACAATGCCTTTACTAACAATTTAAGTTTTGTATCCGCATCACGCACAAAAACAGTGACTGATAATTACAAGTTGCACACAGGGCGCCAAACAAAAATTAAATCCAAAGCACGTGAATTGTCACTGACTTATAAAAACAATAAAAATGCCCTGCTACAAATTAATTTCAGGGCATATAACGATGGCATAGCATTTAACTACGTTTTCCCCGAGCATTCAGGAAATACATACACTGTTACCGAAGAACTTACAGGCTTCAAAATACCGACAACAGCCCGAAAATGGCTTCAACCTTACGATGCTCCTACTAAATGGACACCGGCTTACGAAGAATACTTCGAAAACGGAATAACCGTGGGTACAGCTTCTAAAAACATCGAAGGATGGGCATATCCGGCTCATTTCAAAACAAAAAACCACTGGCTATTAATTTCGGAAGCTAACCTGACAGATAATTATTGTGGTACAAGACTTGAACAAAATGCACCTGAAGGGCTGTATAAAATTCGTTTCCCCGACCCACTTGATGGCCAAGGTGTTGGTGAAGTAAATCCATCCTACACATTACCTTGGGCAATGCCTTGGCGAACAATTATTGTTGGTTCGTCAATAGGTCAGATTTTTGAATCGCAAATGATTAATAATCTGTCGAATAAAGAATTAAAGATGGATTTTTCGTGGGTTAAGCCTGGCCGGTCGTCGTGGAGTTGGCTACTCGATGCCAATAGCCCCCAAAATTTCGAATCGCTTAAAAAGTTTGTGGATTTATCGGCACAAATGAAGTGGGAATATACATTGGTGGATGCTAACTGGGATTTGATGAAAGGTGGAACTATCAGGCAATTAGTGGATTACTCAAATAGCAAAGGCGTAGGTGTATTTATGTGGTACAACTCAGGCGGTGCTCACAACACGGTTGAAGAGCGTCCACGCAACATTATTGACAATGCCGAACTGCGAAAAGCCGAGTTCAAAAAACTACAAGAATGGGGCGTAAAAGGCGTAAAAATTGATTTTTGGCAAAGCGATAAGCAAAATATCATAAAACTTTACCACGAAGTATTGAAAGATGCTGCTCATTATCAGTTGTTGGTAAATTTGCATGGTTGCACATTACCCCGTGGCTGGTCGCGCATCTACCCCAATCTAATTGCTTTGGAAGCTGTGCGTGGCGAAGAATGTTATACGTTCGACAATAGATATGCAGCTCTTGCCCCCTCTCAAAACACAATTATTCCTTTTACACGCAACGTAGTGGGACCTACCGATTATACGCCGGTAGTTTTTAGTAATGCCAAATTTCCACATATCACAACCTATGCGCATGAACTGGCCTTGAGTTTAATTTTCAATGCGGGGGTCGTACATTTCGCCGATAATACTGAGTCGTACAATTCCAAACCCGATTATGTTCAGGATTTTCTGAAAACCGTTCCTGTAGTTTTCGATGAGTCGCATTATATCATGGGCGAGCCCGGCAAGGATGTCGTTATTGCATCGCGAAAAGGGAAATTATGGTATGTTGCCGGAATAAATGGTGAAAAAAACAGCAAAGATTTAAGTTTTAAATTGCCATTTTTAAAAGGAAATAACTACAATCTGAACATCATAATGGATGGGAAAGACATGTATTCATTTGAAAATTCAATTTCCACATTAAAAAAGAATGATGCTATTAAAATCAAAATGCTTGAAAATGGTGGATTTGTAGCCGTATTAACTCAAAAATAAAACAAAATTATGTGTTGTTTAAAGATAAAAAGTGCCTACAAACTTTTTTTTACAGTAGTTATCGCTTTTGGAACAATGGGTGTTCAGGCAAAATCAATCGTGGAAGTTCACACATCTAACAATAGTGTTCGAAGTGGCATTGCAATGGGAGGTATTGGCACTGGCTCGGTAGAATTACGCAAAGATGGTAATTTTTACAACTGGTCAATTTTCAATAATTTCCCCAAAGGCACCGGACCTGTGTTGGAATTTCCACGCATTGCAAAAAGTCATATCGACGACAGCTTTCTGTTTTTCTTAGTGCGGTATCAGGTTGAAGGAGAGCAAGCCCAACTGAAGTTGTTACAGATTAACAATAGTTTACAAGAAGGAGCAATGGAAAGTATTATTTATTACTATCCGTGGATGAGTGCTATCGAAAAAATAGAATATTCGGCACGTTTTCCGTTTACAACGCTAAAGTTCTCGGATGCTGAAATGCCTTTTGTTATCGAAATGGAAGCATTTTCTCCTTTTATCCCACACGATGTTAAAAACTCATCGCTTCCGGGTGTTTATTTCAATTTTAACATAAAATCCACTACCAACAAAAATGTGGATGTCATGCTTTTGGGTTCGTTACGCAATCTGGTTGGTTATGATACGCCTGAAAAGGCTTTCGAAAGCCAATTAGTTGCAAAAAACAACTATACGTTTTTTGCTCAAACCGTATCGGGCATGGACACTACGAAATCAACTTATGGCAAAATGGGCTTAGGCGTAATTGGCGGTGATGACATTTCGTATTATTTAGGATGGGAACATAAACACCCTTACTACGAACGATTGCTTGTAGAACCAAAACTTGCAAACATCGACGATACCCAAAACAGAAATAAACGCAATAAAGATGGAAAACTACTGGCGCAATTCTCGTCGGGCAAAGACCAACGCTGCTTTAGCTCCATTGCAACATCGAAAAAACTGAAAGCAAATGATTCGTTTTCGACGACTTTTATTATGAATTGGGATTTTCCGAATAATTTTGGAGCCGTGGATGTTGAGATTGATAAAAAGAAACCAAAAGCCGAACAGGAAATCTATCCGAACAACTTAAAACCGACAAAAGTTATTGGTCATTATTATCAAAATTCTTTCAGCAACATTTTCGAAATTGCCAATTACTTTGTAAGCAATCAGCGTGACCTGAAAATGCGTAGCCATCAGTTTGTAGACGATATGTATTCGTCTGATATTGAAAAATTTGTGTTAAATCAGGTCAATTCGCAATTAAACACCTTTATCACTTCTACAGTACTTACCCGCGATGGAAAATTTGGTGTCCGCGAGGGCTTAACCGAAGGGCAATCGTGGGGTCCAAATTCAACAATTGATGTTTCTTTATATGCCTCACCTATGATTGTTGCCTTATTTCCAGAATTGCAAAAATCGATGATGTTGGCACATTGCAGGCTTCAAACACCCGACGGAGAAATTAATCATGGCTTAGGATATGATTTGGACTACACAAAAAACGGCACTTGGGGTGTTTACGAGCGCATCGATTTGGTTCCCAATTACATTCAGATGGTACTACGCGACTATTTATGGACTAACGATAAAGCATATTTGCAAAAAGTATGGCCTTCCGTTGTGAAAGGAATAGATTATATTATTCGTAAGCGCGACTTAAATGGCGACATGATGCCCGATATGCATGGCATTATGTGTAGTTACGATAATTTCCCTATGTATGGTTTGGCTTCGTACATTCAATCGCAATGGATTACTTCGTTAACAATGGCTACCTTGGTGGCGAAAGAACTTGGCGATAAAAAACTCGAAAAGTATTATGCTGGTATTGCCAAAAAAGGGATTGAGCTAATGGAAAGTAAATTGTGGAATGGTTCGTATTACAATTTATCAAATGATTATACGGGAGAAAAAGGGATAGATGATGGATGTTTGACCGACCAATTGATTGGGCAATGGATGGCTCACAATGCTGGAATTGGACATGTTTTTGAGACGGAAAGAGTACAAAAATCACTATCGACGATTATGCAAAAATCGTTTATGAACAACTCATTTTTACGAAACTGTTCGTGGCCTTCACATCCCGATTTGTTTCCGATACATACCTCAAACTTGTGGGTTGACCAGGCAAATACACCATGGACAGGTGTAGAGCTGGCTTTTGCTTCGTTTTTGATTTACGAAAGCAGAGTGGAAGATGCCTTAAAAGTAATAAAAGGAGTAGACGACAGATACCGAAAGGCCGGATTATATTTCGACCATCAGGAATTTGGCGGTCATTACTATCGCCCCATGTCGGCGTGGTCAATTATGAATGCATTTTTGGGATTTTCGGTTAATCGGAATGTGTTCAACTTTTCACCAAAAATTGACAAGCCTACATTCAATATGTTTTTTGCTGCACCGAATGGAACTGCAATTTATTCAAAGTCTAATTCCGAAATAAAAATAGAATGCCGAACAGGAAAGATTGCATTTAATTCGTTGGTTTTTGGAAATTCAAAAATAAGCAATACAAAACCTCAATTTTACATTGATAATAAAATTGTAAAAAATGTACGGGTAAGTTTAAATAAGGAAAATAAATATGTGGTTCAAGCTACTCAACCAGTAGCTATCCAGCAAGGTCAATTTTTTAGCTTAAAATAATAAAGGAATACATGTATTACAAATTTACAACAATATTATGACATATTATTAAAATATCCATTCAAAAAAATTATATTATGTGTATTTTTAAACCATCAAATTGCTGAAAAAGTACACTTCTATGCTAAAATAATATATATAAAACCAGACATTATCTGTTTATTTTTGTACCGATGAATTATTTTAAACTTACTGGTTAATAATACAATTACTTCGAAAAAATTAACACTAAAAATTTTAATCTTAGATGAACAAAAAATCATTCATACTCAAAAAAATCCACATTCTTCTTTTTGCCATTTTACAATCGTCCCTTATCTTTTCACAGGTAAAAATAACCGGAACTGTGATGGATGGCGACAATAAGGATGTACTTATCGGAGGCAATATTAAAATAAAAGGTAGCAGCACCGGAACAATTACCGATATTGATGGAAAGTACACTTTGATGGCACTTCCATCTGATATTTTGGTCTTTTCGTACGTGGGGCTTGAGTCAAAAGAAATTTCGGTAGGCAACCAAACTGTTATTAATGTTACTCTGAATGCTTCTTCAGTTCAATTAGAAGAGTATGTAGCTATTGGTTTTGGCGTTGTTAAAAAATCAGATTTAACAGGCTCAGTTTCGGTAGTTTCGTCGAAAGAACTTACACGAAATCCATCGAGCAATGCAGCACAAGCCTTACAGGGAAAAGCTACAGGCGTATTGGTTTCGCAAAGTGGCAAGCCGGGTGGAGGCGCTACTATTCGTGTACGTGGTGTAGGTTCGATAAACAAAGGTGCCGACCCAATATTTATTTTAGATGGCGTGCAAGTTCTTGATATAAACTCAATTCAACCTCAGGACATAGAAACTATGCAGGTGCTAAAAGATGCATCGGCAACTGCCATTTATGGAGCCAATGGTTCGAATGGTGTTATAATAATAACAACTAAAAGAGGAAAATCCGGTAAACCGGTTGTTAACTTCAATGCATACACCAGCTATAACTTAGCTCCACGCAAATACGATGTTATGAATGCAAGCGAATATGCTGCTTTTTATACTGGTATTAAAGGTGAAAAAGCAGAATACCAGCAAGCATTTCGCGAACGATACTATGGCGAAAACTGGCAGGAAGGCACAGATTGGCAAAATGAGATTTTCAAGAACGGATTAAGCCAAAATTATAATATCTCGGTTTCGGGTGGTGGCGATAATAGCAATTTTAATGTGTCGCTCGCTTATAATGGCGATAATGGCACGGTTATAAAAAGCAATGCCGAAAATTACAGTATTCGTGCAAATTCCGATTTTATATTATCGAAAAAAGTGAAAATCGGTGAAAATTTCTCCGCTAACTACAATGTTAGTGAGTCGCCAATTACTGTTCAATCATCTATATGGAATTTAACTCCATCGCCATTGATGCGTGTGTACAATTCATACTACAAAGGAGGATTTGAGTCGCCGCAAACAACTTACTGGGATGGTACAGATGGCAATCTGTATGCCGGATTAACACCTGTTGGTTATACGGGCAGCACCTATTCGAACACGGTTGGCAACGACAAACCTAATCCGCTGGCAGCGCCACTTTTAGGCTCGAATATGGATTATGCAGTTGGCGTAAATGCAAATTTCTACATGCAAATCGATTTCACTGATTGGTTAAGCTATAAAATTACTCCATCGGCTCAAATTGGATACGGCCGCAATAAGTATTGGCTTCCAAACTTTGAAGGAAATCGGACACCTGGTGCAGCAACATTGAAAGAAGGCTATTTTGAGCGGGTACGCCTGCATCTCGAAAATCAATTAACATTCAAGAAAACTTTTGCAGATGTACACAATGTACAAGCTACAGCAGTTTATCAAATTCAATCCAACAACAACAATAGCATTTCAGGCACAAAAACAGGATTCAATTTCGAACAATTAAACACCATGTCGAATGGAGGAACTAACTCCATGAACCTGAATGGTAATGTTTTCGATTACCGAATGATTTCGTATTTAGGAAGGATAATGTACGATTACAACAGTACCTACTATCTTACTGCCTCTTTGCGTTCGGATGGTGTTTCGGTTTTTGCTCCACAATACCGTCGTGGTAATTTCGCATCCATGTCGTTGGCGTGGCGTGTAAATCAAGTGTTCTTTAAAAATATCAAACAACTCGATTCCTTTAAACTTCGTTTGGGTTGGGGCTCAACAGGAAACTCAGATATTGGTGCTGGTTTTCAGTATCTTGATAAAATTTCAACAAACACCGATTTTTCACCTGTGTTCGGCGACAATCAAAAAATTGCAGATGCTCAATATGTGTTTTATGGCTTTGCATCAAAACAAATTCACTGGGAATCGTCGGACATGTACAATGCCGGAGTTGATTTAAATTTATTCAATAGCAAACTAACAATCAATGCCGACTACTATTTAAAAAACAACAATGATTTATTAGTGCAAATACCAATATCAGCGGCATTTGGTCGCCAGGATGGTAATCCATGGTTTAATACAGGTAAAATTCAAAACAGAGGTGTGGAGCTTTCAGCCGAATGGAAAGATGTAATCGGAGATTTGAAATATGGGGTGTCAAGTAGTTTAACTACAATTAAAAATACGGTTAATTACCTGCCCGTAAGCGACATTACCAGCGGTAACAACCGCACTATTGTGGGTCAACCAATCGGTTCGCTATATGGATATGTGTCGGATGGTATCATTCAATTAGACGAAACAAACTACACTAAAAATAGTAGTGGTGAATGGCAAAAAGACGCTTCAGGCAAATATATTGGCTATAAACATGCTACTTACTTAGGTACAACTCCTCAGCCGGGCGACATTAAGTATGCCGATTTGAATGCCGATGGCAATGTAACTGAATTGGACCGTACCATTATTGGTAAAACAATTCCAGCACTAACATATACACTTGGCCTCGACTTTGCTTACAAAAGCTTTGATCTGAATGTGTTTCTGAATGGAGTAGCTGGTTTCGAAATCTACAATGCGCAAAGAGCCAGTCTTTCGAGCATGAACCGCAACGATATGGATCACAATAAGTTGAGCGATTTTGCGACTAACCATTGGACACTCGAAAACGCTTCGACAACTCATGTGCGTGTTGACCCTGCTAATGCTAATAACAACGATCAGATATCATCATTCTGGATTGAAGATGGTTCGTTTTTGAGAATAAAGGACATTCAATTTGGATATACAGTATCAAAAAAAGCATGTAAAAGTCTTGGATTGTCAAGTTTAAGAGTGTATGCTAATGCAGCAAACATATATAATTTCACAAAATACCAGGGCAGGGATCCTGAAGGTTTAATGTCTTCGAATCCGCTAAATTCAGGTACCGATTCGGGCGACTATACCGTACCAAGTTCATACACAGTTGGTTTGCAAATTGGTTTCTAAATTACACTAAATACTAAAGATTAAAATCGATGAAAAAGATAATATTTATATTCCTATCAACAATAGTATTTTCAGCATGTTCTGACCAATTTTTAGAAACCGAAAATAAAAATTACTTAGATGTTGGTTCGTTTTTCAAAACCGAAAACGACTTACTGCTTGCTGTAAACACAGCTTATTCACCACTTACGCACCGAGGTGTTTTCGGATTGTCGTATTTTAAAATTTCGAACACATTAGACCCATATTTGTGGTGGGAAACTCCCGGAGCCGGTTTTGACCAAATGATAATGAAGTCGTCCGATTTTGAATTTACATGGGAAGATTTGTACAGGGGATTGTTTCGCACTTCCGATATTTTGGCAAACATCAATCGGTTGGAAAATGTAATTGAACCTACAAAATACAAACAATATAGGGCACAACTCACTGCCTTACGTGCCATGTATTATTTTTATTTAGTAACCTGGTTCGATAAACCTATTTACTACGATGAAACAAACGTTCCTACAAATCCTCTTATTGGATTTACAAATGGAACACCCGAGCAATTTTGGTCAAAAATAGAAGAAGATCTGACTTATTCGGTACAAAATTTACCAACATCGTGGCCAACTACCGAAACTGGTAGAATTACTGCCGGGGCTGCTAATGCTCAGCTTGGTAAAGCGCTATTGTACAAACATTTTCATTATTATTTGCGATTCAACAAAGGGGCAACCTCCGAAGCAACGCAAAATCTAACGAAAGCAAAAGCAGCTTTGGAAGCTGTGATTGATAGCAAGAATTATGCTTTAGTTTTGCCAATCGAAAAAACAAAAGCACATTATTTAGCAGCATTACTTTCAAACTCATCGTACTTAGATATTCCGGTAGGGAGTAAAACATACAAGTCCGAAAATAATTCGGAGTCGGTTTGGGAAATTCAGTTCAACGACAACGACAGAGCTGCCAATACTGCACTACCTGGCTGGAAAGTAGGTGGAAATCAGCTTTACGAATACTTTTCGCCTCTAAACTATCGAAATTTAGAAATCGACCCCACATTGTGGTATCAGTTTGAAACAGCAGGAGTTCCTGCCGGATTTGATAGAGATCCGCGTGCATTCGCAACTTGTTATTTAGAAGGCGACACCTTAGACTGGAGAGCCGAGTCGGGTTACAAAATCGGATTCCAAAGTGCCGTACACACCAAGCAGGTGGTGTTTAACAACAACCTTTACAACGGACCGGTACCAAGCAGAGCTATTGGATTGAAGAAGTATTACTATCCGCAATTTTCGCGTATTACAAGTGCACCAAGCAATGTCAGACTTATTCGATATGCAGATGTATTGTTGATGTATGCCGAACTTGCACTTCTTATTGATAATGATGCTGATGGAAGTGGCCTCGCTGCTCTCAACGAAGTAAGAAGCAGAGCAGGTATGCCAAGCATCACCACACTTAATCGTCAAGCCATTGTGCACGAAAGAGACCTTGAGTTTGCTATCGAAGGAATTCGTTATCACGATATATTGCGTTGGAGCTACGATGCTGCATTCGATATAAATTTTGAAACATTATTTAAAGGTAAATTTGACAAGACAAAAAACATGTATTTCCCTATTCCACAAAAGGAAATAGATGCGAACAATGGGTTGCTTAAGCAAAATCCGGGTTGGTAAGTTCAAACACAAACAAATTAAAATCACTGATTTATGATAGTAAAATATATATTTAAAGTAATACCTCTTTTGTTTTTGGCAATTATACTCACGAATTGTACAACCGATGAGGTGATTGAGGTCAATCCTGATTTTGTAATAACTTACAAAAAAAGTGGAAGCGAAAAGGCATTAGCCGGTGAGGTGTTTTACGTAATTCCAAAAGGTTCCGGTGAGTTCCTGACACTTTACGATGGATCAGCTGGCAAAGTATGGGGCGAAGAAGGTGCAAAAGGAGTTGATTTCAATAAATCGGACTCGCTACCCGTAAGTTACAGTGCCAAAGGTATATACAAGCTTACAGTAGTTTCAACAAGCACGAGTAATTTGGGAAAATCGATTGAACGAGAGTTCAAAACAATAGATGTTGAAGTAGTAGATGAACGAAATACAATAACTAACTTTTTCATCAATAGTGTGGCGGGTGAAATTACAGCCAATAACGAAATTTTGTTCTCGGTACCCGATATTACTACCAATTTCAAATTTAAAGCGATTTTTAATGTATCATCTACCGCCGCTAAAGTATATGTAAACGGTGTTGAACAGGTATCGGGAACAACTGAAAATGATTTTAGCAATCCGGTAGTTTATACTGTTAAGTCCGATTTTGGTACTGAGAAAAATTACACAGTGAAGTTTAATCGTTTTGCGGCATCGGATGAGAAAAAAATTACGAAACTTACTCTTGGCACAGGCACACGGGGTAATGGAGAAGTTGCCATAATTGACGAAACAAACAAAACAATCAATTTGAATCTCAATTACGGAACAAATCCCACGACTGTGAATCTGTTTGTCGAATCATCGTTTGGAAGCAAAATTATCATTAATTCGAATACCTATTTGATAGCCAATGCTACCCGTACAACCTACAATTTAAACACAACTGCAGCTACTATCAAAGTAATCGCTCAAAATAATACGGAAACAACGTACACTGTGGTATATACCAATCAGTTGCCTGTAAGTTCGTTTACTTTTACAGGGCTCATTCCTGCACCCGTTGGCATTATTGACCACGTGGCAAAAACAATAACTGTTGGGGTATTGAATGGTACAGATGTTACAAAACTGACAGCCAAATGGGTTGGTTCCACCGGTGTGGTGCGAATTGGTAGTGTGCAGCAAACCAATGGTGTTACTGTTAATAATTTTAGTACAAATCAGCAATATACTTTCCTTAAAGGAACTACTGTTGGTGATATATATACCGTAATCGTTACAATCAAATAAAAAATCTCTAATCAATTTAATAATCTTTTAAAATTAATTTTTATGAAAACAACTATTCTCTTTTTTATGGCATTAATGATTAATGCAAGTGTTCTTTTTGCTCAAAGCGACGATGCTACAGTATCAAGCTGGATTTTTCGACCATGGATGAAATACAACATCCCAACTGAAGGTATAAGTGCATACGCCCGAAAAGCAGTATTAGCAGATACTATTGCTGACTTTGACCCAATTAATGCTGATTTCGATGCTACTTGGAATGCAGCAACAAGTACACCAAATGTAATAGCAAATAATTTGGGCTTAGCTGACTCTCATAAAGGAACAGCTGACTTTGAAGGAGCATTTAAAATGCTATACGATAATGAGAACATCTATATGTTGTTGCGTGTAGTAGATGATAATGTGTCAGGTACAGAGTCTTTTGAGGTAATGTGGGCTCCCTACTTTAGAATAAATTCATCGGTAGAGGGAGTTGATAAAAATGCACTAAGAGATGCATCGAGATTTCACATGCGTTTTTCACAATTTGGTGGTTACAAAATTTTAATTAATACCAGCGGATATAAAGAAGCTATGTTTTTTTATTTTGACCCACTCGCTACTGACCCTACTCTTAACACAAATGTAAATTGGGCAGGAAATACCGATGTCGTGTCGAATACAAAAATTTTTGTTGATGATAAAAGTCAAGTTGGTTCAAACACAATCAAAAAAATTATTACAATTCCTTTTACTGCATTAACAGGCACTGCTCGTCCTGATTTTAATACAAGCATTTGGCGTCAATTAAATGATGGTAAAGGAATTACATTTGACATTAAATATACAGATATAGATGCCGATGATGCATTTAATACAGCCACTCCAGCCTTACAAAAACCTGCTGAATACTGGTGGAATTCAACGCACAACGATGGATATGCGGTAACTTATTTCAATGGTTTTGTAGGTCTGAAAACCACATCGGCTGTTAAACAATTAAATGTTAATAGTTCAATTTTTAGCAAAGTATCATCTAAAAAAGTTGAGTTAACCGAAAACGCCGACGTTGTTGTTTATAACTCAATTGGTAAAGAAGTATTAAAAATGAACAATGTAAAATCGTTCAACTTAAGCAGCCTTGAATCAGGAGTATATGTTTTACGTGCTAAAAACCAAACAGTTAAAGTAGTTTTGTAATTTCATATTCCGTTCAATTAATAGCGTTCAATTAATAATGAGGTTAATTTGTATTAACCTCATTATTTGCTTTAAATCAAAATTATTTTCTATGCAAAATGAATAATTGTACAATTCTTTGATAAAAAAATATACTTAAATAATTGACTGTTTGTAATACTTTTACATTGAAAATTAAAATAATAAAATGTTGAATATGAGTGAATTTAAACGTAAGCTAAACAAGCTACAACGGAAACACAATGATTTGTTGTGTAGGGAAAACGAAAAACTAAAATCGACAAATGGATTATACGAAAGATATCGCTTTCCGATAATAACGTCCGAACATATTTCGTTGAATTGGAGGTACGACTTTAATCCTGAAACAAATCCGTTTTTGCTGGAGCGAATAGGTATGAATGCTGCTTTTAATGCTGGCGCTATTAAACAGAATGGAAAATATGTATTAATGGTCAGAGTAGAAGGTGTTGACAGAAAATCGTTTTTTGCAGTTGCCGAAAGCCCTAACGGAATTGATAATTTTGTATTTTGGGATGAACCGGTTACATTACCCGCAAACAATACTCCCGAAACCAATGTGTACGATATGCGTTTAACAGCTCATGAAGATGGATGGATTTATGGCATTTATTGCAGCGAGCAACTCGACCCCAATGCAAAACCGGGCGACTTATCAACAGCTATTGCATCGGCCGGAATAGTAAGAACCAAAGATTTGAAAAATTGGGAACGTTTACCGAACTTAGAAACAAAATCGCAACAACGCAATGTGGTTTTACATCCCGAATTCGTTGATGGACAATATGCACTTTATACTCGTCCTCAGGATGGATTTATCGATACAGGTAAGGGTGGCGGCATTGGTTGGGCTTTGGTGCCTGATATTACAAATGCAAAATTGAACGAAGAAAAAATTATAAACTTCCGACAATACCATACGATTAAAGAATTGAAAAATGGCGAGGGTCCACATCCAATAAAAACTGAAAAAGGCTGGCTGCATTTGGCACACGGTGTTCGAAATTGTGCTGCCGGTTTGCGTTATGTTCTGTATTTGTATGTTACTGCATTAGAAAATCCGGCAGAATTAATTGCCGAACCGGCTGGTTATTTTATGGCTCCCGAAGGTGAAGAAAGAATTGGAGATGTGTCGAATGTACTATTCAGCAATGGTTGGATTGTAGACGAAGATGGAACTGTATTTATTTACTATGCATCGTCCGACACGCGACTACATGTAGCAACATCAACGGTTGAAAAATTGTTGGACTATTGTTTTAATTCTCCGGCCGATGAGTTAACTTCATCGAAATCGGTGGAGCAAATTAAAAATCTGATACAAAGCAACAAAAATTTTGAGCCAATACCAGCTCCCATGGACGTTGTTTTCAACGCTACACAATTAAAGTATCATTCGAGTTAATTGCATGTAAATATAAACACTTAAAATGCTATCTAAAAAATCGTACATAGTATTATTTTTCTTTTTCAACATATTGATCTTACACGGTCAGTATCAGGTAAAATCAGAAAATATTATTGACCCTGATAAAAACATAGAATATGTTAGAAATAATGCCAATTTTTGGATAAAACATGCCTACGATTCAATTTTAGGTGGGTTCTATTCCAGCATTGATGTTGCTGGCAAAGTGCTTGATTACAATAAAAAATCGCTGATTGCACAAACCAGACATGGCTATGGTTTTACAAAAGCATTCATGTTGACCGGCGATGAGAAATATCTGTTTTATGCCTCAAAAGCTTTAAATTTTCTGACCAAGTATGGCTGGGATAGCACTTTCGAAGGATGGTACACCTTTGCTAAATCCGATGGTACTATTGACAATAGAACTGGCTGGAATCCGAACAATAAAAAATATGGATTCCAACAACATTATGCCATGTTGGGCTTAGTAGCCAATTACGAAGCCACCCGAAGTCAGGAAATAAAAGGCTGGATTGACAAAGGTCTTAACTCACTGAATAATAACATGTGGGATAGCAGACCCGGATATGAGGGCTATTACGAAGATGCAACTTTAGATTGGTCATCAAAAACAGGCAAAGGATTCACCCCCACGGTCGATGCAATTACTACTCATGCTGAATTGATGTACCTTATATCCAATGATATTCAGGATAAAAACCGTTTGATTAGCTTAGCGAATATTATTGTAAACAGGCTTGTGAAAGAAATGAACAACCCAAATGTCAAAGTGCTATTTCCGGGCGTATACGATGCCAATTGGGTGCCAAATTATAATTCGGGAGCAAGTATAGGGCATTTTATAAAAACAGCTTGGTGCTTAGGCAGAGTCTATCTTTGCGACACTACAAATACGCATTTTCGCGATGCTGCCATAAAAATTCTTGATAAAGCATGGAATTTCAGAAATGGAAATGTGTCGGCCTGGGATTTTGTAAATGGGGGTCCCTTTAATCA
>JAIFKX010000132.1 GCA_020049335.1 Paludibacter sp. | reverse complement strand
ATTTGCGTTGCAAGCCGTATGCGTTGACTTTCGCCACCCGATAGCGACTGCGAACTGCGGTTGAGCGACAAATAATTCAAGCCCACATCGAGCAAAAACTGTAATCGACTACGAATTTCTTTGAGAATTTCGGCAGCAATTGTTTTTTGTTTTTCGGATAAATGCGGCGTTACTGAATTCAACCATTCTGCTAATTCACCAATATCCATTGCCGAAAGTTCAGCAATATTTTTGTCGTGAACACGAAAATGTAACGATTCTTTTTTAAGCTTTGCTCCGTTACATTCAGGACATTTTATTTCCTTCGAATACTGATTTGCCCATTTCTGTTCCGTTGCCGAAGCCGAGTTATCTGCCTGTAATTCAATGTATTTTAAGATTCCATCGTAACTCAAAAAATAATTTGTACCAATGGCTTGATTTTTAATGTGTAATCGTTCATCAGTACCATTCATTATTTCGTCAATTGCCTCTTCGGGTATATCAGCAACCGAAGTTTTAAGCGTACAATCGTATTTTTCGAGAATAGCTTCAATCTGCCAGAAAATAGTTGTGCTTTTGTGTTTCCCAAGTGGTGCTATGGCTCCGTTGTAAATACTCAGACTTCTATCGGGGATAATTTTATCCATATCAATCTGATTTACAAAACCTAAGCCTTTACATTTGGGACAAGCACCGTGTGGCGAGTTGAACGAAAAATTGTGCGGAGCTGGTTCGTCATACGAAATACCACTGGTAGGACACATCAACATTTTACTGAAATAACGAGCTTCCACGCTATCCTTTTCGAGCAACATCACAATTCCATTGCCTTGCTGCATAGCTTTTTGCATCGATTGCTTCAGGCGTTGTCGGTCTTTTTCACTGACTAACAATTTATCGATAACTACCTCAATATCATGAATTTTGTAACGATCAACTTTTAGTCCGTGTGTTATTTCGCGTATTTCACCATCAATCCGAACATTCAAATATCCTTTTTTACGAATTTGCTCAAACAATTCTTTGTAATGACCTTTACGTCCGCGAACAATGGGTGCAAGTAAAAATGTTTTTTTACCTTCATATTCTTTTAAAATCAAATCTACAATTTGATCTTCGGAATATTTCACCATTTTCTCGCCCGTTTCGTAGGAATAGGCCTCCCCTGCCCTTGCGTAAAGTAAACGCAGGAAGTCGTAAATTTCGGTTGTTGTACCAACAGTCGAGCGCGGATTTTTATTGGTAGTTTTTTGTTCGATGGAAATTACAGGACTCAATCCGGTTATCTTATCCACATCCGGTCGTTCCATATTACCCAAAAAGCTCCGTGCGTAGGCCGAAAAGGTTTCGATATAACGTCGCTGACCTTCAGCAAAAATGGTATCGAATGCCAAGGACGATTTACCGCTACCACTAAGTCCTGTAATTACTGTAAGTGCATTGCGTGGAATACTTACATCAATGTTTTTGAGGTTGTGCACACGTGCGCCAATTACCTCTACCTGCTCTTGTTCGTCGGGATTTATTATTGTAGTTGTTGCCAAAATAGTTTATATTTTTCGAAAAAATGAACCTGCAAAGATACAAATTTCAAAGCTGGCTGGCAAGTTGAAACCAAAGATTCTGTTGAACTAAAACGCTTATTTTGATTTTAACATCTGAAATAGTTCTACTGGTTTTTCGCTCAACATTTCTTTCGAAAATGACACAAACAACACAATAAAAACGATAAACAAAACAACAACAGCGAGTTGCAACCACGAAGTTTTTTGAATCTCTTGTTTTGCTTTCATATCGCAGACTTCACCAGGGCAATATTGCGCTTTTTCTTTGTAAAACCAGCCATAAAAAAGGCAACCCAAGCAAATGCCAAAAGCGGATTCGAAAAATAAAAAGATAAGACAAATAAGACAAATTATACCCGAAATAGCACTGTAAGTATTTAGCACTACCATAAGTATAAACATTGTTGCAGCCAATGCTACGCCAATTATCCATGCAAATTTCTTTTGAACCGCACCTACATATTCTGGATTCTGACGCGAAACAATTAATCGTCCTAAAATTAGCGTTGGAGCATATTTTGGATTAATAAAAACTCGAATTAAAAAATCGAGCAAAAATATACTAACCATGTATTTGATGGGCAAAAAGTTTCCATTAAATACTATCTGCATTAACGCTATAAATACGGCCAAAAATAAAATTCCAGCAGCTGCTCTAATTTCACGTTCGTTTAAAACCGGAATATTATAACCTTCTACGGTTTCACCAAATTGTTTGTTTTTTTTCATTATTGTTTGTTTTATAAATTTTAAAATAATATCCTCCCGCTACTTAGAAAGTAAGAGGAGGATATCTTCACACGTAAACAGCATCGCGTTATCCAACGAAATGCCTTTTGATTTAATATCTTTTAGAATTTTACGTCGTAATTTGGTTCTTCCACAATTTCGGGAACAAGCTGATTATAAGTTACTTTTCCGTTTTCGTCGATTGCTACTACTGAGCGAGCCATTAAACCTCCCAATACACCATCAGTCATCAATACGCCATAGTCGGTTGCAAATGTATTGTAACGGAAATCAGATGCAATCGTTACGTTTTCGATACCTTCGGCACCACAAAAACGACCAGATGCAAATGGTAAATCTTTTGATACGCATAGAACTACGGTATTTTCCTGAGCAGCTGCCCATTTATTAAAATTACGAACCGATGCAGCACAAACGCCTGTGTCGATACTTGGGAAAATGTTCAGAACTAATTTTTTGCCTTTAAAGTCGGCCAGACTAATTTCGTTCAATCCAGCCCCTACCAATTTAAAATCGGGTGCTTGCGTTCCTACTTCAGGTAAACTTCCATTTGTCGATACAGGGGTTCCTTTAAATGTTACTGTTGCCATGTTTATTTATTTGTTTAAATTTATGTTTTAATTGTTTACATGAATAACGAATTACTTCCATTTTTGTTTACTTTTGCATAAATATTTTTTGTAACCAATTCAAAAATGAAACTATCGCTTTATATTTTCATACTCTTTATACCACTTTTCGTTGCTTCGTGTGGCGACCCAAACGAATACAGAGTCGAACCTGTTTTTGCCGAATATGTTAAGCGTTTCGAAACCGAAGCTGCCAAACGAGGTAAAGATTACAAGCTTCAAACTGAAGGTTTAATAATCGAATTTGCAAAATTGAAAAACGACCAAGCCGGTTTATGTCATTACGAAAATCCAATAAGAATAGAAATTGATTCTGTATATTGGAAAAAGATAAGCGTAGTGGCTGGAGCCGATTATATGAAAGAAAATCTTATTTTTCACGAAATGGGACATGGTATTTTGGGTCGAAAACATATAAATAGCACACTCGAAAACGGTGATTGGAAATCGATGATGTGTGGTGGCGACAAAGTTGATAATCGTCCTTGGAATATAAATTACCGGCGCGAACGACGCAATTATTATGTTGATGAATTATTCACCGAAAGTACTTCTGCTCCACTTTATACAACTACCGAATTGTTGGTCGACACATCTAATTTTACTCAACGACTTTGGCTAACTTTTAACACAGGGAGTAAATCGGATACGGGTTGGGAATTAGGTACAAATTCGAATTATACTGCCGAAATCGACAACAGTCAATTAAAATTCAGTTCGAAATTTACATCTTCTTATGGCATTTTATTAGCAGTTCAGAATGATTATATTAATATCAAATCAGACTTTTCGTTCGAAATGGAAATTGATGCCAAAACAACAGCTAATACCGATCAATATGGGATGGTTTTCGCAGTAAACACAAAAGATACCACTGAATATTTTAAAATAAACCGCGAACAAAATATGTATCCTGGTAATAGTAAATGGTACAGTTATTACACACAATTGAAGAAAGCTACAATCAATAAAACGGGTAAAAACAAACTCAAAGTTGTAAAAATTGCTGGCATCATTTATTATTTTATTAACAATGTATATGTATATCAAACTGAAGTTGAACTATTTGGATATGGTAATAACTTTGGATTTATTGTACCAGCTGAAGCGACGGTATGGATTGACAATTTAAAAATTGGCACAAAATCGAGCAGCAACACCACATTAAAAACAATATCAATTAAAGACATAACATTTTCGATTGTAAAAATGAAAGATAATAACGAAAGCATTTCAGACAAATAAAAAATATGGCAAAATTCACCCTTTATCAAGTTTTAGTTCGTCACTTTGGGAATAGAACAAAAACAAATAAATTTGATGGCACCCTTGCCGAAAATGGCTGTGGTAAAATGAACAACTTTACAACCAAGGCATTCTCAGAAATAAAAAATTTAGGTATTTCGCATGTATGGTTTACGGGGATTTTAGAACATGCCACACAGACCGATTATACTGATAATGGTATAAAAACCGACCATAAAGCAGTTGTAAAAGGAAAAGCAGGCTCACCTTATGCCGTAAAAGATTATTACGATGTAGATCCTGATTTGGCAGTAGATGTTGACAAACGAATGACAGAATTCGAAAATCTTGTAAAACGCACACACAAAGCCGAATTAAAAGTTATTATCGACTTTATTCCAAACCACGTGGCGCGCGAATACCATTCGGATGCAAAGCCCGCGGGAATAAAAGATTTAGGAGAAACCGATAATTCCGCTTGGGCATTTTCGCCATTAAATAATTTTTATTACATTCCTAATCAAGTATTTAAACCAAATTTTGAAATAAAGGACTATTCTGAATTTCCTGCGAAAGCTACTGGAAATGACCAATTTACGGCAACGCCAACTGTAAACGATTGGTACGAAACAATAAAATTGAATTACGGCGTAAATTACAGCGAGGGAGGTCAAAAACAATTTGACCCCCTACCCGATACGTGGCTGAAAATGTACGACATACTTCATTTTTGGGCTTCGAAAAAAGTGGATGGATTTCGTTGCGATATGGCCGAAATGGTTCCTGTGGAGTTTTGGGGTTGGGTAATTCCACGCTTAAAAATTGATTTCCCCGAGCTTATTTTTATTGCCGAAGTATATAATCCTGCCGAATACCGCAATTATATATTTAATGGTAAATTCGATTATTTGTACGATAAAGTCGGTTTGTACGATAAACTACGCTCAATTCTCACAGAAAATCATGATGCAAGCGATATTTCGCATTGTTGGCAAGCGCTCGATGGCATCGAAAACAACATGCTCAACTTTTTGGAAAACCATGATGAACAGCGCATTGCCTCTGACTTTTTTTGTAGAGATGCTAAACGGGCTTTTCCGGCAATGGTAATTGCAGCCACACTTACCCAAGCTCCTGTAATGATTTATTCGGGACAGGAATTTGGTGAAAAAGGCATGGAAAATGAAGGTTTTAGTGGAGCTGATGGACGAACTACCATTTTTGATTACCGAAGTATAGAATCGGTACAAAATTGGTTTAACAATGGTAAATTTGGAGAAGAAAAGCTTACTGATGAACAAAAATTGATTCGTAGCTTTTATAAAAAGCTTATGAATATTTCGCTGACCGAAAAAGCAATTACAGAAGGTCAACTCTATGATTTAGAATACGCAAACTTTTACAATCCACATTTCAATACCCATAAGCATTTTGCCTATTTTCGAAAATCGGAAAATGATTTGTTGCTGATTGTAATAAACTTTAATTCTATAGAAGCAAATCTCAAAATTGCAATTCCAAACGAAGTTTTTGATTTTTTACAAATTGAAAATGGAATAAAAGTTACTATAAAAGATATATTAAACACTGTTAAAGAAGAGTTTAAAACAATTTTAACATCATCTGAAAAATTTGAAATTAGAGTTTCGAAACATTCGGCATGTATATTAAAATTGAGCTATTAAAAACACTCAAAATAGTTGTATAATTATATAACTTACATTATCTTTGTATGATGAAAAGACGAATTATTGCCTTTGGTGAATATTATCATGATTTCATGCAGTCACTTGGAGAAAAAGAGAAACTCAAAATGAAATATGTGGTTTCATTGCTTGAAACTGGTGATAGGATGCCAGTAAAATTCATGAAATTTATACGTGACGGGGTTTACGAATTGAGAATGGAATACAACGGCAATATTTATCGATTGTTCTTCATTTTTGATGAAGGAAATGTTGTAATTCTTTTCAATGGTTTTCAGAAAAAGACACAAAAAACGCCTGAAAATGAAATAGAAAGAGCATTAAAACTAAAAAAAGAGTATTATGAGCAAAAACAAAATTTATGATATAAGTGCTGAACTCGACCAAGAGTTTGGAGTACACGGAACACCTGAAAGAGCACAATTTGATGAAAAAGCTTATGCTTTTTATACTGCTCAAATTTTACAAGATGCACGTAAAGAAGTGAAAATTACACAAGCTGAACTTGCAAATCGAATTGGCGTTGATAAAGGTTACATTTCTAGGATTGAAAACGGATTGACAAGTCCTAATGTAAGTACTTTTTACCGTATTGTTAATGCTTTAGGCTTGCATATTGAAATATCAAAACCTTTAGTATAAATCAGATTTAAGTGTCATTTCAATCTGCCACTATGATACATCAGTTTAAAAAAAGCTTACTGCACGAACGTGAACAAGCCATTTTGGCTGATAAGTTTTACTCCGAAGTTCTTCATGCTACCAATATCAATCGTTACAACAGCGATAACAAGTACGATATGGATATGCAACGGAAAGATATTGATGTTCAGGTAACTATTAGAGGGACAGCCTTCAGTATTTCCGAAAAATTCCGTGATAAAGATTTTGGTGATTTATATATTGAAGTTTTCAGTAAATATCCTCACACAATGGGATGGATGCACACTGGTAGCCCCGATGCAATTGTTTATTACACTCCACAAACTGTTTATTGGATTACGCACAAATCTCTGAAAGCATTTTGCAATGAACTTTTATTTCCAGCTATTCCTACGGCTTGGTACGAAGAAATACACAAATCGAAGAAAACTATTGTTTCAAAAAAACTACAATTGAAAGATTCAGACTGTAAAATTTGCCTGATTCAAGCACATAATTTCGATGGAAAAACTTGGGAAACAATCGGTTTAAGTATCGGATTTGATGTATTGGAACATTTTGGCGTAAAATTTAGAAAAGTTTCAAAACCATTTTTTTCGTTTGAAGTACCAAATCATTCCCAAAACGGTTAAAGCCATTACTCCGAGCATTGTAAAATAGCTCCATTTCCAATGAAGTTCGGGCAAAAAGTCGAAGTTAGTTCCATACACACCTGCAATGAAAGTTATTGGGATAAAAATGACAGTAATAATAGTTAACACACGCATAATTTCGTTCAACTTTGTGCTCATAGTTGTATGATAAATATTCATCATATCGTAAATCATTTCGCGGTAACTATCAGCTAAATCGTTGGCTTCGTTTATATTATCAATCAATTCCTTAAAATGAATTCGGTTTTCGTCTTTAATAAATTCTGTTTCCAACTTCGCTAAACTTAAAATCATTTCTTTAGCCGGTTTAATAACTTTTCGAATAAAATTCAATTCACGTTTAAAGTGATTTATACGTTCCATAAAATCCTTTCCTGGTTCGTTTGACATTTGTTCTTCGAGATTTTCAATCTCTTCGCCCAATTCCCCAATTACAAAAATATAATGGTCGACAACTACATCGAGTAATGCAAATGCCAGATAATCAGTTCCAGTTTTTCGAATTTTATTTGTTGGTTTACGAATGCGGTCTCTTATTGGTTCAAAAAAATTTCCTTTTTGTTCCTGAAACGAAATAAGGATATTATTTGAAATAATTATACTCAAATTATCCATGCTTAAAACAGATTTATTTTGAATAATCATTCTGATATTCAAATATATACTACTATCAAGTATCTGCACTTTTGGTCGCGTTGTAGGATTCATTACATCCGACAATATCAAATTATCAATGGAAAATGCAGCCGAAATTGATTGCATTAACTTAACATTATCCAAGCCATAAACATTTAACCAACTAGTCGATTTACTTGATTTTAATTCTACAAGTTGTTCTGGTGTTTTAACTTCAAATTCACGAAAAGTATCGGCATTGTAATCGAACGCATTTAGCCACACTTTTTCAGTCTTTTTTAAACCCCTGAAAACCAAAGCATAAGGCGATAAACCAATTTCTTCTTTTTTCTTTTTAATAAATCTGGACATATAATATCAATTATGAATTATGAATCATGAATTAAGAGACTCAAGATTGTTAGTGAATACAAATGTACAAAATCTGAATGAAAACTCATCCATCAATTTTTTTAATAAAAAGCGAACAAATTAAAGAAATTTTTCTTTAATTATTCAAGAAAATTTTTTATCTTTGCAGTCGATAAAATTGAAAACAATTTAAACAATAAAAAATAAGAAAATTATGTCAAAAGTAACCGTAGTTGGCGCCGGAAATGTAGGTGCAACCTGTGCAAATGTACTTGTAATCAACGAAGTAGCCGATCAAATTGTAATGCTCGACGTAAAAGAAGGTGTATCGGAAGGCAAAGCCTTAGATATGACTCAAACTGCCGCATTGTTAGGTTTCGACTCAACAATTGTAGGCTGTACAAACGATTATGCACAAACAGCTGATTCGGATGTAGTTGTTATCACTTCGGGAATTCCACGTAAACCAGGCATGACACGTGAAGAACTTATCGGTGTAAATGCAGGCATTGTAAAAAGTGTGGCCGAAAATATTTTAAAATACTCGCCAAACACTATCATTGTAGTGGTAAGTAATCCAATGGATACAATGACTTACCTTGCATTGAAAGCCACAGGACTTCCAAAAAATAAAATTATTGGTATGGGAGGCGCTTTGGACAGTGCACGTTTCAAATGCTATTTGAGCAAAGCCATGAATGCAAACCCAACCGAAATTGAAGGTATGGTTATTGGTGGACACGGCGACACAACCATGATTCCATTGACACGTTTTGCTTCTTACAAAGGTCGCCCTGTAAGCGATGTATTAGGTAAAGAAGAATTGGCAAAAGTGGTAGCCGACACTATGGTAGGTGGTGCTACACTAACCGGTTTGTTGGGAACTTCGGCTTGGTATGCTCCTGGAGCTGCTGCTGCTTATTTGGTTGAATCGATTATTCATAACCAGAAAAAAATTATCCCATGCTGCGTATCACTCGAAGGCGAATATGGACAAAATGATATTTGTATTGGCGTACCTTGTGTCATTGGTAAAAATGGTTTGGAAGAAATTATCGACTACAAACTAAACGAAGAAGAAATGGCTTTATTCACTAAAAGTGCCGCTGCCGTTCGTTCAACCAATGATGTATTGAAAGAAATAAACGTATTGTAAGAAAAATCAATTTTCCAAAAAATAAATGAGTTGCAAATTTAATTGCAACTCATTTATTTTTTCAAACAAACAAAAAACGTTTAGAAGTATAAACTTAGTTAAAATCATATCATTTTGCTATCTATTTATTTTATTTTTAGTTTAATGTACTGAATTTATTTTATCTTTGTAACCATTATAGTTTTATAATTCAATTAATAGAAATCTATTTTAAATAAAACATATATTCAAAATCCTCACATTATGAACAATTACATGCAAATTCACAAGTATTTGAAACAATTCGACATTAAGCCTTCGGTTCAACGAACAGCAGTAATGGATTATCTGATGACTCACAAAACGCATCCAACGATTGATGAAATCTATTCTACTCTTAGTCCTTTTATGCCAACACTCTCTAAAACAACAATTTACAACACTTTAAACTTATTTGTAGAAAAAGGGGCTGTATTGCATTTATCTATCGACGAAAAAAATGCACGTTACGATGCCGACATTTCAAATCATGCACATTTTATGTGTAAAAGATGTGGCAAAGTATACGATTTGTTTGATTTAAAACAAGAACTTTTTAATAAGCCTCAACTTAAAAACTTTGATATCCATTCGGTTGAAATTTCCTATTCTGGCTTTTGTGGCACTTGTACAGGAATGAATTGATAAAAAATATTTACAATTTGACAAAAAAGAGAATTTCTTATGAGATTCTCTTTTTCAATTTTATTTAAGCTTCAAATACAGTAATACTTCTAATTTCTCATTAATTCGTAGTATATTTGTACTTCGAATTAAAAAAAAGATATTTAATTGACATTCAATTGATTTAATGATTTTCAAACACAAACCTACTTTTCTAACGCCCTCTGATAAAGTAATTTTATTGGTTTCGAAGCTAATTACTACCGAAAACGACATAGCGAAAATTGATGCACTCCTCGCCCAGATTAGTAATTGGGATGCTTTTGCAGTTCAAGTAGTTAAACGTGGGGTTTCAGGCTTTTTTATGAATAAATTAGCGCTAATAAAAAGTAAAAACCTTATTCCGAACGAAATTATTTTTCAAATAGAACAATCATATTTGCATACAATCAATCGGAGCATATTGCTACTTGGTCATTATTCCAATGTCGTAAATGCACTTCAAAGCCATGATATTGAAGTAATTGCACTGAAAGGGATTTATTTAACCGAGCACTTATATGCTAAAATTGGTTTGCGGCAATTTAGCGACATTGATTTACTGATACGACCAAATGAAGCGCTAAAGGCGGTTGAAATTTTGAAATCTCTTGGTTATAGTTATCGCCAATCGGTTCCGGTAAGTGATTATATTCGTGAAAAATCTGACTTTGTACATCTACCACCCATGTCGCTAAACGGTGTTTCTATAGAATTGCATGTTAAACTACACCGCGCTGGAGAAAAATTTAAGATGAACTTAGACCGAGTTTTTGCATCAAAAACTGTTGCTAATATTAATGGTAATGAAGCTTATGCACTCGACACCCACCATCAAATAATTCATGTGGCTTTGCATGCTCACAAGCATTTCGAAGAGGGGAACATAAATTTCACCTCGTTTATTGATTTAGCGAATCTATTAGATACGCTTCCTAAAGACTTCTATTGGAAATCGTTCGAAAAATTATGCGATGCATATACTGCAACTGATATTGTTTTTAGATATATATTGATGGTTAATGAATTTTTTCAGCTTGAAAATACTCCTGAAATTATTTTAAAAAAATATGCTGGTAAATTAAAAACAAAGCATAAACATAAGTTTATTTTGTTTTTACAAGGTTATAAATATACAGAGCCATCGAAAACTGCTATACCAGGTCATTTCAACAATTTACGTCTACTTTCGGAGCCGAAAGAAATTGCAAAATATTTAATTGACCTTTTTTTTCCACCTAAAAAATTTATGGTCGAGAAGTACAATATTAAAAACCAAAAGCTATATTTACTTTATTATCCATTTCGTTATTTAACCATTTTCAGTGGACTTTGGCATATTATTTCAAAAAAATTGAAAACAAAAGTGTAATTTCCAATTTTATTAATTTCCAATTTCATAATCTGAGTTTCTAAACAAATTATCAGATGAACCAATTTAACGAATCAACCAACCAATTAAAGAAATGACAGTACTACACGAAGACAACCATATAATAGCCGTAAATAAAACCTGTTCTGAAATTGTACAGGGCGACAAAACTGGCGATGAACCACTTTCGGAAACTATCAAAAAATTCATTAAAGAGAAATACAACAAGCCTGGCGACGTATTTTTAGGCGTTACACATAGGTTAGATCGACCTGTGAGTGGCGTAGTTCTATTTGCCAAAACAAGTAAAGCTTTGACACGGTTGAATGAAATGTTTAAGAATCAGGAAATTAAAAAAACATACTGGGCAATTGTAAAGAATAAACCCGAAGAACTGGAAGGTCGTTTAGAACATTTTTTAGTACGAAATGAAAAACAAAACAAATCCACAGCGCACACCAAAATGGTACCCGAAGCAAAAAAGGCTGCTTTGAGTTACCGATTAATTGCTTCGTCGGACAGCTATTATTTACTCGAAGTGCATCTCGAAACAGGTCGTCATCATCAAATTAGATGTCAGTTAGCAAAAATGGGCTGCCCTATCAAAGGAGATTTAAAATATGGATTTCCTCGTTCGAACCCCAATGGCGGAATAAGCTTACATGCTCGAAATGTAACATTTATTCACCCCGTGTCGAAAGAAAATATTAACATAACAGCTCCAACACCCAAAGACGATGCTATGTGGAAAGTTTTTGAAAATATTTCGTATGTGCCACATTTTTAGTAATTTTGTACGAACTTTTAAAAATAAGTTTTATGCAACAAAATTTCAATAAATCAGCTATGCAAAATGGGCTGATTGCTGGCGCACTCATTGCTATCAAATTTTTATTTACAGCAACAAAAATCCCGCTACTTTCCTCTTTCACTTTTTTTATTTCAATAGGCATTATCGTATTTCTATTCTTTGTTACCAAACGCTTTCGTATAGCCGAAAATGGCGATGCAATGACTTTTGGAGAAGCTTATAACTATGTATTCCGTGTATATTTCTACGGTGCTGTTATTGGCTCGTTGGTAATATTAATTTATACTTTGATAAATGTTGAATTTTTGGCAACTTTCCTCAATGACACACTTATGATTTACGAAAAACTTAATATTCCTATCGACGACAAAACCTACGATTTATTAAATTCAATCTTCAAACCAGCACCTTACGCACTTTTCAATTTATTGAGTAGTGCTATTGTTGCCGCTTTTTGGGGTTTAATATTAGGATTATTTTTGAAAAAAGAAAAAAGTATTTTTGTAGAATAAAAACGGGTAACCCAAAGGGATTCACGTTTTTATTTAGCAAATAGAAAAATAATCGTACCCGTAACAGTGTAACTCGATATAATAAGCAAAAAAATGGATATTTCAATCATTGTTCCTTTGTACAACGAGGAGGAGTCGCTCGTAAAACTTTACGAATGGATAGATAAGGTAATGAATACCAACAAATTCAGCTATGAAGTTATTTTTGTAAACGATGGTAGCACCGACCGCTCGTGGGAGGTAATAACTGAATTGCAGAAGAAAACATCATCAGTTCGAGGCATAAAATTCAGGAACAATTATGGTAAATCTCCTGCTTTGTATTGTGGTTTTAGAGCTGCTCAGGGCGATGTAGTCATTACGATGGATGCCGATTTGCAGGATAGTCCAGACGAAATTCCCGAATTATTTGGTATGATAAAAAATGAAGGCTACGATTTAGTATCTGGCTGGAAAAAAAAACGTTACGACTCCAAATTCACAAAAAATATCCCTTCGAAAATATACAACGCAACTGCTCGCAAAGTAACTGGATTAAAACTACACGACATGAATTGCGGCCTTAAAGCCTACGCAAATGTGGTAGTAAAGAATATTGAAGTTTATGGCGAAATGCACCGTTATATTCCGTACTTGGCAAAAAACGCAGGCTTTAAAAAAATTGGAGAAAAGGTAGTTGTGCACCGCAAACGTGAGTTTGGCGAAACAAAATTCGGTTTAAGCCGCTTCGTAAACGGCTATCTCGATTTGATAAGTCTTTGGTTTCTATCGCGTTTTGGGAAAAAGCCCATGCACTTTTTTGGCATGGTGGGCAGCCTAATGTTTGTATTTGGCTTTTTTGCTACAGTGGCGGTGGGCGTAAATAAATTAGTAGCCATTCTGAATCATGTGAAAGCGCCTTTGATTACCGAAACACCTTATTTTTATTTGTCGCTATTAGCAATGGTACTTGGTACACAGCTTTTCCTGACTGGGTTTTTAGGCGAATTAATTGCTCGCAATTCCTCGGAGCGCAACAATTATTTGATTGAGAAAGAAATTTAAGCCCCTTTAGGGGTTTTGGGCTATTATGAAAGAAATATTATTAGTTGGTTTTGGAGGATTTATAGGCAGCATTGCACGCTATTTAGTTTCGAAACTAAATGTATCGTGGCAGGTACTCGCCATTCCAATGGGAACGCTAACAGTTAATATTTTGGGTAGTTTATTAATCGGAATTATTGTTGGATTAAGCGCTAAGAGTAATCTGATTAGCAATGAATTGCGACTACTTTTGATGGTTGGTTTTTGTGGAGGCTTTACTACTTTTTCGAGTTTTACCAACGAGAATCTATTGCTTATGCAAAACGGTCAGTTTTTAACTGTATTTTTGTACACAACACTTAGTATTACACTCGGATTTTTAGCCGTATATATAGGTTATATTTTAGGATCTTAAAAAATGATAGAAATTCTGCAACTCACTATTCCGGCGCTTTTGGTGCTTGCAACAGCTTACATTCTGTTGGATAAAATGCTAAAAAATGACGATAAAAGGCGTAATTTTGAAATACAAAAGAAAAATATTTCAGCCACAACACCCTTACGTTTAAGAGCTTACGAGCGATTGATATTAGTTATTGAACGCACAAAGCCTACCAACATTGTTCTCGAAACGCTAAAGCCTGCTATGACATGTTTCGAATTGCATACGCAGTTAGTAGCAAGCATTCGGCATGAATTTGGACACAATGCTTCTCAACAAATATATGTTAGTAATGAGTTGTGGTCGGCAGTTCGTGCCACACAAGAGAGTTTAATTCAATTAGTAAATTTATGTGCAACACAATGTGCTGCCAATGCTTTTGGAACTGAATTAGCCGAAAAAATTATTCAGCTTTATGCTCAAAGCGATAATTCGCCAGGCGAAGTTGCAGCTGATATGTTGAAAAAAGAAGTGAGAGGTCTGTATTAATTTTAAATGGTAAATGGTAAATTTTAAATTATTTAATATTGGGGTTTTGTTATTTTCAGTTTTACTTGCGGGTTGCACTTCTTTGGACGAATGCCGCGAAGACAAAACTGTAAATATGAAAATTGGATTTTATCAAAAAACCGATTTAACCGATGTTACCATAAAGGTTGACAGTTTGTGGGTAAATGGATTGGAAAAAGATTCGTTTTTGTATAGTAATTCTAAATCGGCAAATTCCGTGAGCATACCACTGAATGCAGCCCGACAGCAATCCGATTTTATAATTAAGTTTAATAACACAACAGATACATTATCGGTTTTTTACACTCCAAATAATGCTTATTTTATTTCGTTCGAATGTGGTTGTATTGCTACACAAACTATCGATGAAGTAATTAGCACAAATCATTTTATCGACTCAGTTCGAATTGTACAACGCGAAGTAATCAATGTAAATGCAGAACATATTAAGATTTTTCATAATTAGTTTGTTCTGCCTATCAGGCATTTACTCTGTAAATGCACAAGTTAGCAAACAAAAAACCGACTCGGTTGTCAAAGCTGCATTTCGTGGTTTGCGCCTCGAAATAGATTTGGTACCCATTGCATCCAATTTTATTTACAAAGGAGAGCGTTATGGTTACGAAGCGGGAGTTTATGCCGATTTAAAAAATAAATATTTTCCGGCTGTCGAAATTGGCTTTGCTGGCGCAAATAAAACTTCGAGTGATAACATCAATTTTAAAACTTCGGGGATTTATACCAGGGTTGGAATAGACTTTAATATAAACAAGCCTAAAAAGGATAAAATTCCATCGAAAAATATGGTTTTTGTAGGTGGACGTATTGGTTTCTCGCCATTTTCGTTCGGTTATAAAAATATTTTAGTTCAAAATGAATATTGGGGTACAGCCATTTCACAAAATTATAATGATATAACAACTTCAAAAGTTTGGGTAGAAATAGTGGCTGGAATGCGAGTAGAAGTGTTGAAAAATATTTACATGGGCTGGACAGTTCGAAACAAAAAACTATTGGGAACTGATACTTTGGGCGAAATAGTTCCTTATTATATACCTGGGTTTGGAGTAAAAAGCGATGGCGGAAGCTGGGGGGTAAATTACGCCATTGGGTATAGATTTTAGTTCATTAGTTCATAACGTTAATTAGTTTATAAGCTATGAACTAATTAACAGATGAACTAATTAACAGATGAACCGATTAACGAATCAACTGATGAACAGATGAACTAATCAACCGATCAACCGATGAACAGATGAACCGATGAACGAATCAACTGATGAACAGATGAACTAATCAACCGATGAACAGATGAACAAATTAACCAATTAACAAAACAACAACCAAATAACAACAAATATTTATGAATTCAATTCAAGTTTTAAATCGTGCAGCCGACAATATCCGCATTTTGGCGGCATCGGCAGTTGAAAAGGCAAAATCAGGGCATCCGGGCGGTGCTATGGGTGGAGCAGATTTTATTAATGTTCTATTTTCTGAGTTTTTGGAGTACGACCCAAAAAATCCGAAATGGGAAGGTCGCGACCGTATGTTTCTTGATCCAGGACACATGTCGCCTATGCTTTATTCCGTTTTAGCTTGTACAGGCAAGTACACAATGGAAGAGTTAGCGCAGTTTCGTCAATGGGGAAGTGCCACTCCTGGACATCCCGAAGTAGACATTATGCGTGGTGTTGAAAACACTTCAGGTCCACTCGGACAGGGTCATACTTTTGCAGTAGGTGCAGCCATTGCAGCCAAATTCCTGAAAGCCCGTTTTGGAGAAGTGATGAGCCAAACTATTTACGCTTACATTTCGGACGGTGGTGTGCAAGAAGAAATTTCGCAGGGAGCTGGCCGTTTGGCAGGACACCTCGGATTGAACAACTTGATTATGTTCTACGATTCGAATGACATTCAGTTATCAACTGAAACAAAAGATGTTACCACTGAAAATACAGCTCAAAAATACCTTTCATGGGGTTGGAAAATTATAGAAATTAATGGTAACAATGCAGTTGAAATTCGCACAGCCTTGAAAGAAGCTAAAGCTGAAAAAACAAAACCAACACTTATCATTGGTAAAACAGTTATGGGTAAAGGTGCTCGTAAAGCTGATAACACCAGCTTCGAAAACCAATGCGCAACTCATGGTATGCCATTAAGCGAATGTGGCGCATCGTACGATGAATCAATCAAAAATTTGGGCGGAAACCCTGCGGATGCGTTTGTATTATTTCCCGAAACAATTGAACTGTACGCTAAACGTGAGGCAGAATTAGAAAAAATAGTAGCTGCGAAACAGGCTACGAAAGCCGAATGGGCAGAAAAAAATCCTGAATTGGCTACCAAATTGGAAACATTCTTCTCAGGCAAAGCTCCTATCGTAAACTGGGATGCAGTGGTTCAGAAACCCGGTCAAGCTACACGTGCTGCATCGGCAACAGTGTTGGCTCAATTGGCTTTGCAAGTTGAAAACATGGTGGTTTCGAGTGCCGATTTGTCAAATTCCGACAAAACCGATGGCTTCCTTAAAAACACAAAAGCATTTACAAAAGACGATTTTTCGGGTGCCTTCCTTCAAGCTGGTGTAGCCGAATTAACTATGGCGTGCGTTTGTATTGGTATGAGTTTGCACGGTGGGGTTATTCCAGCTTGTGCTACTTTCTTCGTATTTTCCGACTATATGAAACCAGCTATTCGTATGGCTGCTTTGATGGAAGTTCCTGTTAAATTTATTTGGACACATGATGCTTTCCGCGTTGGCGAAGATGGACCAACCCACGAACCAGTGGAGCAAGAAGCCCAAATTCGTTTGATGGAAAAACTCAAAAATCACAAAGGTCACAACTCTATGTTAGTACTTCGCCCAGCCGATGTGGAAGAATGTACAGTTGCATGGCGTATGGCGCTCGAGAACACGCAAACACCTACTGGACTGATACTTTCGCGCCAGAACATCACAGATCTCCCTTCGGCTAATGGCCGTAAAGTGGATGCAGTTCAGGCTGAAAAAGGTGGTTATGTTGTTGAATGTGATGGCAATCCAGATGTTATTTTAGTAGCTTCGGGATCCGAAGTTTCTACTTTGAACGAAGGTGCAGCATTGCTTCGTGCCGATGGCATAAAAATCCGTTTAGTATCTGTTCCTTCCGAAGGTTTATTTCGCAGTCAATCAGCAGAATACCAAGAAAGTGTATTGCCAAAAGGTGCTAAAATTTTTGGATTAACAGCAGGCTTACCCGTCAACCTCGAAGGTTTGGTGGGTGCCAATGGCAAAGTTTGGGGCTTAGAGTCGTTTGGATTCTCGGCACCTTACAAAGTATTGGACGAAAAACTTGGTTTCAACGGCAAAAACGTATTCGAACAAGTTAAAAAGATGATTTGAAAAATTTGAAAATTTGAAAATTTGAAAATTATAGAGAAGATTAGTTTGTTTAATAACAAACTAATCTTCTTATTTCAAATTTATTTAATTTTCAAATTCATCAATTTTCAAATTTTCAAATTCACTCAAGAATGGACATCCTTTCAATCATCATTATCGGAATCGGTCTTGCTATGGATTGCTTTGCAGTTTCCATTAGTAAGGGCGTATGTCTGAAAAAATTCAAATTCAAAAAAGCATTCCGAATGGGGGTGCTTTTTGGTTTATTTCAGGGATTCATGCCTCTGATTGGATATTTTGCGGGATATAGTTTTGCAAAAATAATAAACGATTACGATCATTGGGTGTCGTTTTTTTTATTGGGAGCGATAGGTTTGAAAATGTTTATCGAAGGGCTTAAACCTATTGATCCAAAGTGCGAAATTGAAGCAAATCCTTTTCGGTGGAAGATTCTTATAATGCTTTCGTTACTAACAAGTATTGACGCGTTAGCTACAGGAATTATTTTTGTACCTTTTTCAACAAAAATTACTTTTGCAGTATTAATTATCGGTTTTATTAGTTTTTCATTCTCAATAGTTGGAGTTTATCTTGGTGTTCGTTTTCGCGATCGCATTAAAATTAATGCCAATCTGTTAGGTGGCATTATTTTACTAGCTATTGGTTTTAAAATTCTCCTTGAACATTTGTATTACATCTGAATTCAATATTCAGCATAAATTTTAAATATATGTTTTTTAAAAAGATTATAGTATTAGTTATTACGTTAATTAGTTCATTTATAGCTATTTTTGGTACTGAACCAACAGCAAGTTACAAATTATATGGTTTTGTTCGAAGCGAATTGTATTACAATTCGCGCCAAAATACTGAAGCCTTAGATGGTTTGTTCAATATGTTACCAAAGCCAATCGATTTGGATCTATCAGGAAATGATAAAAATGCCGTTCCAAATTCACAAATGCTGGCCATTTCAACCCGTTTGGGTATCGATTTTACAAGTATGCCAATTTTAGGTGCTAAATCGAGTGCAAAAATTGAAATGGATTTCGCCGGAGTAACTCAGTATTATTATTTGATACGCCTACGTCAGGCATATATGAAATTAAATTGGG
>JAIFKX010000013.1 GCA_020049335.1 Paludibacter sp. | reverse complement strand
CCACGCATATTGGCTTCGGTGGGCAAAACGACACTGCACTTACTCCGCGTTATTTATTGCGGTTGGGAAATGGTGAGTTGTGAGGAAGTGGATTGAACTATTTGGTTGAAGGTGTTTTTTTATTCCACTACCGTAACCCATCCGTGCATATCAGGTTCGTCGCCATATTGGATGGCTTGTAGTTTGTGATATAGTTTGTCGCTTATCGGGCCTGGTTTGCCATCTTTGGTAAAAACGTACGACACACCTGTATCGTAATCGTCGATGCGCTCTATGGGACTTATTACGGCTGCTGTACCACAAGCTCCGGCTTCTTCGAAAGAGGATAATTCTTCAACGGAAACTTTTCGTTGCTCTACTTTAAGCCCAATTTCTTCGGCCAGTACCATTAAACTTTTGTTGGTTATTGAAGGTAAAATCGATTCGGATTTTGGCGTAACGTAAGTATTGTTTTTTATGCCAAAAAAATTAGCAGCACCACATTCGTCGATATATTTTTTTTCTTTGGCATCTAAATAGAAAATATTAGAATAGCCCAATTCGGCAGCACGTTTTCCGGCAACAAGGCTAGCAGCATAATTTCCACCCACTTTGTATTTTCCCATACCAAGAGGCGCTGAGCGGTCGTATTCGCGCATTATTACAAAAGGAGTAGTCTGAAAACCGCCTTTGAAATAAGGCCCAACTGGAGTTACAAATATGATAAACATATATTCGTGCGAAGGCTTCACTCCCACTTGCGCACCCGATCCAAAAAGTACAGGGCGAATATAAAGCGCTGCTCCCGATTCGTAAGGAGGTACAAAACGTTCGTTGAGTTTTACTGCTTTGAGCACAGCTTCTTCGAAAATTTCGATAGGCACTTGTGCCATTAAAGTACTGGATGCGGAGTCTTGCATGCGAAGCGCATTATCGCGCATACGGAAAATACGGATTTTACCATCTTTGCCACGAAAAGCTTTCAGTCCTTCGAACGATTCCTGTCCGTAATGCAAAACAGTAGCGGCTATGTGAAGTGAAATATACTCGTTATCATGCACTTCGAGCTCACCCCAAGCATCATTCGAATACGTACAACGGATATTGAAATCCGTTTTCATATAGCCAAAACCAAGGTTTTTCCAATCTATTTCCATAAAGCACTTCTATTTTTAGGCTGTAGCAGCCATGTCATTCAGTTTTTCCATTACAGCTTCCATAAGCCAACGAGGTGTAGAAGTGGCACCGCAAATACCGATTTTTTTTGACAAATCGAGACCCAATCCAACCACTTCGTCGGGTTTGGAAACGATATACGAATTTGGGTTGATAGACTTGGCATGTTCGTAAAGCACTTTGCCGTTCGAACTCTTTTTACCACTCACAAATACGATAATATCGTTTTCTTGTGCAAAGGTAGTAATATTTGGGATTCTATTGGCAACCTGACGGCAAATTGTGTCGGAAAATTCCAAATTTGCATCATTTTCCATTTTCGATTGAACTGTTTCAACTAACTGATTAAAACCACTTAGCGATTTGGTTGTTTGCGAAAACAAGCGAATGTTTTTCGAAAAATCTACTTTATCCAATTCGCTTTCGTCCTCAATCACAATGGCATTGCCATCAATCTGTCCAACTAATCCATTTACTTCGGCATGACCGTGATGCCCGTAAATTACAATTTGCGTATCGATTGTAGGCACCGTTTCGTAAGCCTTTTTAATGCGCGATTGCAGTTTAAGCACCACAGGACACGACGCATCTACCAAAGTAATATTATTTTGCTTCGCAATTTCGTAGGTACTTGGTGGCTCGCCATGTGCACGAAGAAGAACTTTCACATCGTGCATTTTACTAAATTCTTCGTGCGAAATGGTTATCATTCCCAAAGCTGCAAGGCGCTCAACCTCTTCGCCATTGTGAACAATATCGCCTAAGCAATAAAGCGTTTCGCCTTTTGCTAATTCCTGCTCCGCTTTTTGTATGGCATTTACTACACCAAAACAAAAGCCCGATTTTTTATCTATTTCAATCATTGGTTTCACGTTAATATAAACTATTTTAATTTGCCCCAAGCCCTCCCGTCTTCGTCGGGATAAATCGCAGGAATGTGAATTTGTTCCGAATGGTCTTTTTCCATACTCCCCTTTAGGGGTTGGGGGCATACATTGGATTACTTTTAAATTGTCAATGAAACAACGTTTTATTGATAAATAATGTTCGCAAAAAAATCCTTGTGTTATTTATTGCCCTAAAAATTTCGGATTTTGTTTCACAATTTCTTGTAGTACAGGGCAGTCCACATCGTGAGCACCAGGCAAATAGCCAATACTCATCAGAAATTCGTTTACAATTTCGCCACCCGTAAATCGGAATGTCTTTTTGAAAAGCTTTACCCATTCGGCTTTTGTAAGCGGGTGATGATGCTCTAACCATTTTTCGAACGAACCGTATTCGATTTGCAACCCTACAATAGTACGCGCATTTTCAATTGCAGCACTCACTTTCAATCTATTACGAATAATGCCTGCATCCGAGAGCAGACGTTCACGGTCGGTTTCAGTGTAATTTGCCACAGTCAAAATATCAAAATTGCTGTATGCTGCTCTAAAATTTGATTCTTTTTTCAGAATGGTTTCCCAGCTCAATCCAGCCTGATTAATTTCGAGAATCAACCGTCCAAACAATTCATTATCATCGTGCAGTGGAAAACCGTACTGATTATCGTGGTAGTTTTTATGCAATTCGAGACGCTCACTTTTGGGAGCAGTGTGTATAAAAGTGCAATAAGACATAATATTTTTGTTTTTTAATAAACACATTTTAGGGTGCAAAAGTTTGAAATTAAATAGCTTTAAGTAATATAAATGCTATGTTTCAAGGTCATCGAGAAAAGATAGAACTACTTTTGGGCATTTTATATACCTTTGTCTAATTAGTAAACTCAATCAAAAACAGAGCACAAATGACACATAAAAGCTTTATAAACAATACGGTAGCTTTTGTAAAACAAACACTAACAAATGCCGAAGGTGGACACGACTGGTGGCACGTTTACCGCGTGTGGCAGTTGTCCAAAAATATTGCTGCAACCGAAAAAGTAGATTTATTAGTCGTAGAGCTGGGTGCACTGCTTCACGACATTGCCGACGCTAAGTTTCACAACAACGACGAAAACGTGGGGCCACGTNNNNGTAAATATCATCCAACACATATCATTTGGTGGAGGTAATAACGCAGTGCTTTTCAGTTCGCCCGAATTGGCTGTGGTGCAAGATGCCGATAGGCTTGATGCTTTGGGTGCTATTGGTATTGCTCGTACATTTAATTATGGTGGTTTTAAAAACCGAGAAATGTATAATCCTACAATTAAACCCAATTTGAACATGACTAAGGCGGAATATCGCACTAGTACGGCACCCACTATCAATCATTTTTACGAAAAACTATTGTTGCTCAAAGACCGAATGAATACTGCAACAGGAAAACGCATGGCAACTGAGCGGCATCTATTTATGGAGCTCTTTCTGGAGCAGTTTTATGCCGAATGGGAAGGAAATAAGTAGTAAAGAGGTATTCGTATTATTCGACCTACAAAATGGTAGAAATACATGTTTTATAGCATGTTTTCCTACTTTTTTGTAGGTTTTTTTATGTCTGTTCAAATTGTTAAATATGGGAATTTGTTCTTTTTTGAAAATAATTACAACTTTTTAATTAGCTATTAATCTGCATTTTAAATGCTAAATTGTAAATGAACAAATAGTAAATTATTGTTAATGGCACGGTTGATGAATAAAGGATGTCAGGATTTTAGAATTTAATTCATAAACAGAGTATTCATTTTAAAGTATAAAAAGATGAGAAAGATTGCAATTTACGGAAAAGGTGGCATTGGCAAAAGCACAACCACTCAAAACACAGTAGCCGGATTGGCTGAAATGGGAAAAAAAGTAATGGTAGTGGGTTGCGACCCCAAAGCTGACTCAACTCGTTTGCTATTGCACGGGTTGGCTCAAAAAACAGTGTTGGACACTTTGCGCGACGAAGGCGAAGACATCGATTTGAACGATGTATTGAAACCCGGATTTAGCGGTACAAGTTGTGTTGAGTCAGGTGGTCCTGAGCCAGGCGTTGGTTGTGCTGGTCGTGGGATTATTACCTCTATCAATTTGTTGGAACAATTGGGCGCTTACGATGCCGACAAAAAATTGGACTATGTGTTTTATGATGTATTGGGCGACGTTGTTTGCGGTGGATTCGCAATGCCAATTCGAGATGGTAAAGCCGAAGAAGTTTATATTGTAGTATCGGGCGAAATGATGGCCATGTATGCCGCAAATAATATTTGTAAATCAATTTCGAAATTTGGTAAAGTTGGTACAGTTCGTTTAGGTGGATTAATTTGTAACTCACGTAAAGTGGACAACGAAGCCAATATGATTGAAGAATTTGCCAAACAATTGGGCACTCAAATGATTCACTTTGTACCGCGCGAAAACATGGTTCAACATGCCGAAATTAACCGCAAAACGGTAATTGATCATGCTCCAGATCACCAACAAGCCAACGAATACCGCGCGTTAGCAAAAAAAATCAACGACAATGAAATGTTTGTTATTCCAAAACCTTTGGCAATGGAACAGTTAGAAGAATTGTTGGTTGGATTTGGAATTATGAATTAAGACTCCCAACCAACCCCCAGCCCCTAAAGGGGGGCAAGACGTATTCTCTGAAAAGAAAATTTGGGGCATCATTATTAACAAACTTGGCCTTAAGCCCTTTTAGGGGTTTGGGGTCATTAATTAACTAACGTAACACTCATATCCCCCTTTAGGGGTTAGGGGTGGGTTAAAAATTTAAACATTATGTATTTATTAAGAGCAATAGTACGTCCGGAGAAATCAACTGTAGTCATGAAATCGTTATTTGATGCAGGCTTTCCGGCAATCACAAAATTAGCCGTTTTCGGTCGTGGAAAACAGCGCGGTATCAAAGTAGGAAATGTTACTTACGATGAACTTCCCAAAGATTTATTAATGATGGTTATTCCTGAAAAAGACAAAGATTTTGTTGTAGAAACCATTATGTTGGCAGCACGCTCAGGCGAAAAAGGACAGTTTGGCGACGGTAAAATCTTCGTTACTCCGGTAGAAGAAAGTTATACAATTTCGAGTGGAAAGAAAGATTGAAACGATACTACCCCTAACCCCTAAAGGGGAATAAGAAAAGAACCCCTAACCCCCAAAGGGGAATAAGACTGTTCTTTTAATATTTTTTAGAGGATAAAATATTAAAATAAAAAATAAAGACTGTAGTAACTTAGTTCCCCTTTAGGGGCTAGGGGTAGTCTTATAAATTGAATTTATATGAAATTAATATTAGCAATGATACGCATCGATAAGATGATTGATACGAAGTTGGCACTTTCGGACGCTGGTCTACCTTCATTTACCGCAATGCCTGTTTTGGGTCGTGGTAAAGGCAAAGGTGGATTCGAAAAAGCTGCCAGCATAGACGAAGATCAGAAAGAGCTTATTATCGAAATGCCTCGTTTGAAATCCAAACGTATGATTACATTAGTTGTTACCGACGACAAAAAAGAATTGGCTATCGATACCATTATCAAAATAAACCAAACCGGCAAAAGCGGTGATGGTAAAATATTCGTAATTCCTGCAAGCGATTCAATACGAGTTCGTACAGGCGAAAGCGGCGATATTACATTAGATTAATAAAAAATAAAGTTATGGGAAAGACATTAATAGATGAACTTAACATGAGCAAGTTTACCGAAGAAGTAATCGGAGCTTACCCTGCTAAAGTTGCAAAAAAAAGAGCAAAGTCGATTGTGGTAAACGATCCAGACTCCATCCCCAAAATACAAGCCAACGTGCGCACTATTCCGGGTATTATTACCCAACGTGGTTGTACGTATGCAGGTTGTAAAGGAGTGGTACTTGGACCTACACGCGACATTGTAAACATTACGCACGGACCAATAGGCTGCGGAGTATATTCGTGGTTGACACGTAGAAATCAAACGCGTGCCGACAAAGCTGAAATGGAAAACTTTATTCCCTATTGTTTTTCAACCGATATGCAAGATTCGAACATTGTTTTTGGCGGCGAGGAAAAACTCAAAGTAGCTATTCGCGAAGCGGTAGAACTATTTAGCCCCAAAGGCATTGCTATTTTTTCTACTTGTCCGGTTGGACTTATTGGCGACGACGTGCACCGTGTAGCACGCCAAATGAAGGAGGAGTATCCGGAAGTAAATATTTTTGGTTTCTCGTGCGAAGGCTATCGTGGCGTTTCGCAATCGGCTGGGCACCACATTGCCAACAATGGTTTATACAAAAACTTGATTGGAAATAACGATAATTATGTGCGAAAAAACAAATATGCTATAAACGTTTTGGGCGAATATAATATTGGTGGCGACGCATTTGTTATCGAAGAGTTATTCGAAAAAATTGGCGTAGATATTATCGCTACCATGTCGGGAAATTCAACTTTAGAGCAATTTGAAACTGCTCATACTGCCGATTTCAGCTTGGTAATGTGCCACCGCTCTATCAATTATGTAGCTGAAATGCTCGAAACATCTTTTGGTATTCCGTGGGCAAAAGCCAACTTTATTGGTGCCGAAGCCACTGCCAAAACACTCCGCAAAGTAGGTCAGTATTTTGGCGACCAAGAATTAATTGATCGTATTGAAGTGGTTATTGCCGAAGAAATGGAAGTTGTAAAAACGGCTATCGAACAAGCAAAACCAAAAACTACTGGCAAAACAGCTATGTTGTTCGTGGGAGGTTCTCGCGCTCACCATTACCAAGAATTGTTTAACGAACTGGGAATGGAAATTCTGACTGCCGGCTATGAATTTGGACACCGCGACGACTACGAAGGTCGCCGTGTAATACCAAGTATTCAGATTGATGCTGATAGTCGTAACATTGAAGAAATTACGGTGTATCCCGATGCAACCCGCTTCAATCCACGCAAATCCGAAGAGGAATTAGCGCAACTAAAAGAAGCTTTTGATATTGAGTTCAACGAATACAAGGGTATGATGACCGAAATGAAAAAAGGAACTTTGGTAATTGACGATTTGAGCCATTTTGAAATGGAAAAACTAATTGAACTTTACAAACCTGATATTTTTTGTGCCGGTATTAAAGAAAAATATGTGGTGCAAAAAATGGGAATACCATTGAAACAGCTCCACAACTACGATAACGGGGGTCCTTATGCCGGTTTTGCCGGAGCCATTAATTTCTACAAAGATATCGAAATGATTTCGTGCAGCACCATTTTCAAACAAATGAAAGCTCCTTGGGAACGCGAAGAAGTTGTAGAAGCGGAATACGTATTTAATTGACCCCCAACCCCTAAAGGGGAGCAAGACGTAGTTTCTAAGGGATTTACTCAAACAAATTATTATAAACTAAAGAGCCGAAGTAACTCAGTTCCCCTTTAGGGGTTAGGGGTGGTTCTTAAATTTTAAGATTATGCTTTTAAGACATACCACAGCAAAAGAAATAGACAGAAAGGCGTTGACAATCAACCCCGCTAAAACCTGTCAACCAGTAGGCGCAATGTATGCTGCATTGGGTATCCACGGATGCTTGCCTCACAGTCATGGCTCACAAGGTTGTTGTTCGTATCACCGCAGTGCACTTTCAAGGCACTTCAGGGAACCGATTATGGCCGGAACAAGCTCATTCTCCGAAGGTTCTTCCGTATTTGGAGGTTCGGCCAACTTGGTAACGGCTATCGACACCATGTTTACGGTTTACAAACCCGAAGTGATTGCCGTGCACACTACCTGCTTGTCCGAAACCATTGGCGACGATTTAACGCAGATAGTTTCCAAAGCCAACGATGATGGTTTAATTCCCGACGGAAAACAGGTTATTTACTGCAACACACCAAGTTACGTTGGCACGCACGTTACAGGTTATTCCAATCAGGTAGCTGCTTTTATCAAGTTTTTTTCAACAGCTACGCCAAAAAAACGTAATGTGATTAACATTGCTGCCGGATGGATGGAACCTTCGGACATGCGCGAAATAAAACGCTTAACAAAAGTTATGGAAGCGCGCACAATCTTATTTCCCGACATGACCGATGTGTTGGATGCGCCACTTGATGGACATTACAAAATGTATCCAACTGGTGGAACGAAAATATCGGATATGAAACTTACGGGCGATAGTAAATTTACGCTTGGCTTGGGTCATTCGTGCACCGAAGATGCTTGTATCAAATTGGAAAACAAGTGCAAAGTAAAATTCGAAATGTTAGACATTCCAATTGGTTTCAAAGCTACCGACCGCTTTTTGATGTCGCTTAGCCGCCATGCGAATTTGCCAATTCCAGATAGCTTAAGCGACGAGCGCGGACGCTTGATTGACTTGATTTCGGACAGTTCCAAATACCTGTATGGCAAACGAGTAGCTGTTTGGGGCGATCCCGATACGCTTATTCCGCTCACAGAGTTTTTGGTAAGCATGGATATGAAACCGGTATATGTAGTTACTGGTACGCCAAGTAAGGTTTTTGATGTTCGCATGAAAGAAATTTTGAAAGACATTCCTGAAGCTAAATTCAAAAATGGCGAATTAGCTGATATGTTCCAAATGCACCAATGGATTAAACAAGAAGGCGTTGATTTATTGATAGGTAACACTTATGGAAAATACATTTCGCGCGACGAAGACACGCCATTTGTACGCTTCGGTTTCCCAGTTGCCGACCGACCAGGGCACAATTATTTTGCTAAAACAGGTTACGAAGGTGGTGCAAACTTGGTAAAACAAATTATGGATGCATTCCTCGACCATATCGACCGTACTTGTTTGGAAGAAAAATTTGAATTCCAACTGTAAACAACATCACATGTTCATCACTCATTTGGGAGTAATGATAGCAAAAACAACTTTTCACTATCTGTCTTATTCACAACAAGATATAAATATTATTAAACCCTGTTTCTTTTCGAAATAGGGTTTAATTTTTGAAATATTTTTAAATT
>JAIFKX010000074.1 GCA_020049335.1 Paludibacter sp. | reverse complement strand
AGGGCAGTGATAAATACTCTGATTATAAGAATGATGCGTTTATTTTTGGCGAAAACTTATCAAATGTTGCCATTCGGGGTGAAGGCACCATTGATGGTGTGAATTGTATAAATACAATTGGTGAAGAGGGATTTCGGGGACCGCATTGTATCCGATTTCTCAATTGCAAAAATCTTTCATTCAATGGTTTTACAATAACTCGTTCCGCCAATTGGGCATTTAATTTTCGAGGCTCTTCGTTTGCTAAGGTCGATAAAGTTACCATCTTGGGTGGTCATGATGGGTTGCACACGCGTTTTTGTAACGACTTTACAGTTAGCAATTGCGATTTCCGCACTGGCGACGATGCGTATGCTGGTAATGATAACCGCAATTTCCTGATAACCGACAGTAAAATAAACACTTCGTGTAACGGTTTCAGAATGGGCTGCCTCGGCTTAACTGTGAAACGATGCCATTTTTGGGGTCCAGGAGAAGCTGTTCACAAAATTTCGGCACGCAAAAATATGCTTAGCGCATTTGTGCACTTTTCGCCCGACGATGATAGTCCAAAATTGGAAAGTGGTAACTGGCTGATAGAAGATTGTACGATAGAAAATGTAGATCAGGTGTATGTGTATAATTACTTAAACGGATTGTGGCAAACCGGTCAGCCGGTAACGTCCGTTCAATTCAAAAATATCAAAGCAACTGGCATTCTTGTTGCTTTTAATGTGATTGGAGATACAACATGTAAATTTAATTTAGGAGTTAAAAATTCTAGCTTCAGTTTCCGCGAAGGTTTTGATTATTCCAACACAGAGTTTGAAGGAATTAAAAAATTCGCTCCTGCCCTTATCAATGCAGCAAATTTTGATAGAATCAACCTTCAAAAAGTAAGCCTAAGCAAATTGATAAATACCCCAATTCTTAATTGCAAATCGGGAAATGAAGTGACGTTAAAGTGCGTAAATTTCACAAGCGCTAACCAGTCGGCACCATACACATTTGAGAATGTAAAGAAAATACGAAAAGTAAAAATCAAACATAACAATACAACAAAATGAAAATTAAATCATTAGCATTTTTTGCACTGGCAATCTTACTCGTTGGATGCAACAAAACCGAAACCAAATCATTGATTAGTTATGTCAATCCTTTGATAGGAACTAGTGGTCACGGACATATATTTCCGGGTGCTACCGTTCCGTTTGGCATGGTGCAACTCAGCCCCGATACACATACCGAAGGTTGGGATTGGTGTTCTGGTTATCATTATTCCGACAGTAGTATCATTGGTTTTAGTCATACCCACTTGAGTGGAACAGGTCGTGGTGAGCTACTTGATGTGCTTTTTATGCCTTTCACGGGCGAAACAAATTTTGAGTCGGGCACGCGTGAGAATCCAGAAAATGGGTATCGTTCGCCGTTTTCGCACAAAAATGAAACAGCATCGCCAGGATACTATAAAGTGTTGCTTGACAAATATAAAATCGAAGTAGAGCTTACCGCCTCCACGCGTGCTGGTTTTCACCAGTATTCATATCCAGAAAACAGCGAGCAAAAGTTGATGGTTGACCTTTTTCACAGCCTGAAATCGGATGTTATCTCTTCAGGAAGCCTGAAGATTGTAAATGACAGTCTGATAGTTGGCTCACGCAAATCGAGAGGCTGGGGCGAAGGTTCAGAAAAAGATTGGGTCAATCACGAAGTGTTTTTTGCTGCTCGTTTTTCTCAAAAAATCAAAAGTGCACAGTTTTATGTGGACGGCAAGTTGTTGGATAATGCAACCGATGCTACTGGAAAAGCGGTGAAAGTAGCAATTACTTTTGCGTCAAAAAACAATGAACCCTTACAATCGAAAGTAGGAATTTCGGAAGTGGACATTGACGGTGCTTTAAAAAATGTGGATGCTGAAATTAAACATTGGGACTTTGCAGAAGTGAAGCTACAAGCCGAACAACAATGGGAGAATGTGTTGAAAACTTTCAGTGTAAAATCTGACAAACCTGAAAAGTTAGAAACCTTCTACACAGCTTTATACCACTCGTTTGTGGCGCCTTTTACTTACAGTGATACCGATAAACGTTACCGTGGTTTTGACAAACAAATTCACACTGCTGACAACTTTACCAATTACACCGGACTCTCACTTTGGGATACTTTTCGGGCATTGAATCCGCTACTTACCATAGCTCAGCCACAAATAGTTCCAGATATGATTAACAGCATGTTGGCGCAATACGACCAATATGGATTATTGCCAGTTTGGCCACTTTGCAGCAGCGAAACCAACTGCATGATTGGATACCATTCTATACCAGTAATTGTGGATGCCTATTTCAAGGGAATAAAAGGATTTGACGCTAACAAAGCGTACGAAGCCATGAAAACCAGTGCCATGCAAGATACATCGGGCATTCAATATCTGAAAAAATTCAATTATATTCCTACCGATTTAGAAAACAAATCGGTTTCTAAAACGCTGGAATATGCTTACGACGATTGGTGTATTGCTCAAATGGCCAAAGCATTAGGCAAAACCGAAGATTATGCCTATTTCACAAAACGGTCGCAAGCCTACCGCAACGTGTTCGACAAAAACACACAGTTTATGCGTGGGAAAGATGCCAAAGGAAATTTCGTAGAACCATTTGACCCCACATACGCTTCGTATGTTAAATGCGATTTCGTAGAAGGAAATTCATGGCAGTATTCGCTTTTTGTACCACACGATGTTCCCGGATTGATTGAAATTTTTGGTGGAAAACAAGCCTTGGCAACTAAATTAGATGCCTTATTCACCGTGGAAACTTCCAGTTTGGAAGGTAAACCAATTGATGTTTCGGGTTTGATTGGCGAATATGCGCATGGAAATGAACCCAGTCATCATGTGGCGTACCTCTACAATTTTGTTGACCAACCTTGGAAAACACAAGAGCGGGTGCATGAAATAATGAACACGCTGTATTCCAATAAACCGGATGGACTGTGTGGAAATGAGGACATGGGACAAATGTCGGCTTGGTATGTTTTCAGTGCGATGGGCTTTTATCCTGTCAATCCTGCCGATGGAAAATACATTTTTGGAAAACCCGAATTTAGTGAAATTGCTGTCAATCTGCCGAATAAGAAAACCTTTACGGTAACAGCAAGCAACTTTGGCGATAAAAATATTTACATTGAAAAAGTGACCTTGAACGGAAAAGAACACAAAAAGGGATACATCACCCACCAACAATTACTTGAAGGCGGAACGCTGGAATTTACAATGTCGGACAAAAAAGGGATGGTGTTTTCGATGGATTGAGATTTGATAACAGAATTAAAATTGCCTTAAAATCAACTTTATAACCGATTAAAAATGAAATACTTTGATAAATTGAAATCCGCGATGATAGTACTATCTATCATCATTATTTCAATAAACACAGCTTCGGCGCAGCAACTAAAATCAATCACTATTGACCAAAACTGGCAATTTCGTCAGGTGGGAAAATCAGCTTGGCTTCTAGCCAAAGTGCCGGGTTGCGTACATACCGATTTGATGGAAAATAAGCTTATTCCAGACCCATACTATCGCAATAATGAAAAGTTGGTACAATGGGTAGAAATCGAAAACTGGGAATATAAAACTACTTTTGATGTAGAAAAATCCATTTTTGCAAGCCCTTCTATCGAATTAAAATTCAATGGATTGGATACCTACGCCGATGTTTATCTGAACGATTCGTTGGTGTTGAAAGCCGATAACATGTATCGTTCCTGGAGTATTGATGCAAAAAAAATAGTAAAGCTAAAAAATAACAGCTTGCGGATATTGTTCCATTCTGCTGTGAATGAAGGGTTAAGAAAAGCAGCATTGCATACCTACCGTCTGCCCAATCACAACGAGAAAACTGTGAATGACCGCAAAAGTGGCAGTCAGACCCGCAAATCTCCGCATCAGTTTGGTTGGGATACACATCCGCGATTGGTTACTAGCGGCGTTTGGCGTCCCATTGTATTAACTGCTTGGACGGATGCCAAAATAGAGGACAACTATTTCGAAGCCGTTCAGATTGAAGCAAAAAAAGCGCAATATAAAATTGTTAGTAGTCTGAATGTCAATACTGCAAAGAATTATCAGCTTTCTGTTTATTTGAATAATTCGAAGAAACCTGCCAGTCAGAAAACAGTTTCTCTGAAAAAAGGAAGCAACACCGAAAATCTCAGTTTCTCCATTGCCAATCCTAAGTTTTGGTGGCCCAATGGCATGGGAAAACCAAATTTATATGCGGCAAGGGTTGTTTTGTCGGATGAAAATGGTATTGTGGATGAAAAAACCACTAAAATTGGTGTTCGTACCATTGAGGTGGTGCGCGAAAAAGATACCGAAGGCAAGAGCTTTTTCTTCAAAGTGAATGGATTACCACTATTTATCAAAGGCAGTAATTATGTGCCTGCCGAAGCATTAGTAACACAAGTGAGCGGCGACCAATACAGAAATATTATTTCGGCTGCCCGCGAATCCAACCTGAATATGTTGCGTGTGTGGGGCGGTGCCATTTACGAAAACGATATTTTTTATGATTTATGCGCCGAAAATGGTTTGCTCGTTTGGCAGGATTTCATGTATGCATGTTCCATGTATCCTGGCGATGCTGCGTTTTTGGAAAACATCAAAGCCGAAACTACTGAAAATGTTAAGCGTTTGCGAAATAATCCTGCATTGGCGATTTGGTGTGGAAACAATGAACTTATTTCGGGTTGGTTTGAATGGGGCTGGCCAAATAAATCCGAACTAAATATCTCCAAAGCTGATTCGGTGCAGATTTTTGAAGATTACAAAAAGATTTTCAACGACATTATTCCGGGGGTTATCAAGCAGTACAATCCGCAAACTTTTTACTGGCCATCATCGCCAGGCTCGGAACACGGTGTTCACTCGTTGCATACTTCGGGCGATGTGCATTATTACTTGGTTTGGTACGGTTCGTTGTCCATTCAGATGTACAAAAAGGCAGTGCCACGGTTTATGAGTGAGTATGGAGTTCAATCATTACCAACGTATTATACGCTAAAAAAATACATTGCTCCAGAAGATGAGGATTTGTTTTCACCCGTCATGATGTCTCGCCAGAAAAGCGAAATGCCTTGGATTACGCCCGATATGGAAGGCAATAAAATGATGATGCGTTACTTGAATGAAGATTACAAAGCACCCAAAGATTTTGAGAGTTTGGTGTATCTCACCCAACTTTTTCAGGCTGATGCTATCAAAATAGCCAGTGAAGCACACCGCATCAACAAACCACGATGTATGGGCAGTATGTACTGGCAGTTTGGCGATGCGTGGCCAAATATTGGCTGGTCGGTGATTGATTATTTGGGCAAGAAAAAAGCGGCCTATTATGTAGCCAAAAAAGCCTTTAAAAATGTTTCGGTGATTCCAGCTTTGAGTGATACCATTATCAATTCGGATACTAAATTGAATGTGTTTATCAATTCGGATAGTTTGAAAGCTTTTGATGCTAAACTTAGCATCAGATTAATGAATTTTGCAGGCAAAGTAATTTTCAGCAAAATGTTGGATGTAAAGATTGGAGCTCAGTCGAATGCAGTATTCTACAGCATTGCTACTGATGAATTATTGAAAGGGCAGAACAAAAATGAACTGGTTTTATCCACCGTTTTAAGTCAAAATGGTCGGACAGTTTCAGAAAACCTTATGTATTTTAATCATGTAAAGAACCTGCTTTTTGAACAGCCAATCATTAAATCAGAAATAACACAAATCAAAAATGGTTTTGAAATAGAAATATCGACCAACAGCTTAGCAAAAAGTGTCTATTTGTCGTTACCCAATGGCGATGATGAATTTTCGGATAATTTCTTCGATGTTTTACCCAAT